>NZ_JBEYXW010000014.1:0-162658 GCF_040645195.1 Saccharomonospora sp. NPDC046836
CGGTCCCATTCCGAACCCGGAAGCTAAGCCTGCCAGCGCCGATGGTACTGCACCCGTGGGGGTGTGGGAGAGTAGGACACCGCCGAACAAAACTTCGGGGAGGCCCGTTAGAGTTGGTCTGTTGACCGGCTCTAACGGGCCTTCGTCATGTCTACATCAATAACAGCAGCACAGTGGGAGGACACGTGTCCGAGTTCGGTCGGCGGGACTCCGGTAAGAACGGCGAGTCCGCTCGACCGCAACACCGGAACTCCGGTAAGAGCGGGGCCGGCAGCCACGGCCGTGACCCGAGCGGTAAGCGGGGCAGTGGCCGGTTCGACGACAGGCGTACCGGTTCGTCCGGCGGCCGCGGCGCGTCCCGGGACGATCGTTCGTGGGGCGGGAAGAAGACGGGTCGTGATGGCAGGCCGTTCGAGCGCCGCGACGACCGGCCGCGCCGGGATGAGGGTGGGTCCGACCGTCCCGGGGGTGGCTGGCGGGACGACCGGCCGCGCCGAGACGACCGCGGCCAGCATGATGACCGGCCGCGACGCGATGACCGGCCACGTTACGACCGCCCCTCGCGCGACGACCGCTCGCGGGGCCAGGATCGGCCATGGCGCGATGACCGCTCCGGACGGGACGATCGCCCGCGTTCCTCCGGGGAAAGCCGTTCCCGCGGTTATGACCGGCCCGGGCGCGACGACCGCTCACGACGCGATGACCGGCCGCGTTACGACCGCTCCTCGGGCGAGGGCCGCTCCCACGGTCAGGACCGCCCCCGGCGGGACGATCGCCCGCGTTACGACCGTTCCTCCGGTGAGGGCCGCTCCAGCGGTTATGACCGGCCTAGGCGCGACGACCGTGCCCGCGATGAGGGTCGGCCCCACCGTGCTGGCGGTGGCCGGCGGGACGACCGCCCGCGGCACGATCATTCCTGGCGTGACGACCGGCCCCGCCGAGACGACCGCGGCCAGCGCGATGACCGTTCCAAGCGGGATGACCGCCCGCGTTATGACCGCCCTCGGCGCGACGACAAGCCGCAGCGTGACGATCGTCCACGGTACGACCGTTCCTCGGGCGAGGACCGCTCCCGTGGTCACGATCGCCCCCGGCGTGACGACCGTCCGCGGCACGATCGGCAATCGCGCGATGACCGGCCCCGGCAGGACGATCGCCCGCAGCGTGACCGTCCCTCCGGCGAGGGCCGCTCGCGCAGCTACGACCGCCCCGGGGACGACAAGCCGCGGCACAAGCCGCGGCCGGACCGCAGCGACGAAGCCGTCGCGCGGGAACTGCTGGAAGCACCCGAACTGCCAGAGGACATCCAGTTCGACGACCTCGACGCCGACGCGCGCCGTGAGCTGCGGTCACTGCCGAAGGACCTCGCCGAGCGGATCGGCAGGCACCTCGTGGCGGCCGGCATGCTCATCGACGAAGACCCGGAAGCAGCGCTCGCCCACGCGAAGTATGCGAAATCGATGGCATCCCGGATTCCGATCATCCGCGAGGCAGTGGGGCTCGTCGCGTACCACGCCGGCAAGTGGTCCGAGGCGCTGACGGAACTGCGCGCGGTTCGCCGGATGACCCGCACCGATGCTCACGTGGCCGTCATCGCCGATGCGGAACGCGCTGTGGGCCGTCCGGAGCGGGCACTGGACATCGCCAAGGAAACCGACATGGCGAGCCTGCCGAAGGATGTCGCCGTGGAGCTGCGGATCGTGGCGGCAGGAGCCCGGCGCGACCTCGGTCAGCTGGACGCGGCCGTCGTGGCGCTGCAGAGTGACGACCTGGACCCGAAACGCCGCGAGCCGTGGAGCGCGCGACTGTTCTACGCCTACGCCGACAACCTCGCGGCCGCCGACCGCAAGGACGAGGCAGTGCGCTGGTTCCTGCACGCCACAGAGGCCGACACCGAGGAGGAGACGGACGCGGCCGAGCGAGCGGCGGAGCTGGCCGGTGAGTGACGCCGCGCTGCTGGACCGGCACGACGCCCTCCTGTTCGACCTCGACGGCACCGTCTACCACGGCGCACGGCCCATCCCCGGCGCCGCCGAGGCGATCGGCCGCGCCAGGGAGCGCAGCACGCCCGTCCGGTTCGTCACCAACAACGCGTCCAAGGCTCCCGATGCCGTCGCCGAGCACCTGCGCACGGTCGGCGTGCCCGCCGCGCCGGCGGAGGTCAGCACGAGCGCACAGGCGGCGGCGCACGTGCTGCGGGAACGGCTGTCTGCTGGGGCGAACGTCCTCGTCGTCGGCACCGGCTCGCTGGCGGCCGAGGTGGACGGTGCCGGGCTGCGCTCGGTCCGCAAGATCGGCGACGAGGTGGTCGCGGTCGTTCAGGGGCACTCCCCGAAGACCGGATGGGCGGATCTCGCCGAGGCCTGTATCGCCATCCGCTCCGGCGCGATATGGGTGGCGTGCAACAACGACGTCACCCTCCCGACCGAACGGGGGCTGCTGCCGGGCAACGGCGCGATGGTCGCGGCGCTGCGCGCGGCGACCGACCGCGAACCGATCGTCGCGGGCAAACCGCAGCCCCCGCTTTTCCGTGCCGCCGCCGCGTCGGCGCAGGCGCGGAGCCCGCTGGTCGTGGGCGACCGCCTCGACACCGACATCGCCGGAGCCGTGGCCGCAGGCATGGACGCACTGCTGGTGCTGACCGGGGTCTCGACCCCCGCGGACCTGCTCCACGCCGTGCCGGCCGAACGACCGCGGTACGTCGCCGCGGACCTCAGCATGCTCACCGGTAAGGCCGACGAGCTCGAGATCGGGCCACGGCCGGGCTGGCGGGTCGAGCCGGCCGGGACGGGCCTGATCGCTGCGAGTGACGGGGGACGCGACGGGATCGAGCTGCTCCGGGCCCTCTGCGACGCCGCGTGGCGGCACGGCGTGACAGCCGTGCGGGCAGCGGACGAGCCGACCGCCGGTGCGCTCGCGGAGCTCGGCCTGAGCTGACAGTCACGCCACCCGGACAGATCGGATAGCGTTGTGGGGTGCACGAACACATGAACTCCGCACCGCGGCCGGTTCCTGGGCCACCGCCTGGCCTGCCCGGCCCTTCGTCGCAGGTCACCGACCCGCGCGCAGGGATCGACGAGGCGATCGTCGGACTCGACGCACTCGACGACCTGCCACCGGCCGAGCACGTCGAACGGTTCGACGCGGTGCACACCGAGCTGGCCGTCGCGCTGTCCAGCATCGACAAGGTCTAGCGATGCCGCGCAGGGCGCGCCTGGATGCCGAACTCGTGCGCCGCGGACTGGCGCGGTCAAGGGACCACGCCAGCTCGCTCATCAGCGAGGGCAAGGTAACCGTGCGCGGGATGGTGGCCAGCAAACCCGCCAGCGGGGTCGAATCGGATGTCGCGATCGTGGTGCGCACCGGCGACGACCCGGGCTGGGCCTCGCGTGGAGCGCACAAGCTGCTCGGGGCGCTGCAGGAGTTCGGCCGACGCGGTTTGTCCGTCCGTGGCAAGCGTTGTCTCGATGCGGGTGCCTCCACCGGGGGCTTCACCGACGTCCTCCTCCGGGAAGGCGCGAGCACGGTGGTCGCCGCCGACGTGGGGCGCGGGCTGCTCGACTGGCGGCTGCAGACCGACGACCGGGTGGTCGTGCTCGACAAGACCAACGTTCGCAACCTGACGCCAGACCAGATCGGCGGGCAGGTCGACCTCGTGGTGGCGGACCTGTCGTTCATTTCGCTGCGGCTCGTACTGCCCGCACTGGCCGCCTGCGCGGCCGAGGGGGCCGATCTGCTGCCGATGGTCAAACCGCAGTTCGAGGTCGGCAAAGAACGCCTTGGCAGCGGCGGGGTCGTTCGCGATCCCGAGCTGCGGGCGCAGGCCGTCCTCGACGTGCTCGCCGAGGCCGCCACGCTCGGGCTGCACACGTCGGGTGTGGTGGCGAGCCCCCTGCCAGGGCCATCGGGCAACGTCGAGTACTTCGCGTGGCTCCGGCGGGACACCACCGCCGGCACCGCTGATGTCGACGTCGAGGAACTGGTGCGCACCGCCGTCCAGGAAGGGCCGTCGTGACCGAACCCTGCGACACGCGAGAAGTGCTCCTCGTGGTTCATCCGGACCGGGACGCCACCCGGGGTGCCGCCAGAGCGGTCGCCGCCCGGCTGGCCGCGGCCGGCATCTGGCTGCGCGTCATCGACGGTGAGGTCCGCGAGCTCATCGCACCGAACGACGACATGCCTTGCACGATCGTGGCACCCGAGTCGGATCCGGCCAAGGGCGCGGAGCTCCTGCTCGTCCTCGGTGGCGACGGCACCCTGTTGCGGGCCGCCGAGCTGGCCAGGCCCGCGGGCGTGCCGGTGCTCGGCGTGAACCTGGGCAGGGTCGGCTTCCTCACCGAGGCCGACTCCGACGCGCTCGCGGAGACCGTCGAACGGGTCGTGCAGGGCCGCTACCGCATCGAGGAGCGGATGACCGTCGACGTCACCGTGACTCTCGGCGACAGAGTCATCGCCGAGACGTGGGCGTTGAACGAGGCGAGCGTCGAGAAGTCCTCTCGCGAGCGGATCCTCGACGCGCTGATCGAGGTCGACGGCAGGCCGGTGTCGTCGTTCGGCTGCGACGGGGTGCTGTGCTCGACGCCGACCGGCTCGACGGCGTACGCCTTCTCCGCAGGCGGGCCCGTGGTGTGGCCGGAGGTCGAGGCGCTGCTGGTCGTGCCGAGCAACGCGCACGCGATGTTCTCCCGGCCGCTGGTGGTGTCGCGGAACTCGGTGATCACCGTGCAGGTCGATCCGGATGGCTCGCCCGCGGTGCTGACCTGCGACGGGTTGCGGCACATCGAACTCGTCCCCGGCGCGCGGGTCACCGTTGTCGCCGGGCGGATCCCGGTCAGGCTGGCCCGCCTGTCGGACGGGCCGTTCACCGACCGCCTCGTCCACAAGTTCTCCCTGCCGGTGAAGAGCTGGCGGGAACGCCACGACCGGCGTGGTACCCGGCGCGCCGAACCTTCCTGACGCGAGGCGCCCGCAGAGTGTCGGCGGGTGCCGCTACGGTGGTGGCGTGCTGGCCGAGATGCGCATTCAGGGCCTCGGGGTCATCGACGACGCCCTGCTCGAACTGCACCCGGGATTCACCGTGGTCACCGGGGAGACCGGCGCGGGCAAAACCATGGTCGTCACCGGTCTGCACCTGCTGTCGGGTGGCCGGTCGGAGGCGTCCAAGGTCCGGACCGGCACCGCGAAGGCGACCGTCGAGGGGCGTTTCGACAGCGTCACCGGTGAGCAGGCCATCCGGATCGTCACCGACGCCGGAGCCGACATCGACGAGGACGGCAGCGTCATCGCCCTGCGCTCGGTGAGCGCGGACGGGCGCTCGCGTGCCCACCTCGGAGGGCGCTCGGTGCCCGTCGGTGTCCTGGCCGAGTTGTCCGAACAACTGCTGGCCGTGCACGGGCAGAACGATCAGCTGCGCCTGTTGCGGCCCGCCGAGCAGCGGGCCGTGCTCGACCGGTTCGCCGGTGCGGCGGTCGCGGCGCCGCTCACCGAATACCGCCGCGTGCGGCAGGAGTGGCTTGCCGTGGCCACCGAGCTGGCGGAACGCTCCAGCCGTTCCCGCGAACTGGCGCAGCAGGCCGACCTCATGCGGCACGGGCTCACCGAGATCGAGGCCGTCGCACCGGAGCCCGGCGAGGACGCCGAGCTCACCGAACAGATCAAACGGCTCGCCGCGGTCGACGAACTGCGTTCCGCGGCCAGCGTCGCGAGCGCGGCCGTCACCGGGTCCGCCGAGGGCGATCCCGACCAGCCGGGTGCGCTCGGCCTGATCGCGGAGGCGCGCAGGCGGCTTTCCGGCGCCGAGGACGGCGCACTGCGGGAGCTCGCACCGCGGCTGGCCGAGGCCGAGGTGCTGCTCGGTGACGTCGGTACCGAGCTCGCCGGGTATCTGGAGACGCTCGACGCCGACCCGGAACGTCTCGAACAGATCCTCGCGCGGCAGGCCGAGCTGAAGAAGCTCACCCGCAAGTACGCCGCGGACGTCGATGGTGTGCTCGCGTGGGCCGAGGACGCGCGCGAGCGGCTGGCCACCATGGACACCTCCGACGAGGCACTGGCCGAGCTCGCCGCGCGCCGCGACGAGCTGGCCGCGGAACTGGCCGGGCACGCCGCAGGCGTGTCGGCCGCACGGTCCGCGGCGGCCACCACCCTGGCCGGGGAGATCACCGCCGAGCTCGCGGGGCTCGCCATGGGACAGGCCCAGATCGAGCTCACCGTCGGCAGCCGTCCGGCGGAGCAGGGCGATCCGCATGCGCTGCGGGTCGACGGCACACTCGTGCACGCAGGCGCCGACGGCGTCGACGAGGTGGAGTTGCTGCTGAAAGCGCACCCTGGCGCGCAGCCGCTGCCGGTGCACAAGGCCGCCTCCGGTGGTGAGCTCTCCCGGGTCATGCTCGCCATCGAGGTCGTGCTCGCGCACGCCGACACCGTGCAGACGCTGGTGTTCGACGAGGTCGACGCCGGAGTGGGTGGCCGGGCGGCGGTGGAGATCGGCAAGCGGCTCGCCACGCTCGCGCGCAGCCACCAGGTGCTGGTCGTGACCCACCTGCCGCAGGTGGCCGCATTCGCCGACCGCCATCTGGTCGTCGACAAGGGCACGTCCGCCGGGATCACCCGCAGTGGTGTGACCGTGCTCGCCCAGTCCGAGCGGGTGGCGGAGCTGGCCAGGATGCTCGCCGGGCTCGACGGCACCGAAACAGGCCGCGCGCATGCCGAGGAGCTACTGGGCGCCGCCGAAGAATTCAAGAAAGCACCCGAAAAGGTGACATCTCGTCGCGGTAGCAAGAAAAAGTCGGGGAACCGCAAGCAATCGTGACCGTCTGCTGTGGAGCCCGGCACAGCGGACGCTATTCGCCCGGCCCCCTCCGGCGTGGCGCGGGATTTTTCGCGCGCCCGTTTGTCAGTATCGGCTCATGAAGCTCACCGGCCTACTCGCGCGAACCAAGGAGGAGCTGCCCGGGGTGAACGGAATCGCCCGGGTCGATCGGCGCACCCGGGAGTTGCTGCGCAGGGTGGGGCCCGGTGACATCGCTGTGCTCGACCAGATCGACCTGGACCGGTCGACAGCCGACGCGCTCGTGCAGGCCGAGGTCGTCGCGGTCGTCAACGCGGCACCGTCCATTTCGGGCAGGTTTCCCAATCTCGGTCCGGAAATCCTTGTCGGCGCGGGTATCCCGCTCATCGACAACGTGGGCAACGAGGTGCTGCGGCGGGTCAAGGACGGCAGCCGGATGCGCGTGCTCGACGGAGTCGTCTACCTCGGCGAGAACAAGATCGCCTCGGGGACCGTGCAGACCCCGGAGACCATCGCCGACCAGATGATCGAGGCCAAGGCCGGCATGTCGACGCAGCTCGAAGCGTTCTCGGCCAACACCATCGAGTTCCTGCGCCGCGAGCGCACGCTCATCCTCGACGGCGTCGGCGTGCCCGAGCTGCGGATCCCGCTGCGTGACCGTCACGTCCTCGTCGTGGCTCCCGGCAACGGGCACGCCGAGGATCTGCGCAAGCTCAAGAAGTACATCGCCGAACATCGCCCGGTGCTCATCGGGGTGGATGCCGCCGCCGACACCCTGCGGGCGCAGGGCTACACCCCCGATGTGATCGTCGGAGACCCCAGCGGAGTCCAGGCCGACACCCTGAAGGCGGGTGCCGAGGTGGTCGTGCCCGCGCAGCCGGACGGGCACGCTCCCGGCGTCGAGCGCATCCAGGACCTCGGCATCGGCGCGGTGACGTTCCCCGCGTCGGGCAACGCCGAGGACCTCGCCCTGCTGCTCGCCGACGCGCATGACGCGAGCCTGGTCGTCACGGTGGGTTTCCAGGCCACCCTGCGCGAGTTCCTCGACCACGGCCGCTCCGGGTCGAACCCCTCCACGTTTCTCACCCGGCTCAAGCTCGGGACCAAGCTGGTCGACGGCAAGGCCGTCGCCACACTGCACCGCAGCCGCGTCTCGCTCGGTGCGGTGGTGCTGCTCGTGCTCGCCGCGCTCGCCGTTGTGGCCGCGGCTCTGCTGGTGTCCGATGTCGGCGAGGTCTACCTCGACGGGATCCGGGACGCCTGGAATTCCTTTGTCGACTGGGTCAAGGGGCTCTTCACGTGATCTCTCTGAGGTACCACATCGTCTCCATCGCGGCGGCCTTCCTCGCGCTCGCGATCGGTGTCGTACTCGGCTCCACGGCACTGAACGGGACGTTGCTGTCCGGGCTGTCCGACGAGAGGGGCGAGCTGGCCCGGCAGGTGTCCGACCTCGAGGCCGAGCGCAACGCGCTGTCGGCACGGTTGTCCGACGCGGACGCCTTCGCCGGGTCCGTGGGCGACACGGTGGTGGCCGGTCTGCTCGACCGGCGCTCGGTCGTGCTCGTCACCACCGAGGACGCCCGGCCCGCCGACCGGGACACGCTCAAGGACCTGATCGGCAGGGCCGGCGCGTCGGTGACCGGTGAGCTCCAGCTGACCGAGGCATTCGCCGACCCGGCCAGAGCCGACCAGCTGCGCGAGGTGGTGACCCGGCTGCAACCGGCCGGTGCGCAGTTCCCGACCGCGGGAGACCCTGGCACGCTGGCAGGTGCGCTGCTGGGATCCGTGCTGCTGTTGGACAGGGACGACGCGCAGCCGCAGTCGTCGTCGGCCGAGCTGACCGCCGCGATCGCCGGCCTCGCCGATGGCGGTTTCGTGAAGCCGAGCCAGGACGTGCGGCCTGCCCAGCTCGCCGTGGTCCTGACCGGCGGCAAGGCCAGCGGTGATGGCGCGGGGGACAGGGCCGCGACCCTGGCGCGGTTCGCCGCGCAGTTCGACCGTTCCGGCGCCGGTGTGGTGCTCGCCGGTGCCCCGTCGTCGGCCGAGGGAAGCGGGGCGATCGGTGTCGCACGCTCGGACACCTCGATCACCTCCGTCTTGTCTACTGTGGACAATGTCGACACGGAGGCGGGCCGCATTGTCACGGTCCTGGCGCTGCGTGAACAGCTCGAGGGCGACGCGGGCCGGTACGGGGTCGCCGGCAATGCCCAGGGCCCCGCGCCCGGTGTGAACCAGCAGGGCGGCTGACGACCCCACCGGTTCTCAATCCTGCGGCGGCAGCGCCTCGTAGTAGGGCTTCTGAGCCGGGTAGTAGTCGTCGAAGTCCGGCAGCGCCGTTCCCTCGCGTGCGGCGACGAGCAGATCGAGGTAGTACTCCCAGCCGGGGCCGATCTCGCCGACGCCCTCGGTCGACTCGCGGTGTTGCACGAACCGCAGTTCCGTCGTGCCGTCCTGTTCGGCCAACTGCAGCTCGATCCGCCAGGCGCCGGCATCGTCGGTCGTCGACAGGGCCAGGCGCCGCGGGGGCTCGCAGGCGTCGATGCGCATGTCGGACCACGGCGTGCCCTCCTCGAACACCTGCTGGACCTGGATGGTGTTGCCCGGTGCGGCCGCACCCTTCCACGGGCCGAACCAGCGGGCCGTGCGCTCGGACTCGGTGACGCTCGCCCACACGTCCTCGATGGGGGCGCGGAACGTGCGGGTGAGCACCAGGTCGTAGCCGCCGGACGTGCGGAGGAGCCTGCCTGTGGGATTCGGGGTCATGCAGTGTCCTTCCTCGGTTGCCGGATCGGTGCCTGCCCGCGCCGCTCCCGGCGGGTGCGGTAGACCTCGGTTTCGAGTGCGTCCAGCCGCTGCTCCCAGCCGCCGGAGCTGTCGAACTGGGCCAGCCAGCCGGCGAGCTCGGCCAGCGGTGCCGGGTCGAGTACGTAGAACCGTTCCCGCCCACTGGGTTCGGCGCGAACCAGGCCGGCCTCCCGCAGCACCCGCAGGTGACGACTGATGGCGGGGCGGCTGATGTCGAAGTGCGCCGCGATCTCGCCCGCCGTGCGGCCGGTCTCGCGCAGCAGGATCAGGATCTCCCTGCGCACGGGGTCGGCGATGGCCGCGGCGGCTTCCACGGCAAAAGCGTAACCGATGAGTTACGCGTTCGCCAGCATCTCCTGCCAGGCCGCGACGAAACCGGGGAACGTCTTGCCCACGGTCGCCGGGTTCTCCACCTCGACGCCCGGCACCCGCAGGCCCAGCACGGCACCGGCCATCACGAGCCGGTGGTCGTCGTAGGTGTGGAAGGTGCCGGCATCCAGGGGCGAGGGCCGGATCCGCAGACCGTCCTCGGTCTCGGTGACGTCACCGCCGAGTGCGGTGAGCTCGGTGGCCAGTGCTGCCAGCCGGTCGGTCTCGTGCCCGCGCAGGTGCGCGACACCGGAGATCACCGAGGGGCCGTCCGCGAGACACAGCAGCGCCGCGATCACCGGGGTCAGCTCGCCGACCTCGTGCAGGTCCAGCGTGGCGGCGCGCACCTGGCCGGTACCGGTGACCGTGAGGCCGGCGTCGTCGAGCATCACGCCGCCGCCGAGCTCGCGGACGAGGCTGCGCAACCAGTCGCCGGGCTGTGTCGTCTCCCGCGGCCAGCCTGCGATCCGCACGGTGCCGCCCGTCACCAGCGGTGCGACGACGAACGGCGCCGCCGTCGACAGGTCCGGCTCGACGGTGTACTCGCCAAGCTCCAGTGCGGTGTGCGGCACGTGGAACTCGTCCCCGTGCCGCTGCGGCGCGGCGCCGAAGCGGCGCAGCATGTCCAGCGTCATCGCGATGTGCGGCTCACTCGGCGGTGTCCCGGTGAGCCGCACGGTGACGCCCGTCGCGAAGGCGGGCGCGGCCAGCAACAGCGCCGAGAGGAACTGGCTCGACGCCGAGGAGTCCAGCTCCACCGCGCCGCCGCGCAGGCCGCCCTGCCCACGCACGGTGAACGGCGGGGCGCCGCGTCCGGCGTCGTCGATGTCCGCACCCAGGTCGCGCAGCGCACCGAGGAGGGGAGCGAGCGGGCGGCGGCGGATGGCCGGGTCGCCGTCGAAGTGGACCGTGCGGCCGCCCAGCGCGGCCAGCGGCGGGGTGAAGCGGGCGACGGTGCCTGCGTTGCCGAGCGCGACCGTCACCTCGCCGGAACCCTGCGTCAGCGGGCGCACCAGAACGCCGTCGCCGGTGTGTTCCGACGTCGCCCCGAACTCCGCGAGTGCGGCCAGCATGAGCCGGGCGTCGCGGGAGTCGAGCGGTTCGCGCACCAATGTCGGCCCCGCCGACAGCGCGGCCAGCACGTACGCGCGATTGGTGATCGACTTGGACCCCGGAACCCGGACCACGGCCTCGACCTTGTCCGTGGCGACGGGTGCTGTCCAGGAGTTCTGCTCGGGCACGGCACTCACTGTCGCACAGTCGCCGCCACGCGGGCGTGCAGAGGCGTGCGGCGCGATCGCGGACAGGTGGGATAAGGTGGAAGCCCGTGGGACTTCAGCCGCGGACAACCAAGTACGTCTTTGTCACCGGAGGCGTCGCCTCCTCTCTGGGTAAGGGGCTCACGGCGTCCAGCCTGGGGCAGCTCCTCACCGCTCGTGGACTCCGGGTCACGATGCAGAAGCTCGACCCCTATCTCAACGTCGACCCTGGCACGATGAACCCGTTCCAGCACGGCGAGGTCTTCGTCACCGACGACGGCGCTGAGACCGACCTCGACATCGGTCACTACGAGCGGTTCCTCGACCGCGACCTCTCCGGCTCGGCGAACGTCACCACCGGGCAGGTGTACTCCTCGGTGATCGCCAAGGAGCGGCGCGGCGAGTACCTCGGCGACACCGTGCAGGTCATCCCGCACATCACCGACGAGATCAAGTCCCGCATCATGGCCGTCGCCGAGTCCGACGGCACCGGGCTGCGTCCCGACGTGGTGATCACCGAGGTCGGCGGGACCGTCGGCGACATCGAGTCGCTGCCCTTCCTCGAGGCGTGCCGGCAGGTCCGCCATGACGTCGGCCGGGACAACTGCTTCTTCCTGCACGTGTCGCTGGTGCCCTATCTCGCGCCGTCGGGTGAGCTGAAGACCAAGCCCACGCAGCACTCCGTCGCCGCACTGCGCAACATCGGTATCCAGCCCGACGCGCTGGTGTGCCGGGCCGACCGCGAGCTGCCGGAGGAGCTCAAGCGCAAGATCGGGCTGATGTGCGATGTCGACACCGAGGCCGTTGTCGCCTGCCCCGACGCACCGTCGATCTACGACATCCCGAAGGTGCTCCACCGCGAGGCGCTCGACGCCTACGTGGTGCGCAGGCTCGGGCTGCCCTTCCGCGACGTCGACTGGACAGTGTGGGGCGATCTGCTGGACCGGGTGCACAACCCCACCGAGACGGTGCGCATTGCCCTCGTGGGCAAGTACATCGACCTGCCCGACGCGTACCTGTCGGTGACCGAGGCGCTGCGCGCAGGCGGGTTCGCCCACCGCGCCAAGGTCGACATCGTCTGGGTAGCCTCGGACGAGGCCACCACCCCGGCCGGAGCCGCGGCCGCACTGTCCGGTGTGGACGGTGTGCTGATCCCAGGTGGATTCGGGGTGCGCGGGATCGAAGGCAAGATCGGCGCCATCAACTACGCGCGTACCCGCAAGATACCCGTGCTGGGCCTGTGCCTCGGCCTGCAGTGCATGGTGATCGAGGCCGCTCGCGGTCTCGCTGACATCACCGACGCCAACTCGGCCGAGTTCGACGAGACCACGCCGAACCCGGTGATCTCCACGATGGCCGACCAGAAGGACGTCGTCGCAGGGGACCGGGACATGGGCGGCACCATGCGGCTCGGGGCCTACCCGGCGAAGCTGCTGCCCGGCTCGCGGGTGGCCGAGGCGTACGGCACGCGCGAGGTGTCCGAACGGCACCGGCATCGCTATGAGGTCAACAACGCCTACCGCAAGCGGCTCGCCGCGGCGGGGCTGGTGTTCTCCGGCACCTCGCCGGACGACCGGCTGGTGGAGTTCGTCGAGCTGCCCAAGGACGCCCACCCGTTCTTCGTCGGCACGCAGGCGCACCCGGAGCTCAAGAGCAGGCCGACCCGCCCGCACCCGTTGTTCGACGCGTTCGTGCGCGCCGCCGTGTTGTACCGCACGGCTGAGCGCCTTCCCGTCGAGCTGCCGGAAACTCCGGTGGGCGCCCGGTGAGCGAGCCCGGTACCCATGACTTCACCGTGGTGTCCTCTGAGGACATCCACATCGGACGCGTCGTCGGGCTGCGGATCGACGAGATCGTGATGCCGGGCGGTCACATCGCGCGGCGCGAGGTGGTCGAGCACCTGGGTGCGGTCGCGGTGTGCGCTGTCGGTGACGGCGGTGGCGTCACACTCATCCACCAGTACCGGCACCCCCTGCGGGACCGGCTGTGGGAGCTGCCTGCCGGGCTGCTCGACAAGGACGGCGAGGACCCGGTGGACACCGCGCGCCGGGAGCTCGTCGAGGAGGCCGGGCTGACCGCGCGGCGCTGGGACACGCTGGTCGATGTCGCGGCCTCGCCAGGATTCACCGACGAGGTGGTGCGTGTGTACCTCGCGCGCGACCTCACCGCGGTGGACAGGCAGGCGCATGGCGACGAGGAGGCCGACCTGGTGATCGCGACCGTGCCGCTCGCCGAGGCGGTGCGGATGGTGTTCGCCGGCGAGATCGTCAACGGCGCGACCGTCGCCGGGGTGCTCGCCGCGCACGCCGTGCTCACCGGCACAACGACGCCACGGCCTGCCGACGCGCCATGGCGCGACCGCCCCACCACGTTCGCCTCGCGCGCCCGCTAGGCCGGGTCGCTAGTCGCGTAGGGGGCGGCCGTCGCGGTCCTGGCCGCCGTTGACTAGTAACAGGATCCCGTCGATCCAGGACCAGAGCGCGCCGACGCCGAACGTGAAGAGGGTGACCAGGAGCTGCGCCACGGCCATGCCGGTGTGTCCGGTGTAGAACCGGCCCACCCCGAACGGCACGACGAGCTGCAGTACCCCGGCGACCACCTTCGAGCGGTCGGACCATTCGCCGGCAGGCGCGGCCAGCGCTGTCTCGGGTGCCGCAGGCAGCACGTGGGGGCGCGGCTCGATGGGCGGTAGCAGGTAGGTGGGCCGCGGGCCGGGCAGATCCTCGAACAGCGGGCGGACATCGGCCCGGGTCTGCGCCGCCAGCGCGCTGGACACCCGTTCCTCGTACTCGGCCGCCGTGAGCCGGCCCTCGGCGAAGTGATCGCTGAGCACCCGGCAGGCTTCCTCCCGCTCGCCGGTGCCGATGCGCAGCCGCTCCGGATCAGGATCGCTCGCCATGGCTCAACGGTACCCAAAT
This sequence comes from Saccharomonospora sp. NPDC046836, assembly GCF_040645195.1. Lineage (NCBI taxonomy): Bacteria > Bacillati > Actinomycetota > Actinomycetes > Pseudonocardiales > Pseudonocardiaceae > Saccharomonospora > Saccharomonospora sp. NPDC046836. Next base: position 14,142 of record NZ_JBEYXW010000014.1, read on the forward strand.
GTGTGGCCAGCGGCGTCTACAGTGTCGGGCGTGGAGAGCGCGGCGCGTGTGCCGGTGGGCCAGGTGGTGGCGGCCTATCTCGACCATCTGATGGTCGAGCGCGGTACGGCGGCCAACACGCTCGACAGCTACGCGCGCGATTTGCGGCGCTACACCGCACACCTGCAGGGGGCGTGGGTCGGCGACTTCACCGCCATCGGGCCCGAGCACATCACCGCGTTCGGGGTGGCACTGCGTGAAGGCGATGCCGAGCACCGGCCGCTGGCCTCCTCGTCGGCGGCGCGGGCGCTGGTGGCCGTGCGGGGTCTGCACCGCTTCGCCCACGCCGACGGCATCACCGAGAACGATCCGGCCCGTGAGGTCCGGCCGCCCGCCCCGGCCAGGCGCCTGCCCAAGGCGTTGCCCGTGCAGGATGTGCTCCGGTTGCTGGACATGCCGGCGGCCGACGGTGTGCGGCCCCTGCGCGACCGCGCGTTGCTGGAACTGCTGTACTCCACCGGCGCCCGGATCTCCGAGGCGGTCGGTCTGGATCTGGACGACATCGGCAACACCGAGCGGACGGTGCTGCTCGACGGTAAGGGCGGGCGGCAGCGGCTGGTGCCGATCGGGCGGCCCGCGCTCGACGCGGTGCATGCCTACCTGGTGCGGGCGCGCCCCGACCTCGCGGCACGCGGCCGTGGTACGCCCGCGGTGTTCCTCAACGTGCGGGGCGGGCGGCTGTCGCGGCAGAGCGCGTGGCAGGTCCTCAAGGACACCGCCGAGCGCGCGGGTCTCACCGCGAGCGTCTCGCCCCACACGTTGCGGCATTCCTTCGCCACCCACCTGATCGAGGGTGGTGCGGACGTCCGGGTGGTGCAGGAACTACTGGGGCACGCCTCGGTCACGACAACCCAGGTTTACACTTTGATAACGATGCACACTCTGCGTGAGATGTACGCGACGGCCCATCCCCGGGCGGTCGGCTGAGGGGTCGAAAGTACTCGTTCGCGCCCGGCGAGCCGCATTGCTGCCGCTTGACGTGCCCGAATAGGCTGGCGCCCGTCCATGGCCGAACGAGGAGCTTTCGCCACATGTCGACTTTCCAGCGACCGGCACGGCGCGTTCCAGACAGCCTGAGCCGGGTGAGCATCGCAACCGAAACCGGCGGCGATAGTGGGGAGTACGACGTGACCGCGGCGGAGGAGAAGGCCGGCAGCGACGGCAAGGTGAAGCTCGGCCCGACCGGCCGCCCGCGCCGGGAGATCCCGGAGCCGCCACTCGTCAATCGGCACGGACCCGCCCAGGTGCTCGCGATGTGCAACCAGAAGGGCGGCGTCGGCAAGACCACCTCCACCATCAACCTCGGGGCCGCGCTCGCCGAGTATGGCCGCAGGGTGCTGCTCGTCGACTTCGACCCCCAGGGCGCGCTGTCCGTTGGTCTCGGGGTGCAGCCGCACGAGCTGGATCAGACCGTCTACAACGTGATCATGGAACGCTCGGTGGACATCGAGGGCGTCATCCGGCAGACCTCCGTCGAGAACGTCGCCCTGCTGCCGAGCAACATCGACCTCTCCGCCGCCGAGGTGCAGCTCGTCGCCGAAGTCGGGCGTGAGCACACGTTGCTGAGGGTCCTGCGACCGGTGATCGACCACTACGACTATGTTCTAGTCGACTGCCAGCCGTCGCTCGGGCTGCTCACCGTCAACGCGCTCACCGCGGCTGACGGCGTGATCATCCCGCTGGAGTGCGAGTTCTTCAGTCTGCGTGGCGTGGCGTTGCTGATCGACACCATCGACAAGGTGCGCGAGCGGCTCAACCCCAAACTTGATATCACCGGGATTCTCGCCACCATGTTCGATCCGAGAACCCTGCACTCGAAGGAGGTCATGGCGCGCGTGGTCGAGGCATTCGGGGACACCGTGTTCGATACGGTGATCAACCGCACTGTGCGATTCCCTGAGACCACCGTGGCCGGCGAGCCGATCACTCGCTGGGCACCGCGGTCAGCCGGCGCGGCGGCATATCGCGCGCTGGCGCGAGAGGTGATTGCTCGGTGAGCAGGCGAGCATCCCTGCCGGGTGCGTCAGAGCTCTTCCGCCGAACCAGCAGCCCTGTCCTGGTGCCGTCCACGACCGTCGAGGACGCGGCACCGGCGGGCAATGGCACCGGCGCCGCCGTGGAGAACGGCAACGGGCACAACGAGCGGCAGCTCGCGCGGGCCAACGCCGACCGCCGTGGTTCGGGCAGGCAGAAGCACGACGCCAAGATCACGGTCTACGTGTCCGGCGACGAGCTGCTGGCGATGGAGCATGCGCGGCTGACGCTGCGCGGTGGGCACGACCTGATCGTCGACCGTGGCCGGATCGTGCGCGAGGCCGTCGCGGTGCTGCTGGCCGACTTCGACCAGCACGGCGAGGACTCGGTGCTGGTACGGCGGCTGCGTGACGGCGGCGTCGACGCCGAGGACATCAGGAACTGACAGCGCAGCGCGTTCGGGAAGAAGCACTGATGGACGAAGGGGCATCGCCCCGGCCCGAGAACGAGGTACCCGAGCACGAGACGCCCGCCGCGGAGGGCGTTTCGGCGCAACGGTTCAAGGTGCGCCTTGCCAACTTCGAGGGACCGTTCGACCTGCTGCTGCAGCTGATCTCCCAGCACCAGCTCGACGTCACCGAAGTCGCCCTGCACCAGGTGACGGACGACTTCATCGCCTACACGCACGCACTCGGCTCGGAATGGGATCTCGACGAGACCACCGAGTTCCTGGTCATCGCCGCGACCCTGCTCGACCTGAAGGCGGCCAGGTTGCTGCCCGCGGCCGATGTCGAGGACAGCGAGGACCTCGCGTTGCTGGAGGCCAGGGACCTGCTGTTCGCCAGGGTGCTGCAGTACCGGGCGTACAAGCAGGTGGCCGCGTTGTTCGCGGAGCTGGAGGCCGGAGCACTGCGGCGGTATCCGCGGTCGGTGACGCTCGAGGAGCGCTACCTCGGACTGCTGCCGGAGGTCATGCTCGGCGTGACACCGGAGAAGTTCGCCGGTCTCGCGACCGAGGTGTTCCGGCCGAAGCCACCGCCGACCGTCTCGCTGGACCACATCCATGCGGGCAAGATCTCGGTGCGGGAGCATGCGGCTCTCCTGCGGGTGCGGCTGGCCGATGCCGGGCGCGCGACGTTCGGTGAGCTGGTGTCCGATTGCGACCACACCATCGAGGTGGTCGCCCGGTTCCTGGCGTTGCTGGAGCTGTACCGGGAGTCGGCCGTGCAGTTCGACCAGCTCGAGGCGCTCGCGGAGCTGCACGTGCGCTGGACCGGCGGATCGGCTGACGAGGCCGCCGCGGATGCCGCACGCGACCGCGCGAGCGATGCAGAGGATGAGGAGTACGGGTGAGCGAGCCGGAGACGCGGCCGGAACACGGGGACCTGGCACGCGACGAGCCTGGCACCGACGTCGATGTTGCTGTCGAGGACGAGGCCGATGACGGTACGGAGGCCGGCGCCGCCGAGGACGGCGGCCTGGTCGCGGTCGCCCCGGAGCGTGCGCTGCCGGACCTGAGCTCCTACGAGGCGCTCCAGTCGGCGCTGGAGGCCCTGCTGCTCGTCGTGGACGCCCCCGTCGGCGAGGAGGTGCTGGCCGGTGCGCTCGAGCAACCCGTCGACCGGGTCACCGAGACGCTGCGGTCCATGGCCGAGGACTACACCGACCGCGGCAGCGGGATCGACCTGCGGCGGGTCGGCGAGGGCTGGCGTTTCTACACGCGCGACACCTACGCGCCGTTCGTGGAGAAGCTGCTTTTGGACGGTCAGCGCGCCAAGCTGACGCGGGCGGCGCTGGAGACCCTCGCCGTCATCGCCTACCGGCAGCCGGTCACGCGGTCGCGGGTCGCGGCCGTGCGCGGGGTGAACGTGGACGGTGTGATCCGCACGCTCGTGGCGCGCGGGTTGATCGAGGAGAGCGGCACCGACCCGGAGACCGGTGGCACGCTGTACGTAACGACGGAACTGTTCCTGGAGCGACTCGGCCTGGCGTCGTTGAACGACCTGCCGCCGATCGCACCACTGCTACCCGAGGTGGACTCGATCGATGACATCTGACCAACCCGAAGGCGTGCGCCTGCAGAAAGTCCTGGCGCAAGCCGGGGTGGCCTCCCGCCGCGCGTCCGAGGACCTCATCGCGCGGGGCCGGGTGAGCGTCGACGGCAGCGTCGTGCGCGAACTCGGCCGCCGCGTCGACCCCGACACCGCGGTGATCCACGTGGACGGCCTGCGCGTGATCCTGCGCGACGACCAGGTCTACTTCGCGCTCAACAAGCCACGCGGCGTGCACAGCACGATGGACGACGACCAGGGCAGGCCGTGTGTCGGCGACTACGTCCGCGACCGGCGGGAGCGGCTGTTCCATGTCGGCAGGCTCGATGCCGAGACCGAGGGCCTGCTGCTGCTGACCAACGACGGCGACCTCGCGCACCGGCTCATGCACCCGTCGTTCCATGTGCCGAAGACCTACCTCGCGGAGGTCGAGGGCACGGTGCCGCGCGGCCTCGGCAAGCGGCTGCGTGAGGGTGTGAAGCTCGAGGACGGCCCCGCGCGGGCCGACGAGTTCCGGGTCAAGGACGTCCGCCCTGGCCGGACCCTGGTCGAGATCGTCCTGCACGAGGGGCGCAAGCACATCGTGCGCCGCCTGCTCGCCGAGGTCGGGCATCCGGTGCGCAAGCTCGTGCGCACCGCTGTCGGCGATGTCCAGCTCGCCAACACCAAGCCGGGTGCGCTGCGCCCGCTGAACCGCAAGGAGATCGGGGCGCTCTACCGCGCGGTCGACCTGTGATCGGTCAGTAGGTGCCGTCGGCAGCGCGGGGCACCCGGCTCGCCCTGCGCTGCAGCGTGCGCGCGACCGGCTCCACGACGCGCGCCGCGACCGGGCCCAGTACCGCCATCAACAGCACGTAGGCGGTGGCCAGTGCGGCGAGCTCGCCTTCGACCGCCCCTGCGGAGACGGCCAGTCCGGCGATGACGATCGAGAACTCACCACGGGCGACCAGTGCGGCGCCCGCTCGTGCCCGGCCGAGCTTGCCCATACCCGCCCTGCGCGCGGCCCACCAGCCGGTCGCGACCTTCGTCAGCGTGGTGACCACCGCGAGCACGATGGCCCAGCCGAGCACCGGCGGGATGGAGCGGGGATCGGTGTTCAGTCCGAACACGACGAAGAACACGGCGGCGAACAGGTCGCGCAGCGGCTCGAGTAGCCGTGTGGCGTTCTCGGCTGTGGACCCGGAGATCGCGATGCCCAGCAGGAACGCGCCCACCGCGGCGGACACCTGCATGGCGGAGGCGAGCCCGGCCACCAGCAGCGCCGCGCCGAACACCTTGAGCAGGAAGACCTCCCGGTCCTCACTGTCCACGATGGCCGAGACGTAGCGGCCGTACTTCACCGCGACGACGAGCACGACACTGATCACGGCCAGTGAGATCCCGACCGCTTCCAGCCCGCCGAGGAAGCTGATGCCGCCGAGAACGGCCGTGAGGATCGGCAGGTACAGCGCCATGATCAGGTCCTCGAACACGAGGATCGACAGCACGACCGGCGTCTCCCGGTTACCGAGCCTGCCCAGGTCCCCGAGGACCTTCGCGACGATGCCCGACGAGGAGATGTAGGTGATGCCGGCCATCACGAACGCGCCGATGGGCCCCCAGCCGAGGATGAGCGCGACCGCGGCGCCCGGCAGGGCGTTGAGCACGACGTCCACCAGACCGGCCATCCAGGACCGGCGCAGCCCCGTGACGAGCTCGGCGGCCGAGTACTCCAGCCCGAGCAGCAACAGCAGCAGGACCACGCCGATCTCGCTGGCGAGCTCGGTGAACCCGTCGATGTCACCGAGAGGGATGACCCCGCCCTGGCCGAACGCCAGCCCGCCGATGAGGTACAGCGGGATCGGTGACATGCCGATCTTGCCGGCCAGCCTGCCGAGCACACCCAGCGCGAAGAAGACAGCACCCAGCTGGATGAGGGACAGTGCGGTGTGTTCCACAGGCCTCAGCCGTGGTGGAGGATCTTGACGGCGGACTCCAGACCTTCCGCCGTCCCGACGACCACGAGCACGTCACCCGCGGTGAAGGTGAAGTCGGGGGAGGGCGAGGGATGCACCTGGCCGGCACGCATCACGGCGACGACGGAGACGCCGGTGCGCGTGCGCATGCCGGTGTCTCCGAGCGTGCGGCCGTTGTAGGGCGACGCGCTCTTGATCGGCATCTGCTTGGTGTTGATGCCGGGCACCTCGCGGTGCTCCTCCCTCAGCTGCGCGACGAGCTGCGGTGCCCCCAGTAGGTTCGCCAGCGCGCCCGCCTCGTCGGCGGTCAGCGGCAGCGACGCAAGGCAGGCGTCGGGATCATCGGACTTGGACACGATCAGTTCGATCTTGCCGTCCCGGTGCGTGACGACACCCACACGCCGTCCATTGCCGAGAGCGAAGTCCTTACGGACGCCGATTCCCGGCAGGGGAGTTACTTCGACGTTCACATACCCACGGTAACCCATCGGCTGGCGCGATCACCGCCTCGGATGATATGTCCTGTCTGTCCATTTCGGTCAGTGCGGGCAGCTGAGATGCGGGTCCGTAGGATCGCCGTGTCGGGGCTCAAGGAGGGGCAGGTGATGTGGGGTGCTGTTCGCGATCGCGGCGCACATGGCGTTGGCTGCGGTGCTGCCGTGGATCGCGCGGCGCTGGGGACGCGCCGCCTTCGTCGTCGGCGCGCTGGCCCCGGCAGCGACACTGGTGCTCGCGCTCAGCCAGGCCGGCGGAGCAGTAGGCGCCCGGCCCCCAACCGAGTCGCTGGCGTGGGCTCCCGGCATCGGGCTGGAGTTCACGACCCGGCTCGACGAGCTCGCGCTGCTGATGATCCTGCTCGTGTCGGGTATCGGCGCCCTGGTGCTGTGTTTCTACGCCTGCTACGCCAAGCCCGGTGATCCTGCTGCCGGTCGCGACTCCGCCCTGCTCGTACTGTTCGCCGGCGCCATGCTCGGCCTGGTGCTCGCCGACGACGTCATCTCGCTGTACGTGTTCTGGGAGCTGACCACCATCTGCTCCTTCCTGCTCGTCGGCGGTGACGGGGCCACGAAGAAGCTGCGCCGCTCGGCAACCCAGGCACTGCTCGTCACCAGCCTCGGCGGTCTTGCGATGCTGCTGGGCCTCATCCTGCTCGGCACGGCCGCCGGCACCTTCCGGATCTCCGAGATCCTCGCCGACCCGCCGGGCGGGCCGCTCGTCACGGTGGCGGTGCTGCTGATCCTGCTCGGCGCGTTCACCAAGTCGGCGCAGGTGCCGTTCCACCCCTGGCTGCCAGGCGCCATGGTCGCGCCGACCCCGGTCAGCGCCTACCTGCACGCCGCCGCGATGGTCAAGGCGGGTGTGTACCTCGTCGCGCGGTTCGCCCCCGGCTTCGCCCATCTGCCTGCGTGGTGGGTGCCGATCGTCGTGCTCGGCCTGTGGACGATGGTGCTCGGCGGGTTCCGCGCGTTGCGCCAGTACGACCTCAAGACCCTGCTGGCCTACGGCACGATCAGCCAGCTCGGCTTCCTGATGGTGCTCGTCGGGACCGGGACGTGGCTCTCGGCGCTGGCCGACGTCACGCTCGTGCTCGCGCACGGGCTGTTCAAGTCGGCGCTGTTCCTCACGGTCGGGATCATCGACAAACGCACCGGCACGCGGGACATCCGTCAGCTGTCCGGGCTGGGCAGGCACTGGCGCGCGCTGGCAGGCTTCGCGACGCTGGCGGTGCTGTCGATGGCGGGGCTGCCGCCCCTGCTCGGTTTCATCGGCAAGGAAGCCGCGTTGGAGGCGCTGTTGGAGGGCGGTCCGCGGGAGTGGCTGCTGCTCGCCGGTGTCGCTCTCGGCTCGGTCTTCACGGTGGCCTACAGCCTGCGCTTCCTCGTCGGCGCCTTCGGCGACCGGGCCGATGGCAAGCCCATGGCGGTCCCGCCGTCGGGCACCCTCATCACCGGGCTGGTGGCCGTGCCCGCCGTTGCCGGGCTCGTGCTGGCGGTGGTGCCGGGTGTGATCCAGCCCCTGGTGGCGGGCTACGCCGACGCCTACTCCGCGAACCCGCCGCCGTACGAGCTGGCGTTGTGGCACGGCATCACGGCCCCGCTGCTGCTCACTGTGGTGATCGTCGCCGCGGGGTACGCGCTGCATCGCACGGCGCTGGCACCACGGTTGGCCGGGTGGGTGCCCGAGTCGCTGCATGCCCAGCGCGGCTACCAGGCCACGATCACCGGGCTTGACGGCCTCGCCAAAGCCGTCACCGGCCGCCTGCAGGCCGGTTCGCTGCCGACCTACCTCGGGATCATCCTCGTCACAATGGTGCTCGTGCCCGCGGGCGGGCTACTGGCCGGGCTCGGTTCGCCAGGGCCGCTGCGCTGGTGGGACTCCTGGCTGCAGCTGCCGCTCGCCGTTCTCGTTCTCGCCGCGGCAGGCACGGTGGTGCTGGCTCGCAGGCGGCTCACGGCGGTGTTGCTCACGGGTGCCGTCGGCTACGGCATCGGCGCGCTCTTCGTGGTCGACGGCGGTGCCGACCTGGCGCTCGCGCAGTTCCTGGTGGAGTCGCTCACGCTGGTCGTGTTCGTCTTCGTGATCCGCCGGTTCCCGCCGCGCTTCGTCGAGGACCGTCCCTACGTGCGCAAGGCCCGCTGGGTCAAGGCCGGCATCGCGGCCGTCGCGGGCACGTTCGTCGCGGTGCTGGCCGTGCTGTACTCCGGCTCTCGCGAACCGGGGATGCCCGACGCCAGCAGGTACTACATCGAGAACTCCGAGAGTGCGACCGGCGCCAGCAACGTGGTCAACGCGATCATCGTCGACTTCCGTGCCTTCGACACGGTCGGCGAGATCGCGGTGCTCGCCGTCGCGGCGACCGGTGCGGCGAGCCTGATCCTCGCCCGCGCGCGGCAGAGATCGCGGCCGCGGGTCGAGCCCGACGAGCGGGAGGAGGTGCTGCGATGACCACCGAATCCGAGCGCCCGGCCGAACAGGTGCCGTGGACCGAGTGGGACCGGCCACGCGAGCGCTGGCTCATGGCCGAGCACAACTGCAACACCTGGCCGCGCTCGCTGCTGCTCGAAGTCTGCGCGCGCATCGTCTTCCCGACGGTGCTCATGGTGTCGGTGTACCTGTTGTTCGCCGGGCACCACACTGCGGGCGGCGGGTTCAGCGGCGGCCTCGTCGCCGGGCTGGCGTTCGTGCTGCGTTACGTGGCGGGCGGCAGCGCGGAGCTCGCTGCCGCTATCCGCATCCGGCCGCCGGTGGTGATCGGCACGGGGCTGAGCATCGCGGTCGTGACCGCGCTCGTGCCCGCGCTGTTCGGCCAGCCGGTGCTGGCCTCGGCGATCTGGCCGGTGACGCTGCCGGTGCTCGGCGAGCTCAAGATCACCACCAACCTGTTCCTCGACATCGGGGTGTACCTGCTGATCATCGGCGTCGTGGTGGACCTGCTGCGCACCGTGGGCGCGGGAACCGAACGCGGTGGTCTCGGGCTGCACGAGGACCAGGAGGACCACGGGTGACCGTCAACATCACCATGGCCATCGTGCTGGCCGGGCTGTACACGGTCGGCTTATACCTGCTCATGCAACGCTCGCTGATGCGGGTGATCCTCGGCATCGTGATCGTCGGGCACGGCGCGAACCTGTTCCTCCAGGTCGCGGGTGGCCCGCCGGGGCAGCCGGTGTTCGTCGGCTCGGCGGTCCTCGAGACGATGGTCGACCCGCTGCCGCAGGCGCTGGCGCTGACCGCGATCGTCATCACGTTCGCACTGACCACGTTCCTGCTCGCGCTGGCGTACCGGTCGTGGGCGCTACTCGGCCACGACGAGGTGCGGGACGACGTCGAGGACCGGCGGATCCGGCTGGCCGAACGTGAACGCGAGGACGGCGAGGAGTCCGAGAGCGAGACGACCACCAGCTTCGAGGCGCCGGAGGCCGGCGAGGAGGTTCCCCGATGACGGTTCTCGTCGCGCTGCCTGTGCTGCTGCCGCTGCTCGCCGCCGCACTCTCCCTGGTCGCCGGGCGCGCTCCCCGCGTCCAGCGCGCGCTCGGTGTGCTCGTGCTGACCGCGATCGCGGTGATCGCCGGTGTACTGCTGAAGGAGGCGGACAACCACGGCCCGGTTGTGCTGCAGCTCGGCGGGTACGCGGCGCCGTTCGGCATCACGCTGGTCGCCGACCGGCTGGCCGCGCTGCTGCTCCTGGTGTCGGCGCTCGTCACGCTCGCTGTGCTGATCTTCTCGATCGGTCAGCGCATCACCGACTACGGCAGGCACACGGCGTCGACCGCGTTCCACCCGATGTACCTGGTGCTGTGTGCCGGGGTGTCGCTGGCCTACCTGACCGGCGACCTGTTCAACCTGTTCGTCGCCTTCGAGATCATGCTCTCGTCGTCGTACGTGCTGATCACGCGCCGCACCACCGCGGACCGGGTGCGCGCGAGCATGACCTACGTGATCGTGAGCCTCGCCTCGTCGCTGCTGTTCATCACGATGATCGCGCTGGTCTACGCGGCGACGGGAACGGTCAACCTGGCGGCACTGCCGGAGAAGATCGCGGCGCTGTCGCCCGGCGTGCAGACCAGCCTGGGCCTGCTCATGGTGGTGGTGTTCGGGATCAAGGCCGCGCTCGTGCCACTGCACTTCTGGTTGCCGGACAGCTACCCGACCGCGCCCGCGCCGATCACCGCGGTGTTCGCGGGCCTGCTCACCAAGGTCGGCGTGTACGCGCTCATCCGTACCCAGACGCTGGTGTTCGTCCACGACGTCGGCTGGACCGTGCTGCTCGTGATCGCGCTGCTCACGATGCTGATCGGTGTGCTCGGCGCGATCGCGCAGAACGACCTCAACCGGATGCTGTCGTTCCTGCTCGTCAGCCACATCGGCTACATGCTGTTCGGGCTCGCGCTGTTCACCGTGCTCGGGCTCGCCGGCGTGATCCTCTACGTCGTCCACCACATCACCGTGCAGGCCGCGCTCTTCCTCGTCAGCGGTCTGATCACGCGACATACCGGAACGGTGTCCCTGCAGGGGATGTCCGGTGTCGCCAAGGCCTACCCGGTGATCGCCGTGCTGTTCGCGCTGCCCGCGCTGAGCCTGGCCGGTATCCCGCCGTTCTCCGGTTTCGTCGCCAAGATCGCGCTGCTGCAGGCGGGCGCTCAGGTCGGTACCGCTGCGGCGTACGCGGTGACCGCCGCCGCTGTGCTGACCAGCCTGCTGACGCTGTTCGCGGTGACCAAGATCTGGGTCGGCGCGTTCTGGGGCAAGGTCAGCGAGCCGCATCAGGACCCCGACCCCGACGACGAGGTCACCGTCGGCACCGGCTCGACCTCCACCGGCATGCTGGTGTCCACCGGTGGCCTGGTGGCCGTCAGCGTGCTGATCGCGGTCTTCGCGGGCCCGCTGTCGGCGATGAGCGAGCGAGCGGCCGCGGACCTGCTGGACGGCAGCGCCTACCGCGCGGCTGTCCTCGGCGCCGAGGGGAGCGGCTGATGAGGCGGCTCTCGTTCTCGCTGCTGTTCTGGCTCGTGCTGGTGTGGCTGATGCTGTGGGGCACGCTCGACCTGTCGGTCGCGGTGTTCGGTGTGCTGCTCGCGTTCGCGGTTCTCATGCTCTTCCCGCTGCCGGTGCATCGCTGGCACTTCTTCGTCCACCCGCTGCGGCTGGTGCGCCTCGCCTGCTGGGTTGTCGTGGACCTCGTGGTCTCGGCGGTAGGCCTCGCCTGGGACGAGTTCCGGCACGGCGGCCGGGTCAGGGCCGCCATCGTCGCCGTACCTTCGCTGTCCGATGTGGACCATGTGATCGCGGCTGCCGCGAACGTGCTCTCGCTCGGTCCGGGGAAGTTCGTGCTGCAGATCGACCGTGCGGGCGGGATCTGGTACGTCTACGCGCTCGGCGTGCGCACCCGGGAGGCCGCCGACCGTGTGCACGACGACGTGCTCGACGTGCAGGTGCGGGTGATCCACGCCTACGGCACCGCCGAGGAGGCGCGCACGGTCCGCGAGCGGGCAGAGGAAGCGAAACGGCGGCGTCGCCACGCCACTGTGGAGGGTGAGGCCCGATGAGTACTGTCTTCGCGATCACGTTCGGACTGCTGGCGATCGCCGGGTTGCTCACACTCGTCCGGCTGGTGCGCGGACCGCGCACGCTCGACCGCGTGCTCGCGATCGATGTGCTGGTGGTGCTGATCGTCGCCGGCACCGCCGTCGGCATGGCGATGTCACTGCGCGGTATCTACATCGCGTTGCTCGTCGCGGTGGCACTGCTCGGTTTCGTCGGCTCGATCTCGGTGGTGCGGTTGGTGGAACGCCGGGAGGAACACCGATGAGCGTGCGTGATGTGATCTGCGCGGTGCTGCTGCTCTCCGGCGCGCTGTTCTGTGTCATCGGGGCGTACGGCGTGCTGCGCCTGCCGGACGTGCCGAGCAGGCTGCAGGCGGCGACGAAGCCACAGACGCTGGGGCTGCTGCTGATCCTGGCAGGAACGGCGGTGCGGCTGGAGCCGCAGTACGCGGTGGGCCTGGCGCTCGCCGGGCTGTTCCAGGTGATCACCGCACCGGTGGTGTCACAGCTGTACGGGCGGGCCGCCTACCGCACCGGCGCGATCGACCGGTCGAGCCTGGTCATCGACGAGCTGGACGAGCGCCTGCGTGCGGAACGCCCCGAGGGCCATCCGGGCGGGCGCGTTTCGGACAAGCACTGAGCGCCAGGCAGAATGGGATCTCGCAGGAAAGCGAGCGAGACAGCGAGGAGAACGGTCGGTGGCGGGAGCCCTACGCGGCGTGGTCGCACTGGACGGTCCATCGGGAACCGGCAAGACCACCGTGGCACGCAAGCTGGCCGCCACGCTCGGTGCCGGCTATCTCGACACGGGTGCGATGTACCGCCTTGTCACTCTCGCGGTGCTGCGCGCCGGGATCGACCCGCAGGACCCAGGTGCCGTCGCCGCGCTCGCGAGTGAGGTCGAGGTCGGTGTCGGCACCGATCCGGCCCGCCCCCGCGCACAGCTCGGCGGGCAGGAGGTCGGCGAGGAGATCCGCACCGAGCCCGTCAACGCGGCCGTCTCCGCGGTGTCCGCAGTCCCCGAGGTGCGGGAGATTCTGGTCGCGGGGCAGCGCCGGATCATCGCCCACGTCCTGGACACCGTCGGCGGAATCGTCGTCGATGGGCGCGACATCGGGACCGTCGTCGCGCCGGACGCCCCGCTGAAGGTCTTCCTGACCGCCTCACCCGAGGTGCGCGCCGCACGGCGCAGTGCCCAGGACTCGGCGGCGGGCCGGAAGTCCACCACCGCCGCCGCGCGGGCCTCCGTGGAGCGGCGCGACGAGCTGGACTCCACCCGCACCGCCTCGCCGATGCGCCCTGCCGGGGACGCGGTGGTGTTCGACACCTCGGACCTGAACATCGAGCAGGTCCTCGTTGCACTGAGCGAGCTGGCCAGCCAGCGCGGCCTGCTCGGCGGCGAGTTCGCGGAGGCGTGCCGGTGACGGGACTGCCTCCCGGTGCCGTACCGTGGCTACACGAGGCGGGCCGGGTGATCGCCCGGTATCTCTACCGTCCCGCGTACCGCATCCGGGTCGCCGGGCTCGCGCGTGTGCCGCGCACCGGTCCCGTCGTGCTCGTCGCCAACCACAGTTCGATGATCGAGCCGCAGCTGATCTTCGGAATGTTGCCGCGCCGCTCGGTGTTCCTCGTCAAGGACGAGATGTTCGCCGGGCCGGCGGGCTGGGGGCTGCGCTGGATCGGGCAGGTCCCGGTGCGGCGCGGGGCACCTGACCGGGCGGCGCTGCTCGCCGCGACCCGGGTACTACGCGGCGGTGGGCTCATCGGGGTGTTCCCGGAGGGCACGCGCGGCGCTGGTGATGTCGCGACGGCTCAGCAGGGGGCGGCCTGGCTGGTGCGCAACTCCGGCGCGGTCGTGCTGCCGGTGGCGGTGCGTGGCACGCTGCGCCCCGCCGGGCGAGGGCGCCGGTTCCGGCCGGTGGTCGACATCCTGGTGGACGAACCGTTCACACTGGACGTCGGCCGCGGGCGCGCGGGGCTGGCCGAGGGCACCGAGCGCATCCGTACCACGCTCGCGGCGCTCGTCGAAGAGCTTGACAGGCAACGAGAAGAGAAGCAGTGACAATGACCGAAACAGACGGCACGTGGTCCGAGGAGGCGGAGTTCCTCCGGCTCGACGAGCAGGCCGGCGAGGGGGCGGATACCGACGCCGCCGAGCCCGCGCAGCCGGTGCTGGCCGTCGTGGGCAGGCCCAACGTGGGCAAGTCCACGCTGGTGAACCGGATCCTGGGCCGTCGCGAGGCCGTCGTGCAGGACGTGCCCGGTGTGACCCGTGACCGGGTCGCCTACGACGCGCTGTGGAGCGGCCGCCGGTTCACCGTCGTCGACACAGGCGGCTGGGAGCCTGGTGCGACCGGGCTGCAGGCCTCGGTAGCGGCGCAGGCCGAGCTCGCAATGTCTACTTCGGACGCTGTACTGCTCGTTGTGGACGCCACCGTCGGCGCCACGGCGACCGATGAGGCGGTGGCGAAGGTGCTCCGCCGGTCGAAGCGTCCGGTGCTGCTGGCCGCCAACAAGGTCGACGACGAGCGGTTGCTCGCCGAGGCCGCATCGCTGTGGTCGCTGGGGCTGGGGGAGCCGCGCCCGGTGAGCGCGCTGCACGGCCGCAGCTCCGGTGACCTGCTCGACGCGATCGTCGCCGCGCTGCCGGAGGCACCGCGGGACACCATGCAGGTGGCCACCGGACCGCGCCGGGTGGCGCTGGTCGGTAAACCGAACGTCGGCAAGTCCAGCCTGCTGAACAAGCTCACCGGCGAGGAACGTGCCGTCGTCGACTCGGTCGCCGGGACCACGGTGGACCCGGTCGACTCGCTGGTGGAGCTGGACGGGCAGCCGTGGCGCTTCATCGACACGGCGGGCCTGCGCAAGCGGGTGCAGACCGCGAGTGGCACCGAGTACTACGCGTCGTTGCGTACCAAGACCGCGATCGACGCCGCCGAGGTGGTCATCGTGCTGCTGGACGCCAGCGAACCGGTGTCCGAACAGGACCTGCGAGTGGTGACGATGGTCTCCGACGCGGGCCGGGCGCTCGTGCTTGCGTTCAACAAGTGGGACCTCGTCGACGAGGACCGGCGGCACCAGCTCGACAGGGAGCTCGACCGTGGCCTGGTACGGGTGCCGTGGGCCGAGCGCGTCAACGTCTCCGCGCTGACCGGCCGGGCGGTGCGCAAGCTGGCCCCGGCGCTGCGCACCGCGCTGACGTCGTGGGACCAGCGCGTGCCGACCGGGCAGCTCAACGGCTGGCTGGCGGATCTCATCGCGGCGACCCCGCCGCCCGTGCGCGGTGGCAAGCAGCCGAAGGTGCTGTTCGCCACGCAGGCGGGCATCCGCCCGCCGACGCTGGTGCTGTTCACCACCGGCTTCCTCGAGGCGAGTTACCGGCGGTTCATCGAGCGCAAGTTCCGCGAGCGTTTCGGCTTCACCGGTAGCCCGGTACGCATCAACGTCCGGGTACGGGAGAAGAAGCCGCGCAACCAACGCTGACCCACTCCGCCCCGCGCGAGTCCCCCGCCCCGCCGCGCGAGTCCCCCGCTCCGGCACGCGAGTCCCCCGCTCCGGCACGCGAGTTGCCCGCTGGGACCCGCGAGTTGCTCGTTCCGGTGCGCGAGTTGCCCGCTCCGACTGGCGAGTCGCCCCGTCAGGCGGGCGAGTCTCCCGTTCTGGCGCGTGAGTTCCTCGTTCCGGCACGCGAGTTCCCCGCTCCTGCCCGCGACCGCCCCTTCCGGGCCCGCCGTCCAGTCCCCAGATGTCACGGCCCGGTAAGCGCGGCAGTGGCGATGCGCACGATCTCGGAGATGATGTCGTCCAGCGGGATGACGTGGCCGCCGACGGCCCAGTGGTACACGAGCTCGTTGAGGGCACCGACGAGAGCGACGGCGCTGAGGTGGAAGTCGCGGGACATGGCTTCGCCACGCTCGACGGCGCGCTGCGCCTCCGCGGCGAGGAAGGCAGCCCACCGCTCGCGCCAGGCCAGCCGGTGGCGCTCGACCGCCTCGCTGACGCCGATTATCTCCACATAGGACACTCGTGCCCAGCGGGTGTCCTCCGCGGTCGTGGCGATGTAGGCCCGCACCGCCAGCTCGATTCGGCGCGCCAGTGGCTCGTCCTGGGCCGCGGCGAACGCGGCGGCGACGGCTTTCAGTGCACGCTCCATCACCAGGTCGTGCAACGTTGTCAGCAACGCCTCGCGGCCGGTGAACTCCTCGTAGAAGTTGCGCGTGGACACTCCGGCGCCCGCGCACAGCCGCTCGATCGAGGTGGCCGTGTAACCCTCGGTGCCGAACAGCTCCAGCCCGGCGTCCAGCAGCCGCTGCCTGCGTTCGGCGCGACGATCCGCGGCGGTCCGCCCGCCGTATACGCGGTCGGGGGGCACCATCCAAGGCTAAAGCAGGGGAGCGCGCAGCGGGACGTTGACGAGTTCCGCGGCACCGGCCGGAGAACCGGAGTCGACCCAGTGGGCCAGCCGTTCCGGTGTGAAAAGTTCGTCGATGACCGTGAACGCCGCACCGACGAGACCCGCCCGGTCACTCAGCGTCGAGCGCGTGATGCGCAGCTCCCTCGTGGCCAGCGGCAGTGAACGGCGGTAAATGGACTCCCGTAGCGCCGCCAGCAGCAGATCCCCAGCCCCGGCCACACCGCCACCGATGATGACGAGCGCCGGATTGTAAAAACTGACCAGCGTGGCGAGCAGGCTGCCGATCAGCCGCCCCGCCCTGGTGACCAGTTCCACCGCAGTGCGGTCGCCGCTCTGCGCGGCCCGCGACACGTCCGCCGCCGTGATCGTGCCCGCCGAAGTCAGCACACCGGCAAGGAACTCGCTCCGGCCTTCCTCCGCGGCGGCCACGGCGTCCCGCGCCAGCGCCGCCCCGCCCGCGTACGCCTCCAGACAGCCGGTGTTGCCGCACCGGCACACGACCGTCGCCTCATCGGCGACGGCCGCATGCCCGATGTCGCCCGCGCAGCCCTGGCTGCCGCGGTGCAGCCGCCCGCCGGACACCAGCCCGGCACCGATACCGGTACCGATCTTGACGTACAGGATGTCCTGCTGCCCCCTTGCCGACCCGGCGCGTAGCTCGCCGAGTGCCATGGCGTTGACCTCGTTGTCGACCCACACCGGTGCGTCGAAGCGCGTGGCCAGCCGGTCGCGCACCGGATAGCCGTCCCAGCCGGGCATGATCGGCGGGGCGCTCGGTCGTCCGGTGGCGAACTCCACCGGGCCCGGCAGTCCGATGCCGATGCCCCACACGGCGAGCTCGGCGTCGGCGGAGCGGATCTCGGCCAGCAGCTCGTGGAACAGTGCCTCGACACGCTCCAGCACCGGTTCCGGGCCGAGCGCGATGTCCGTGGGCTCCTCGCGCTCGGCCAGCACGGTGCCGGCGAGGTCGGTCACGCCAACACCGATGCTCGTGGCACCCAGCTCGGCGGCGAGCACCATCCCGGCGCGGGCCCGAAAGCGCAGCTCACGCGGGGCGCGACCACCGCTGGAGGGACCGAGTTCCCCTTCCTCCAGCAATCCACACTCAGCTAGCTGACCGACCCGCTGCGTCACCACTGTGCGCCCGAGCCCGGACCGGCGGCTGATCTCCGGCCGCGTCCTGGCGACGCCGGAGCGCACAAGGTCGAGCACAGTCGCGAGGCTGTCGATGTGCTCCGGGGTCGGCCCTGCCTGGCGTGCTGTCTGCGAGGCTTCCACGCCAACATCTTCCACCACGCCTGCCGTGTGAGCAGGCCCATGTGGTGGGATGGTTCGAGGACCGCCGTGCGTTGGTACTCGCTGACGACGACGGGTGAGGATCAGGAGGTTCGTGTGGTGGCGGATCCGGGTGAGTTGTACGAAGTGGACTCCGGCGTCCCCGTTGTGGACGGCGCGGTGCTGCTGTATCACTTCGACGGGTTCATCGACGCGGGAACCGCAGGCCGGTCGGTCGCCGACCATCTCACCGAGGCTCTGGACGGGCCGGTCGTCGCGCGCTTCGACGTGGACCGGCTGATCGACTACCGGTCGCGGCGGCCGACGATGACCTACGCCGGTGACCGCTGGGACGACTACGAGGCACCGGAACTCGTGGTGCGCCTGCTCCACGACGCCGACGAGACGCCGTTCCTGTTGCTCACCGGACCGGAGCCGGATCGCGAGTGGGAACGGTTCGTCACGGCCGTGCGCCACCTGGTGGAGCGCTGGCAGGTGCGGCTGAGCGTGAACTTCCATGGGATCCCCATGGGGGTGCCGCACACCCGGCCACTCGGGGTGACGGCTCATGCCACGCGCGCCGACCTGGTGGGCGACTATCAGGTGTTGTTCAACGAGGCGCAGATTCCGGGCAGCGTCGCCGCGCTGCTGGAGCTGCGCCTGGGCCGCGCAGGCCACGATGTCGTCGGGTTCGCGGCGCATGTGCCGCACTACCTTGCGCAGGCGCGATATCCCTCAGCGGGCCTGACACTGCTCGACTCGATCGAACGCGCGACCGGGTTGAGGCTGCCGACCGACGCCCTCCGTGACGCCGCACGCCAGGTGGACGTCGAGGTCGACCGGCAGGTGCGCGAGTCGGCGGAGGTCGCCGAGGTCGTGGGGGCGCTGGAACGGCAGTACGACGCCTTCACCGCTGCGAACGCACGTGGCAGCCTGCTCGCCGAGGACATGCCGATGCCGACCGCCGACGAGCTGGCGAGCCAGTTCGAGAAGTTCCTTGCCGAGCAGCAGGGGCGAAACGACCAGAACGAGTCCTGACAGCGTTACAGGATTCCCAGCTCGGACGCGCGCATCAACGCTGTGTCGCGTGTGGACACATCGAGCTTGCGGTAGATGCTCTGGATCTGGGTGCGCACGGTGTTCACCGAGACGACAAGGGTGCGCGCGATCTGCACGGCGGTGGCGCCCGTGGTGAGCTCGGCGAGTACCGCCTGTTCCCGGGCGGTCAGATCGATCAGCCGGATGTGCTCAGGAAAGACCGGTCGCGCCGCGGCGAGCCGCTCGGCGGCTGTGTCCGACAGCGGCACCGTGGTCAGGGCGAACAGTTCCTCCCTTTCCGGCGTGGGAACCGTCGTGAGGGACAGCACCTCGTCGGGCGATCGCAGGCGCATCGCGGCGCTCATCGCCTTGACCGCCTCGTCGCGCTCGCCCATGCGCAGTGCCGCGGATGCCTTGATGAGCAACAGTTGCCGGGTGTCGCGATGGGACGCCACCGGATGCCACGGGCCGCGCGAGGCGAGCGCGCGGGCCAGCTCGTAGTCGCCGTTGAGCAGACGCAGCCGCGCGGCAGGCACCGCCAGCCAGTGGGCACCGGTTCCCGCGTCGTTGATCAACCGCAGGGCGCGGTTCGCCTCGCCCGCCGCGATGAGCAGGTCCGCACGTGCGCGCTGTAGTGCGCGCAGGCCCGTCCCCTGAGCGGTCACCGTGGCCGGGTGGCTGAGCTGGACGACGTGCAAGGTGTCGAGGTACTCGACCGCGCGCCCGGCGTGCAGGGCGCGCGTACCCACCAGCGCGGTGCCGAATGGCCACAGCTCGATCGGCTGTGTGCCGTCCCCGACGGTCTCCAGCGCGGCGTCGAGGCCGGGCCAGTCGTACTGGTCGAGCGCGTGCCAGCCGCGCGCGATGGTGCCGCCGACCGTGAGCAGGTGGGCGACGTTGGGCGGGGGAGGCGGATATGAGTCCAATGTGCTGAGCCACTGTTGCGAGGTCTCCAGATGGCCGAGCTGAGCGAAGATCATCGCCAGGTTGGCCGCCGCATTGACACCGGCGTAGTTGGCGACCGGCTCGGTGCGGGCGAGCTCGTGGGCCTCCCGGTACTGTTCAACGGCACCGGGTAGATCGCCAAGCAGGGAAAGGGTGAGTCCGCGTTGCATGGCGATCCAACCCGGACGGACCGGGCCTTCGGTCGAGGGCCGCGCGTCCAGCTGTGCCATGCGGGCGGTCAGTTGCCTGCCCAGCCGCTCGGCGTCCTCGAGGTCCCCGCGCAACCGTGTGGAGATCATGATCAGTGTCCCGGCGACGGTCAGCGTCGCGGCCGAGGTCTCGGTCTCGGGATCGACCATTGTCGCGAGCCGGGGGCCGAAGTCGATGTACTGGCGCAACAACGGTCGTAGTTCCCTGGGGTGTGGGTCCTGCGTGACGTAGCTCGCGAGCAGCCAGCCGACGAGCAGCCGTGGCCGCTGGAGCAACTCTTCCTCGGGAACCTGGTCGAACGCGGCCAGGAACTCGGCACCGTAGTGCCCGGGCAACGCGAGCCAGAGGCGATCACACAGGGCTTCGAGAGCCGCCCAGTCCCGCGTGGCTGCGATCTTCGCCAGCTCGGCGACGACATCTTGCGGCTCCGCGCCCGCTTCGTCGTGGGGCAACGCGATGTTCTCCTTTCCTGTCAAGGGAACCGGCGCGGGATGGAGTCGTCTCTGGTACGAGGTTGACGACCGAACCTGCCCGGGCTGACGGCGAAATCCGGTGCTGTTACTGGGAAATGCGTCTGATGCCGGAGACGGGCCCGATCGCGTCGATCGTGGCGACCTTGACCGGTTCGCCGAAGGTCGCGGCGTGCACGGCACGTGAACCGTCGATCGCGATGGCGACGTGACTCACGGGCCGATAGTAGAAGATCAGGTCCCCGGCGCGGACCTCGTCACGTGATATTTCGGCGCCGGTGGACGACTGAGCGGTACTGGTGCGCGGCAAGCCGATCCCCGCGGCGCTGTACGCGGCGAGGACCAACCCGGAGCAGTCGTAGGCATCGGGGCCGGTCGCGCCCCAGGCGTAGGCCTTGCCGAGCTGTGCGAGCGCGAAGCGGACAACCTGCGCGCTCTGGCCGTTCCCTGTCGGCTGCTCGACCGTGGGACCTACGTCGGCGAGCCCGGCGCGCTGCGCGGCCGACAACTCGTCCAGTGCGCGCCGCACGCCCGCGATCTGCCGGCGCAGGAGTCGTTCCCGCTCTTCGGCTTCGGCCAGTGTCGTGGCGGCTTCGTCACGCAGCCGCTGTGCCTGTGAGCGATGGCGGGAGGCCTGGTCACTGGAATCGGCGGCGCGCTCGCGCTGAGCTGTGGCCCTGGCACGTGCCGCGTTGGCGTCGGCGGAGGCGCGCGCGAGGCGCCGCAGCGCCTCGTTGTTGTCGGCCGCGATCAGGTCGAGCATCGACTTCGCGGACAGCAACTCGCCCGGCGAGTCGCTGTTGAGCAGCGCGGCCAGCCCGTCGAAACGCACTCCGCCCTGCAACGCGGCCTGCGCGAACGAATCGAGCTCCCGCTGCCACTGTGCCGTGGCCGCCGTGGCCGCGCGCGCGGCTCGCTCCGCCCGCCCGGCGTCGGCCGCCGCCCGGTCCGCATCACGTTGCGCTTGCTGTGCTGTCGCAGTACTTCTGGTGAGCTGGGACTCCAGGTCGGCGAGCCGCATGCGTGCCTGCGCCGCCGCTTCGTTGGCGACTTCGGCCTCGTGGCTGAGCCTGCGGTACTCCGCGACCGCGTTGTCCGTGACCGGGTCAGCGGCCGCCACCTGCTGGCCGGTCAGCAGCACGAGCCCGGCCAGCAGTGCGGCGGAGAGCGGTCGTATTCGTGTCGGCCCCATACCTAGTTTGACCGCCGGGTCACCTCGAACATGTCGCTCGGGCCGCGACATGCCGGCGGTGCCGCAGCCGTCTTCTCTTCCAGCAAGGTTGCGCCGGATCGAGGAGGAGGACACGCGATGGGACCCATGCGGCGGCTTCGCGAGGCGAGCAAACAGATCGAGCGGATCGTCCGGGAGGAGGTCGACGAGCCGCGGCGGAAAGCCGAACAGTCCCGGCGCCAGGCCGGCAGCCCGCGCAGGCCGTCGTGACCGATGTTCTTACTGATCTGGCAACTGCTCCCGGGAGGCAAAGCCGTCAAGCTGACCGGTGCGGTGCTGCTCGCGGGCGCGTTCCTCGCGGTGCTGTGGTTCTGGCTCTTTCCCGTGGCTGATGCCTGGCTCTACGGCGGTGGCGCGCTCTAGCCGTCGACGCGGGCGCCGTCGAGTTCGTCGAACCGCGCCCGAAGGGCCTTGCGGGCGCGCCAGAGCAGCGAGCAGGCGGCGGGTGGCGTGACCCCCAGCGCCGTCGCGAGCTCGGCAGGCCGGTAGCCCTGGACGTCGACCAGCCAGAGTGCGTGGCGCCACCGGGAAGGCAGCGCGAGGAAAGCCTGCCGTAGCGTGCTGTCGTGCTCGATGTCGGTGTCGGCAAAGGATCCCGCCACGACGGTCCAGCCGTCACCGACGTCGAGCCCGGTCGCGATCGAGCGGACGGCCTGGGTCCCCATGTCCACCCAGAGCCGCCGCACTGCCGTGCGCAGGTACGCCGGGACATTGGTGGTGGGACCTTTTCCCGCGGTGAGCGCCGACATCATGCGCAGGAGTGCCTCCGCGGTCACGTCTTCCGCGTCCGCCGCGCACCGAGTGAGCGTGCGGGCGTAACGCAATGTCGGCGGATGGTGGCGCACGAAGACCGTCGCCAATGCATCCCGGCTGCCGCCGCGGGCCTGTTCGATGAGATGTGCGTCCGAGACGGCACCGGTGCATTCGCTGACGATCTGCTGCATGTGATCGACTCCCGACTTTCTGAGTTACCGACCACATGGAACTACAGAAAACGAGCATCTTTCGGGTGAGTTGAGCAGGCTTCGTGGTGCGGGAAGGCCACTGTAGGTTGGTTTCCGAACCTGTTCAGGTGGCTTTTGTGGTGCCGGGTTAACACGAGCGTTTGCCGTCACGATATGGCGCGGTCGAATTTCGGCGTGGATAACGAGGAGGTTACATTAGGCCATTTGTGGTAATTGGCGGCGTCACGGAAGTGGCTCGTCGATGAGTTCCGGAAAGGCCTCGACGATCCAGCGGGCCCAGACCGGCCAGTCCATTTGCGCGCACTCCACCATTGTGGTCTCGAACGTGCCGAGTTGCGATAGACCGTGCAGGCATTGTTCGAGTTCCCGCCGGCGCTCCGGTGCTGTCAGCAACGCTGACAGGGTGCGGGGACCGAGATAACTGGCCGAGTCGCGTGGTCCGAGTATGGCGAGTACTTGTGCGGCAACGGCTATCCGGGTGGCGGTTTCGGACCACGGTGGTGCGCCGGCCGGCCAGCGTGCCGTCCAGACATATACCCGCTCGTGGCGGTAGCCTGCGCCGGTGAGGTCGCACAGGAACGCTGTGCGGGTTCGTAGCTCCGTGGTCGGATCGATCAGCTGGGCGAGGACGTTGTCCTCGGTGATGATCGAGTGCGCCGCCCGGTGCGCAAGGTCACGTAACTGTCCAGTGTTGACAGTCGAGGTGTCTTGCCCTATTAGGCAGATCGCGAGGGAGTCGATGTCGCGTTCGAACTCCGCGGGGGAGGTCGCCTCGTCGAACCGCTCGTCCGCGAGTGTGCGTAGCGCGGCGTGCAGGCCCGTGCCGGTCAGGCAGGCGTTGACCACCTGCTGGGTGGCGGGGACTTCCCAGCGCATGTCCTGCGGCCAGCCGTCATGCAGGGTTTGACCTCGCCACCGCTCGTGCAGGGCCTCCGCCCGCGCACGCTCTCCGTCCGTCCCACCGCGCTGTTGCTCCTGTGAACTCGTCACCGCATGACACTCTCTCGTGTGACCGCGAGCGGTCACTTGCCAGTCCCCCGACCGTCGGTCCGTGAGTCCCTGTCGAGCAAAGCTCGACAGGCGCCATTGACCAGGTCTCCATAGTGGACCAGCGCGGTGAGGTGCGAAAGTCCGCAATGGTGGGCGTGACGGCAGTCACATTCTCAGAGCGCGTCTGAGGACTATCGCGTACCGGCTGCGCGGTGCCCAGATGGCGCCTCGCTGCGTTGTCGTCAGTCACCATGACTCCGTCATGGCTCCCTCCTCCGCCTTGCTGATCCTGGGCGCGGGTGTCCCGCAGGACACCTCCATCTGGATCACCGCTCGCACGGAGGACAATCCTCAGACGCGCTCTACGTGTGCTGAATGTGGATGTTGAAGTTCGTGTGGCCGAGTGACCTGCTGAGCCGCTGGCGCAGCGGGACGAGCATCTCCATACTCCGCGCTCCGGAGATGTCGCCGAGGTCGATGATGTTGTCCTGTGGCCACCCGAACTCACGAAGAAGCCCGGTGACCACCCATTTCGCCTGCCGGTTGTTCCCGGCGACGAACATGACGTGATGGCCTGGGAGCCGGTTGGGTTGCACCATGATCGCCGGGCTCACGGTGTTGAGCGTCTTGACGACATGCGACCGCGGGAACTGTTGCTGAATCTGCTCGCCGAGGCTGTGGAGCCCGACGGGCTCGAGCGTCGGTGGGTCGGCATCTGGTGCGACAACGGGGTTGGCCACGTCGACGAGCACCTTGCCGGCGAGCGCATCCGAGCCGACAGCGCGCAGCGCCTGCACCGAGACGGTGCCGGCGGTCGCGTTGATCACGAGGGTGGCCGCCTCGACCGCGGTCGAGTAGGTCCCGACCTCACCGTAGTCGCCCGCCCGTCGAGCCCACCGGACCGCCTTCGGATCACCGGGTGCGCGAGTGCCCAGCATCACCTGGTGGCGTAACTCGGTAAGCCGGGTTGCCAGTGTCCTGCCGACGATCCCGGCGCCGAGCACAGCGACGCGCACCAACCACTCCTCTGATTTTCCTTTGGCGGACGGGGCGCCAGCCGACTCCGCACCAGGCCCCTCTTGTTGATCTACCGATCCACGCCGGGCGGAGCAAGCCGGTTGCTTGGTGAACTAGGTGGTGAAAGCGCGGATGGCCGTTGTCCTGCGATTAGGTGAGTGCCGTCAGATTCGGGCAGGGGAGCCGGTCTTTCCTGCGCCGGAACAGAACGACCATCCCAGTGGATGAGAAGAGTCGAGTGTGGACCCGGTACGGAGCAGGTCGGCTCCGGCGACGTGAGCGGAGGACGACGATGAGCATGACGTGGCCAGGCTCGGTACCGCTGGCCGGTACGGTCGAGGCCGAACAGCGGCTCGGCTACCTGGGCTCCGACCCGGTGCACGGCGCGTTCATCCGGGCGGTCTGCCATGCGGACCGGCGGCTACGCTGGATCGACTCCATGCCAAGGGAATCGCGGCCGTTGCTCGCGCAGTGGTGTGCCGACCTCGTCGTCGTGGACCTGGACGTGCCGGACGCGCCTGCCGCATGTGCCGCCGTGCGCGCGGCCTCGTCACGCACCGTTCTGCTGACGTTGCTGTGCCGCGAGCATCCGGTGGACCTGGAGGGCTGGGCGGGCCTGCGGGAGCTGGTCGACGGAGTGATCTCCTGTCACTGCGGGGAGCCGGAGATGGTCGGCATCCTGCCGGTGAGCGACCAGGTGGTCCGGGCCATCGAGACCGCACGGCACCGTCAGCAGCGTATCCACGCCGATGTCCTTGGCCCCATCGAGAAAGCAGTCCTGGAGTGTGCGGCTGCCGGCCTGACGGCCGAGCTGACAGCACGGGAGCTGCGGCTGGAGGCAGCCGAGGTCCGCGCGCTCATGGTGAAGATCCGTAAGCGGCTCGGTGCGAGGTCACGCGCCAATGCCGTCGCCATCGCGCTGCGGGCGGGCTGGATCTCCTGACCCGCAGTCGTTGTCGCTCCGTTTCCCCACCGGCGTCATGAACGCGCGCGCGTTGCGGTCTGTTGACCGTAGGCGCTCTACGAGTCGGAGGTCGATGGTGACGCAAGCGGCGGAGGGGACGGCGGTGCACCCCGGGCCGCGACAGCGGCGCGGGCGTGGAGGCCTCATCCGCGTCGCCGGGGACACCTGTGTAGTCCTGGGGCTCGTCGTGTTGTTGTTCGCCGCCTACCAGACGTGGGGCAAGCCCGCGGAGACCAGGGAGCAGCAGGACCGGCTCGAGCGGGAGCTGCAGGCGCAATGGGACGGTAGGACCGGACCACAGCCCGCCGAGGACCGGCCGGCCGACGTAGCGAACCCGGACACCGTAGGGACCGATCAGTCCACAGTGGTAGGGGATGGAGCGCCCTTTGCGCGGCTCGCCATTCCCCGGCTCGGGCTGAGCTGGGTGGTGGTCGAAGGTGTGTCACTGAGCGACCTTCGCTCGGGGCCCGGCCACTATCCGGCCACGCAGCAGCCGGGCGAAGTGGGCAACTTCGCCGTCGCCGGGCACCGGTCCCACGGCACCTTCTGGGATCTGGACGAGCTGGGCGACGGTGACGCGATCTCGGTGGAGACCAGCCAGGCCAGGTACACCTACCGGGTCTACGCCGTGCACATCGTGAGCCCGACGGATACCTGGGTCATCGCACCCGATCCCGAGAATCCCGACCAGGCACCGCAACGCCGGCTGCTCACGCTGACGACCTGCCATCCCCAGTGGGGGAACTGGCAGCGCCTCATCGTCCATGCCGAGCTGGTGAACACGGAGCCGAAGCCGTCGCCGCCGTGATGATCCGCTGGACTGCGTGATATTTCCGCTACCTTCGAGGTCCTCCTACCGTGAACGGATTCTCGGCTGAAGGAGCGGATGAGATGACCCTGTCGGAGCGCGACGAAGCAAGCATCGCCAGGATTCCGGATGAGGGGGTCGCCGTCGTACTCGGCACCCGACCGGAGATCATCAAGCTGGCCGGGATCATCAAGGCGCTGGGGCCCAAGGGTTACATCATCCACACCGGACAGCATTACGACGATGCACTGTCCACTGTGTTCTTCACGGAGATGGGCTTGCCGCAACCCCAGGTGCGCCTGGCCGTCGGTGGTTCGAGCCGGGGGAGCCAGATCGCCACAGCACTGCAATCGATGGACGAGCATTTCCGGCAGCGGCGCCCCCTGGCGATCATCGTGCAGGGCGACACGAACACGACCGTAGCCGGGGCGCTCGCTGGTAACGCCGCAAACATTCCGGTGGTCCATGTCGAGGCCGGTCTGCGGAGTTACGACAAGAACATGCCGGAGGAGCACAACCGGATCCTCACCGATCACATCTCCGACATGCTGTGCGCGGCCACGGCGGAGAACGTTCGTAACCTCGCCAACGAAGGTATCGCCGGCAAGTCCGTGATCCAGACCGGGAACACAGTCGTCGAGGCGGTGCACGCACAGCTTCCGCCCGAGAACGTCCAGCGGCAGCTGCTCGCCGATCGGAGGCTGACGGCGGGCAGCTACGTGCTGGCCACGATCCACCGGCCCGAGAACACCGATGATCCCGTTGCGCTGCAGGCGATTCTCGCAGAGCTGAACAGGATTCCGTGCCAGGTGATCCTGCCCGTGCATCCGCGAACCCGTGCGGCGGTCGAGCGGCACGGGCTCGCGCGGTATCTCGACGCGCTGACGGTGACCTCGCCACTCGGTTCTGCCGACTTCCTGGGACTGGCTGCGAATGCGGCGCTGCTGGTATCGGACTCCGGTGGGCTGCAGGAAGAGGCCACGGTGCTGAAGCGGCCACTGATCGTGGTCCGGCGTTCCACTGAGCGGCCGGAATCCATGCGGCACTTCGCTGTCCTCGTCTCACCGGGGCCGCTGATCAGCAAGACGGCGGGCGAGTGGCTGGAGAACCTCCCCGAGCTGCATCGGCAGCTGGCCGGGGTGCCGTCGCCGTTCGGCGACGGCCATGCCTCCGAGCGGATCGTGCGTGAGCTGGCACGCAGGTTCGTCGGGGGCTGAGTACACCCTTTACCCGAGATCGTCCGAGCCGCCGCGCCCGGCACCAGCAGCGAATCGCTGTCCACCATGCCGAGCGTCGGCGGCGAATGACGTCGTTCGAGAGCGGGCCATGTCCATAGTGGATACCGGAGTTCGGCTTCCTTGTCGCGAACAAATCATGTGATTCGGCGCACTTCTATTCCCAGGCGAGGACGGTGTCGGTTCCATTTTTGGAGCAATGTTACCGCGCTGTTATCGGTCGCCTTCGTGTCCTGACGCCTATCGGGCAAGCGTGTGATTCCGTTACGACCAGCCGGTGAGAAGCGACTTCTTTCACCTTCGTGAGTGAGGTTTGGAAAAACATCGTGTGTTTCAGTGGAATTGCTTCACCCTTTCGGAGCTTGGATTCTGTGGTTTCATTCCTGGCCTCAGGAGGCAGGACCGGGAGGGAAAATGAGCGGGCTTTCTGCTACAGCCCTCGCCGAGCAGGCGGATGAGGATCTGCTCGGCCAGGTGAGGGGTGGTGACCGCAATGCGTTCAGCGAGTTGTTCGCGCGTCACCACGGTCGCGCATTGCGGTACGCGACCGCGATCGCCGCCACGAGGGTCGATGCCGAGGATCTGGCCGCCGATGCACTGGTGCGCCTGATGCTGGCGTTGGAACAGGGACGCGGACCGGTCGCGAATGTCGCGGCGTACCTGCGGACGACGATCCGGCGGCTGGCCATCGATATGGGAGTGAAGAATGCGCGAAGCGTCTCCGTGGGTTTGGAGATCGTGGCCGTCCGGGTCCCGGCACAGGCCAACGGGCCCGATCCAGCGCCTACCGAGGCAGAGGCCATGGTGGACAGTGCGTTCACCTCGTTGCCGCGGCGCTGGCGAGAGGTGCTGTGGATGGTCGAGGTGCTCGGCTACAGCCCCGGTGACATCGCACGGGTGCTCGGGATCGCGCCGCCAGCCGCATGCTCGTTGCTCTGGCGAGCGCGCAGGGCACTCAGGCAGCGCTATGGCGAACTGGTCGAGCCGACACCATGACGCTTCACCGGCGCCGGTGCCGGACCAGTCAGCACGAACGACCTGCGAGGGATCGTCCATTATGCGTTTCGACCTGTACAACCGCGCCGCGCTGACCACCCTTGTGCTGATCGGGCCCGACTGGTACGCACGGCCCGCCAACTATCTGCGGCTGTCGGTCAACCGGATGACCGCGCTGTGCGACGCCCTCCTGCGGCTCGGGATGGCCTACGACGCCGCGAGCTTCGAGCAGGATCGGGACCGGCCGGCGTTCGGTCTGCCACGACCTCAGGACTACGGCCTGACCGCTACCAGGGACGAGTACGGCGACACAGTGTGGAGTGGACGGCGGCACGCGGAGTTCGAGTCGGCACGGCAGGTCGCACTGCGCAGGCATGTTCCGGAAAGCCAGCCAGGCATCCCGCTGCACAAGCTCAGCACGGCGCTGGGCTGGATCGTCGACGGTGCCGAATGTGGGTCGGCACTGGACGGCTACCGTGCGGCGCGCAGCCGCGACGTCGGACATCCGCGGGCGTTCGGCGACCATTTCATCACCTTCCTGGCCGCCTGCACGGCGGGTACGGGATTCGTTGTGGGCAGGGCGGTACCGGCAAGGCCGGAGCAGGACGGGGACGGCGGGTCCGGAGTGGAATCCCGCGTGCTGGCCGCGGTGCCGAATGGCTGAGCCTGCCGAACCGAACCGGCGCCTGCCTGAGGGGACCATTGTGGACGGCCGTTACCAGGTGCTCGGACCCCTCGCTCGCTCCGGCGCCGCCGAGGTGTTTCGGGCACAGGACCGTAACCTGCGTCGCGACGTCGCGATGAAGCTGTTCTGTCCGAGTGGCAGCGGTTCGCCACGGGATCGAGCCGAACGTGAGGCGCAGCTGCTGGCCCGGCTCAACAACCCCGGTGTCCCGGCAATCTATGACGTCGGCGCACATGACGGCTTGCCCTACCTCGTCATGCAGCTGGTCCCTGGACGCCCGCTACCGCAGCTGCTCGCCGCGGAACCGATCGACGGCGCCACCATCGCCATGCTGGGTGCCCGGGTCGCCGGTGTGCTGGCCCACGTCCACTCGCGACAGGTGGTGCATGGTGACCTGCGTGCCGCCAACGTCGTCGTCGGCGCCGCCGGCGCGGCCTGGCTGCTCGGCTTCGGTAAGGCGAGACTGTACGACGGAGCAGGCGGTAGCGAGTTCGCCGCCGACGTCGGTACGCTCGGCTTGCTGCTGAGCGGATGTCTGGAGGACCAAGCGATCCCGGGCGGAGCGGTCCGGCCACTGCAGCGCGTGCTGCGGGACTTGACACGGCCGAACCCGGCCAGCAGACCGGATGCGGGTCGCTGTGCGCGATTGCTCGTCGAGGCGGCCGCGCGGTGCTCGGCCCGTGACCGCCGCGCCAGCCGTCCGGTAGCCCCAACAGGTGAGAAACTCGCCAGGCCGTGATGCCGCGCGCCCGCGTGCTGTCTACCCACGCGGGGGTAGCCGCGAACTGGAGGTGGCACATGGCAGGAGCGGCCAGGCGAGGTGCGCGCGGTGTGGCCGGGATGAGGCTGAGCCGTCGCGAGGCGCTGGTGCGCTCGGGGGTGCTCACCGCTTGCCTGGCGGTGCTGCTGTTACTGGTGGCCGGCCCGGCCGCATTCCGTGGGCCCGAGTTCGTGGCGCCGATCGAGCCGGCGCCCCAGTTCGACGTGTACGACGAGCCGGGCGAGCTGTGGTGGCCGTGGCCGCTCGACCGGTGACCAGCGGGCGGGACGGAGCACTCGTGCTGGTCGGCGTGGCGGTGGTACTGGTTGTCGCGCACACCGGCATCCGCGCGGGGGAGGCGGCGCTCCTGCGGCTGGTGTTCTGGCTGCTCGGCTGGGGGCCGACCAGTGCAACGGGGGACACTGTCTACTTCGGTCTCGGGACTGCGGATGCTGCTGGCCTACGTATCACGTCGGTCGCCTCGGTGCTCTCGCTCCTGGTGCCGTGGCTGCTCGTGCTGGCCGCGACGATGGCGTGGTCGCGAATGGACATCCGGATGCTCCGGATTGCTGCCGCCCGCGCGGCCGCGCTGATCGTCGTGGCCAGCCAGGTGAGGCTGCTCGTGGCGGCGGCCTTGATCCGCCTGTGGGGGCACGAGTCCACGGGGTTCGCGAGGATCGTCAGCTGGCTGCTGCTGACTGCCGCGACGGTGCTGGCTTTGGTCGCGCTGTTGCTGGCCGCGGGCGAGGTTCCCCGCGAACGGCAGCGGGGTTACCGGGACGCGACATGAAACGACGTGAGTTCCGGTCCTCTACGCGCAACACCATGTATGAGGAGGAGAACGGGTGAACATCCGCTCTGGTGTGTCCAGAACGGTCGAGGGGAACACGGCCATCGCGGCCGCGGTGGCGCTGGGCGTCGCGGCGGTCACCTATCTGCTCGGGGTACTCAATCCATGGGGGCAAGCGCTCGAGGCAGGTCTGGTCGGGAGCCTGCACGCGCTGCCGGCCATCTCGGCGGTTGTGCGGGTGGCCGCCATTGTGGTGCCTCTCGGGCTGATCGTGGTGGCGGTGCTGGCGGTGGCGCTCCCACTGGCCAACAGCCGGGACTGGCGGGCCGTGTGGGTGGTCGGCTTCAGCGCGTTCAGCGCATTCGCGGTGGCTGCCGTGATCCTGCTCGCCGCGCCCCGGCCCGCGTTTACCGGTGACCTCGCGTGGGGGACCGGTACGTCGTTTCCCTCGCCGCTGCTGGCCGCGTCGGTAGGGCTCGCGGTCGCGACCCCGCAGGTGGTGGCACCCGCCGCGCGTGCGGGTGCGCACCAGTTCGCCGCCTGGGGCCCGGCGCTGGTCGCCGTGCTGCTGTGCGCCGGCCTGTGGAACCGGCCGTCCGATGTGGTCGGTGGCGCGGCCATCGGTGTCGCAGCAGCCCTCGTCGTGTGTGTCACCAACGGAAGTTACCTGCGGAGGCTGGCCACCCCTGCTGTTGATCTCCGGCGCAGCTGGCTCGTCCGCGGCTGGGCGCTCGCTGCGGCAGCGCTGCTGGCGACGGCGGCGGTGGGCGCCCTCGTTGCGTTGGTGGCCGGTGCGGCGGCGCGGGAGCTCAGCGCGGCACTGGCCGTCGCCGGTTCGGCTGGGCTGGCCGGTCTGTTCACCGTCGCCGGCGGCCTCATCGTGCGTAACGCGCTCGCGCGCGCGGACCTGTTGCGCGGTACCGAAACACCTACGGACCATGCGCCCGCGCGGCGCGTGGCGGAGAGGGAGAGCTGATGGGCGGATTCTCCGCATTCGAGTCGATTTCGCTGGTCCTGGTCGTCATGTTCCTCAGCTACATGGTGTCGATCATGGTGCCCTTTCTGCGGCGGAAGCCGACGCGGCCTGGCAATCCGGACGACTACGGATGGCATGCGTTCATCCCCTGCCGGGACGAGGCCGCGGTGATCGAAGGCACCCTGACCAGGCTCCGCAGGGACTTCCCGCAGTGTCATGTCTGGGTTGTCGACGACGACAGTGACGACGAGACCGCCGACATCGTGCTCCGCTGTGCCGCATCGGATCCGATGGTGCACCTCGTCCAGCGAAGGCGCCCTGAGGCGAGGACCGGCAAGGGCGACGCGCTCAACGCCGCCTACGTGGAGCTGAACCGGTTCCTGCCTGCGGACGTGGATCGCTCGCGGATCATCGTCTTCGTACTCGATGCCGATGGGGTGATGGCGCCCAACGCGCTGGTTCAGGTCGCAGGCCCGGAGTGCTTCGGCGATCCGGAGGTGGGCGCGGCGCAGATTGCGGTGTGGATGGACAATCGGGACGATCCGAATCCGCGGCCGGGGGACGGCAGGCTGGTCAACTTCGGTGCCTCCTACCTCGTTCGCATGCAGGACCTCGAGTTCCGCACCACGATCGCCGCCATGCAGCACCTCCGGGAACGCACCGGCTCGGTTGGTCTTGGGGGCAACGGTCAGTTCACCCGTCTTTCGGTACTGGACGAGATCGCGGAGAAGTTCCACAGCCCGTGGCACGGCTCGTTGCTCGAGGACTATGAGCTGGGACTCCATGTTCTGCTTTCGGGGCACCGAAATCGTTACGTGCACGAGACCTATGTCGCGCAGGAGGGGCTGCCTCGGTTGCGGAGGTTGCTCACCCAGCGCACACGCTGGGCGCAGGGCAACATGCAATGTGTGCGGTACGTGCCGCAGGTGGTGCGGTCGAAGTACTTCTCCAACTCGGGCGTCATCGAAGCGTGCTACTACCTGGTGCTGCCGTACCTGCAGTTCGTGGGTGTGCTGGTCTGGCCGGTGGCGCTGTCCCTGCTCGCAGCCGATGTCGTGAACACCAACGGAAGTTTCGCCGACCAGTGGTGGTTCTTCCTGATGCTCTTCTTGTTCGGGATCGCCCCGTTCGCGATGTGGGGACCGATCTATCGCAAGCAATGCTGCCCGGAGGCACCGTGGTGGAAAGGCGTGCTGTGGGGCTTCGGCTTCTGGCTCTACGTCTACTACACCTACGCCGTCACCACGCGTGCGGTCGTCCGCCTGATCCGCGGACGTGCCGGATGGGCCAAGACCCGAAGGAATGCCGAAATCGCCGTCGGGCCCACTGCCAAGGAGGCATGACATGACGACCGTGCTCGAACCACCTGCCAGCCATGACGCGCCGCGACAGTCATGGCCCGTCCGGTCCCTGCGGTTCTTTCTGGGGCTCGCCCTGCTGGCGCTCTGCGGCCTGATGGTCGTCGAAGCGCTTGCGGTTCGGGCGATCGAGGCCGTACTGGCCGAGCCGCTGGTGCGGGCAGTGACCACAGGCGACACCAGCACGCTGAACGAGGTCATCCTGTTTGGACTCGGTACCTCCGATCCCACCGGGCTGCGCATCACGGCCGAATGCACCGTCATCATCATGGTGGTGCCCATCGGGGTGGTGGTGAGCCTGCTGCTGATGTTCTCCCGGGTGTCGATGATCCGGCTGCTCGCCGGTGGCGTGATCGGCGCTCTGGCCGCCATCCTGGTGAACCAGCTGCGTATCGCCCTCATTGCGTTCTCCACGCAGGAATGGGGCATGGATCCGGGCTACGAGGTGTCGCACAAGTTCGTCGGCTCCGTTCTCGCCATCATCGGTTTCACGCTGGCCTTCCTCATCCTCGCCAAGATCATCGCGAAGGATCCGAGCCGGACGAACCGCAAGCGCTCGGCCGCGTAGCCGAGGGTTCCAACAGCGAAGAGCACCGGGCGAGATCTTCGCCCGGTGCTCTTCACCGCTGCCTCAGTCCTGTTTGGCCAGATAGGCGGAGCGCAGCAGCAGTGCCCCCATGACCAGCAGGGCCAGCGCACCCATCACCAGGAAAACGGTGTTGGGGCCCGTTGTGGCCAGTGCTCCCCCCGCGGTGATGGTTGGCCCACTTCCTTTGGAGCCGTACAAGTGCTTACTCCCTCACAGTGTCGTCAGCGGACAGGGTCACCGAAAAGGACCGGCGAGACACCTCGTTCATCACGCGATGGCTCGGACGGGGTATTCGACAGCCTCCGCGACATGTTTGTCATGGCGACGGCGTCCATGGTGCGTGGCAAGAATAATTGCGTTGGCCGGTGCGATTCTCGCGATCTGGGGCACTGTTGTGGCCTGGGACATCCAAGACCCGTACGAGGGTGCTGTTCGAAGCGACAGCCAGCAGGTCGGGACCTGCCACGAGTTCCAGACGGAGTTCGAAGCCTCCAGCCTCAGTGATGTGGCACCGCCGGTTCCGTGCGATCAGCCACATCAGACAGAGACCTATCTGGTGGGCGAACTGCCAGAGGACGCGGGCACAGTGGACGGGGAGCGGCCCGGTCGCGAAGCGACGGTTGCGCTCACGCGCGAGCTGTGCGACGGCAGCCAGCTCGCCGCGTATCTCGGTGCCGAGTACTACGACGAACACTGGTTCGTTGCGGCCTGGCCGCGGGTGCCGACGCCGCAGGAATGGGCCCGTGGCGAGCGGATGTACCGCTGCGACGTGTCGCCGAGCGCCGAAGGTCAGCTGCCGACGATGGCGCAGTCGATGAAGGACATCCTGCGCACCAGAGCCGGTGACGATTTCCGGCGCTGCTTCGACGCCGTCGGCGTGGCCGTGCCGTGCAGCCGCGAGCATGTCGCCGAATCCGTCCGAAGCTGGGTCCCGATACCGGGGGACGTCGATCCGGCTGCCATTCCACAAGAGTGGGCTGAACGCTCGTGCACGCCGATCGTCAGCGAGTTCCTCGGCAGGGACGTGCGGCGAACCGACTACCGCATACAGGCGGTGGCCTACCCGGACGTCACCCCGGCGGTGGCCCAGTGCCGGCTGCTGGTGCCCGCGGGAGCGCAGCCGATCATCGGCTCACTGTCCACAACGATTCGTGAGGGTGAGGCCTGATGAGGCGGGTCCTGGACGCCATCGACCGGTACCAGCTTCTGGTCGCGGTCGGCACAACGGTGCTGTGGGGGGCCATTCTGGTGGTGCGGGTGTTCCTGCCGCATCCGGTCGGCCTCGGTGACCAGGATGACGGCCACCGCTTGTTCTGTGAGCTCGGCCTGCGGGACGACCGGCCGTGGCAGGCACCGGGCAACGAGCTCGTCTACCCGACGTGGGTGGAGCATCGCTACTACGGCGAGACCTGTGGCGCGAACGGCACCGGTGAGGCCTACTACTCGTCGCACCTTGCGCTGCTGCGACTGGCCAGGATGCTCACGCCTGTCCTCGGCCTGCCCGGCGCACTGGATCTGCGAGCACTGGCGGTGATCTGTATCGCGATCGTCGCGTTCGCGCTCGGCTGGCTGGTGGCTGTCCTGCCCGGCAGGGTCGCGCTGCGCTTCGTCGTCGTCTCGGCGATCGGCCTGTTGTTCGCCGACCCCGGTGTCGCGGGGTACTTCATCTCGCCCTACTCCGAGCCGGCCGCACTGCTGTCCGTCCTCCTGCTCTGCCCGGCACTGCTGATGTTCTTCCGGGCCGATCGCCCGCAGTGGCACCATTACCTGCTCGTGGCGAGCATTGCGGCATTCGCCATCGCCAGCAAGACGCAGATGATCAGCCTGTTGCCGGTGATCGTGGTGGCGCTGCTCTGGAACCGCCGTGCGGCAGGTGCCCATCGTGCCCAGCGGCTCACCCGCGGTTTCGCCGTGATGCTGGCACTGGGCCTTGCCGCGGTAAGTGGGCTGTACTTCACCAGCCAGCCGCAGCGGTTCACCATGGTCAATGCCTACAACCAGGTCTTCGGCACCATTCTGCCGACGAGTCCCGATCCCGCAGGCGATCTGGAATGGTTCGGCCTGGATCCGGCACTGGCCAGTGGATCGGGCACCCATATCCTCTCGGAGGACAGCGTGGCGACCGACCCGGCCTACGCCGAGTTCACCGAGAAGGTCACGCCCGCCGAGATCGCCCTGTTCTACCTGACACATCCGGCGCGGCTACCGGGTCTCGTCGGTACCGGAATGGAAGGTGCGGCGGAGTTCCGGCTCCCGGACGACTACGCCGGCAGCAACCTGGCCGGCAGTGGCCTTCCGGCCACACAGATCGACCACCGCATGGAGTCCTACACCTTCGCCTTCACGGCATTCGAGGTTGCGCCTGCGGTGTTGCTCGGCGGCTACTGGCTGGTCGCGCTGATCGTGTTCCTGACCGTCACCTACCACCGGGCGGACGAGCCGGGAGTGCAGGCGGTGGGCAAACTCGGCCTTGCGCTGATCGCCGCGGCGTTCATCCAGTTCTGGGCGGTCATGCTCTCCGATGGCCGCTCCGACCTGGTCAAACACATGATCGTGGTGAACGTGTGCACGGCGCTGACGATGCCGTTGCTGCTCGCCGCGTGGCTCAACCGCAAACGGCGTGGCACGGAGGGGGAGGAGCAGCAGGAGCGTACCGGCGGCGAAGCCGACCGGGAGCCCGTCGCTGCCTCCGTGCCCGCCGCGGCGTCGGTCTAGGCCTCGCGGATACCAGGGGGGAGAACGAGCCGGTCCGGCTGCGGATGTCCGTAGCCGGACCGGCTCGCCCGTCTCAGCCGACCGGAGTCGTGCTCGTCGTTTCCGTTGTCGCTGTCGTGCTCGGTGCTTCAGTGGTGCTCGGTGTGGTCGTGGTGCTGGGCTCAGCGTCGGGTGCCGGTGTGGTTGTTGTGGTCGTCGTGCTGCTCGGAACCCCGGTCGAGGTCGTGTCCGGTGGCGGTGTCGTACTGGTGGTGCTCGGCGGGCTGGATTCGGTGGTGCTCGTGGCCGGTGGTGTGGTCGTGGTGTCCGGAGTGGACGGAGTGGGGCTCTCGTCGGTGGACGGTGCCGGCCGGGTCGAGGTGACCGAGGCACTCGGCGGTACGGTGTCTTTCGTGGCTGGCGGCAGCGTGGTCGATGGGGTCGATGGAGCCCCGCCCGGTCGCGCCGGGAGCACCGGAACCTCCCCACGACCGTACGCTGTCGCAATGGTCAACACCATGTCCACATAGGACTCTGAGTGGTTGTAGCGATAGACCGCCGCCCGCAGCTGAGCCGGATCACGGGTATCACCGCCACCAGCGCAGAGGTACGTACCCGCGGCGAGCGCGGCGTCGTGGATGTTGTCCGGATCGGCCTCGCCGTCGCCGTTGCCGTCCACGGCATAGGCGCGCCACGTACCGGGGATGAACTGCATGGGCCCGACCGCGCGGTCGAAAACGGGGTCCTGATCGAGTGCGCCACCGTCGCTGTCCCGGATCAACGCGACGCCGGTCCGGCCGTCGAGCGGGATCCCGCGAATCACCGGGTGGGTACTCCCGTCCTCGTACAGCTGTGTTCCGCCGTAGCGTCCGTGGTTGGACTCCACGCGTCCGATCGCGGCGATCACCGTCCACTCCAGACCGCAACCGGGCGCCGTCTGGGCAAGGGAGCCGGCGGCGTTGCGGTACGCGGACAGCGCGACGTCGGGAATGCCGCCGACCAGTGCATAGGACACCGCTCCCGCGGGCTGGCTGTTGCCTGCAACGCGTTCCGGCGCGCTGATCTCGGGCAGCGGCACCGACGGTACGGTGTGCTCCACCCAGGCCGGTGTGCTGATGATGGTCTCGGCGGGCGGAAGCGCGGTGACGACTGCGCCACGGCTGGCCGCGAGCGGACCGGGTGGCTCCTGCAACGCCAGATCGGCCAGCACCGGCGCGGCCGCAAGTGTGGCGAGGCTTGCGGTCAGTAACGTGGCCGAGCGGCGCAGCGATGTCCGGCAACGATGCTTCCGATGTCGCACTTCGCGATACCGGCGCATTCTCATGGTGACCCCCACGGGCTCTCGATCGACAGGACAGGCGGCGCTCGCGCAGAGCGCTGCTGTACTGCAGACCGGTATCGAGGAGCCAATCTGATGGCAGCCGGCGAAGACCAGCGGTCTGGGGTATTGGGCGGTCAGTGATCGGCGGTGACGATGCCGTACTCGTGGATCTTGCGGTAGATCGTCGCGCGCGAGATGCCGAGTAGCTTCGCAGCACGAGCCTTGTTGCCCTCGGCATCCGCGAGGCAGCGCACGATCGCGTCGCGTTCCATCGCCTCGAACCGGTTCAGCGCTCGCCGGGCGATCGTCTGGTATTCCGCAGGCAGGTCCTTCGGCTGGATGGTGCCGCTGCGCCTGTGCTTGGCCACCTGCTTGAGCACCCGGTACAGCTGGGCCACGTTTCCCGGCCAGGTCGCGCGCATCAGCAGATGCAACGCGGCGGGGGAGCAGCGCAGGGTCCCGTCACGGGCGAGCCTGCTCAGGAACAGCGGCACCAGCTCGTTGAGGTCCTCGGCATGCCGGCGCAAGGGCGGCACGGACACGGTGTGCGGGACGAACGCCATCAGTTCGGCCAGCTCTGGGTTGGTCTCGGCGTCGGGTGCCAGTGTGATGGCCACCCATGGAGCGTGGTCGCCGTCGTGCCGCCGAAGCTCGCCCAGCAAGGCCGCAAGGCTCGCGGCCTTGCGCTCATCGAGCCGGTCGATGTCGCGGATGACCACCGTGTCCACGTGGTCGGCGAAGAGTTCACCGCGCAGCACGCTCTCCCAGTCCCCGCCCGCCTGCGCGGCGTCGAGACTGCGCAACCGCCCGGCGGGGTGCCGGCGCAGGTGCACGCCCCGCGCCAGTGTGCAGCGGCCCGTTCCGGGCTCACCGGCCAGCGCAATCCACTCACCCCTGGCGTAGGCGGCGTCGACCTCGTGCTCACAACGCAACCACTGCGGCGCCGAGCCGACGACGCCGGGCAGGTACATCGGCAGGATCGGCACGGAGCCCCCCAGGCTCTCCTCGTCGTTGTCGATGAGCTTCACCGACAGCACGCCACCCGCGACATCGCCTTCCCTGCTGCCAGGCACCTGACGGCAGTGCATCCGCACCTTGCTGCCCGTGGACAGCTCGAGAACGGCTGTGGCGCGCCTGTTGTCGGCGAGCTCCTGGCTGGCGTGGCTCAGCAGGATCGACTGGTCGGCCGGCTGCAGCAGTTTCCGGCCGGAGTCGTTCATCATCACGATGTCGTCGTTGAAGGCGAGCACAATGCCGGTGGTGCGCCGGCACGCCTGCAGGTAAGCCTGGAACAGTACTAGCTCGCGCACGTTGCTGTGGGTGAGCAGGGCCTGGCGGACCTGTTCGGCCGTCGAGCGTGCGAGTGCCACGAGCAGCCCGCCCGCGTCCTTGCGCCAGCAGGTGAGGTCGACCGCGCCGATCGTCTTGCCGGAGATCGGATGGTGGATCGGAACCCCGGCGCACGCGAGGTTCTCCAGGTTCTCGGCGTAGTGCTCGTGACCGAACACGTGGGTCGGCCCGCCGTCCTCCAGCGCCGTGCCGATGCCGTTGGTGCCGACGAAACGCTCCCCGTAACTGAAACCCGGAACCAGCTCGACCGACTCCAGGTGCCGGTGCAGGTCGGTGTCGCCGGTGCGCTGCGTGAGCACGAGCCCGGTGGGGTCGGTGACGATGAGGCTGATGGGCTGGCCGGCGAGCTGGTCGCCGAGGCGTTCGAGGATCGGCTCCCCGCTGTGAATAAACGGCGTGTCCAGGTCGCGATCCTGCGTGTACGGCAGGTCGATCCGGTCGGCGGGCACCTCGAACTCGCGGGAGCGCCACCACGAGGCCAGGATCGCTTCCCTGACCTCGTCCGGTTCGATGGCGTCGTGGGCGAGGAAGCGCAGGCGCGTATGCGCGAGTCGCACATCGTCGGGCTGGACAGGTCGCTGCCGCGATATGTCGGCGATATCCACCACGATGTCCTCCCGCCGTCGGCACGTCGTTGTGTCGCCGCTTCCAGCATCGCCCTTGTGGTCCGGTGTTTCAAATTGAGACGCGCCTGGCGCGCGAATCGCGTTCTCATGGTGAGCGCGGGAGGTGTTGCCGATGCCGGAACCTGCAGAGTCATACAACCCGTGGACGATCGTCAACGTCGTCTTCCAGCATCTCGTCGATGCGGGCCTGCATCCCGTGCTCGGTGAGAGCGGACATCCGGGCGAACCCGCCGCCGAGTTACTACGTGCGCTCGGAATCTCGCCCCGGCTCGAGGGAGATGCGCGTATCACCGACGACATTCGCGCCGAGCTCGCCGACTTGCGGTCGAGAATGCTCGACGACCCCTGAAACCCCATGTCAGCGGCGTCTCATATTGAGACCCGCGGCGAAGCGTAACGCGCGTGTAATCGGCGCAGAGACCGCATGCCCACGCAAGGAGTGATCAATGAGCCGTCAGAGCG
This sequence comes from Saccharomonospora sp. NPDC046836, assembly GCF_040645195.1. Taxonomy (NCBI): domain Bacteria; kingdom Bacillati; phylum Actinomycetota; class Actinomycetes; order Pseudonocardiales; family Pseudonocardiaceae; genus Saccharomonospora; species Saccharomonospora sp. NPDC046836. The sequence goes on from NZ_JBEYXW010000014.1 coordinate 54,374, forward strand.
TGGCGAAAGCCCACCAGAAGATCCAGGAACTGTCCTGGGAGCCGGTTTATCACGAGCCGGTCTCGCAGTACGGAACTGACTACACGTTCCGTAAAGCCAAGAAAAAGGACCCTCTCAAGCAGGTCCTGCGTTCCTACTTCCCCATGCAGGAAGAAAAAGACCACCGCGTATACGGCGCCGAGGACGGCGCGATCCGCGGCAATATGTTCCGCCAGGTACAGGAACGCTGGCTGGAATGGCAGAAGCTGTTCCTGAGCATCATCCCGCTTCCGGAGATCTCGGCGGCCCGTGCCATGCCGCTGCTGTTCCGCACGGTACCCAACCCGGAGCTGCACAACGGGCAGGCGATCCAGATGATCGACGAGGTTCGGCACTCGACGATCCAGCAGAACCTCAAGCGCCTCTACATGCACAACTACATCGACCCCGCCGGCTTCAACACCAGTTTGCGGCAGTTCCACAACGACTACTGCGGCACGATCGGCCGGCAGTTCGCCGAAGGTTTCATCACCGGTGACGCCATCACCGCCGCCAGCATTTACCTCACCATCGTGGCGGAGACGGCCTTCACCAACACGCTTTTCGTCGCCATGCCTGCCGAGGCGGCCGCGAACGGCGATTACCTGCTGCCGACGGTGTTCCACTCGGTGCAGTCCGATGAGTCCCGGCACATCAGCAACGGCTACGCGACGCTGCTGATGGCGCTGTCCGACGAACGTAACCACCAGCTGCTCGAACGCGACCTTCGCTACGCGTGGTGGAACAACCACGCAGTGGTCGACGCGGCCATCGGCACGTTCATCGAGTACGGCACCAAGGACCGCCGCAAGGACCGGGAGAGCTACGCGGAAATGTGGCGCCGTTGGATCTACGACGACTACTACCGCAGTTACCTGGTGCCACTGGAGAAGTACGGGCTGGTCATTCCGCACGACCTCATCGAGGAGGCGTGGAACCGCATCTGGAACAAGGGTTACGTGCATGAGGTCGCGCAGTTCTTCGCCACCGGCTGGCTGGCCAACTACTGGCGTATCGACCCGATGACCGACGAGGACTTCGAGTGGTTCGAGCACAAGTACCCGGGCTGGTACGACAAGTACGGTAAGTGGTGGGAGAACTACGCGCGGCTGTCGCGGCCGAACGGGCACCACCCGATCGTCGCCGAGGACGTCGACTACGTGTACCCGCACCGCTGCTGGACCTGCATGGTGCCGTGCCTCATCCGCGAGGACATGGTGATGGACGAGGTCGACGGGCAGTGGCGGACCTACTGCTCGGAGCCGTGCCGCTGGACCGACGTCGAGGCGTTCCGCCCGACCTTCCAGGGCCGCGAGACGCCGAACATGGGGCAGCTGATCGGTCACCGCGAGTGGGAGACCCTCTACCACGGCTGGAACTGGGCCGACGTGGTCACCGACATGGGCGGTGTGCGTGACGACGGCAAGACGATGGTCGCCCAGCCGCACCTCGACCTCGACGGGAAGAAGATGTGGACGCTGGACCACCTGCGCCGCATGCCCGAACTGCAGAGCCCCAACGTTGTGCTCAACCAGATGTCGGACAAGGAACGTGCCGCGTTCCAGGCCGACTACAACCGCCAGGGCCCGGCCGGCAGGCCGGCGCCGACGAACACCTGAGGAGAACCCCGTGGGAGGGCCCCGCAGCGCGGGCCCTCCCCCGTTGTTCACCTTGTGATGGGGAAGCCATGGGAGAAAAACACCTGGTGCGCTTCGAGCCGGTGGGCATCGAGATCGAGGTCGATGAGGACCAGAACATCCTCCGCGCCGCATTCGAGCAGGGCGTCATGCTCATGCACGGATGCAAGGAGGGGCAGTGCGCCTCGTGCAAGTCCTTCATTCTCGACGGCGACGATGTGGAGTACGACCGGTACTCCACGTTCGCGTTGCCCGACTTCGAGAAGGAGGAAGGGTTCACGCTGCTGTGCCGTGCGCACGCCTACGAGGACCTGACGATCGAGCTGCTCAACTACGACGAGGAGATGATCCACTCTGGACTGCCGATCCAGGAGGCCGTCGCGGAGGTCGTAGCCAACGAGCACCTCACGCACGACCTGCGTCATCTCGTCGTGCGCCTGGTGGAGCCCACTGAGCTGAAGTTCTTCCCCGGCCAGTACATGGACTTCGCGGTACCCGGCACCGAAGAGACCCGGTCGTTCTCGATGGCCAACACGTCCAGCCGTCCCGACGGGCTGCTGGAGTTCGTCATCAAGATCTATCCGGACGGCCTGTTCTCACACTTCCTCGATACCCGGGTCGAGGTGGGTGACCGGCTCGAGATCGCAGGGCCCTATGGGGTTTTCACTCTGCGCGATGCGCCGGACGCCCGCCTGGTGTTCGTGGGCGGGGGCGCCGGGATGGCACCGATCCTGGCGCTGCTGCGCTCGATGCTGGAGCGCGGGATCGACCGGAAGGCCACCTATTACTACGGCGCGCGGCGGCGCAGGGACCTGTGCTTCGAGCAGGAACTACGCGAGCTGGAGCAGGAACTGCCGGACTTCACCTTCGTGCCGGCGCTGTCCGAGCCGGGTGACGACGACTGGGACGGTGAGACCGGCCTGATCACCGACGTTGTGCAGTGGTCCGAAAAGGACCTCACCGGCGCCGACGTCTACGTCTGCGGTCCACCACCGATGGTGGAGGCGGCGCTGGATCTGCTGCCTGCACTGGGAGCGGACGACAAGCGCATCTTCTACGACAAGTTCACCACAACTGGCGAGGCGGACGACGGGAAAGCCTTGTGAGGTAAAGGAAGAAGTCGATGACAGCCACGAGCGAACGCAGCGTTCCGAAACCTGTATTCACCGACGCCGAGGCCGGTGCGAAGGAGTTCCCGGACTCGAACGACCGGCAGTTCAACTACTACAGTCCCGCCAAACGCAAGCGGAGTCACTACGAGGATGTGACCGTCGAGGTACAACCCGACCCACGGCACTACCTGTCCCAGGGCTGGCTCTACGGCTTCGCCGACGGCAACGGTGGCTACCCGCTCGAGTGGACCGCGCTCAAGGCGTGGGGCTCCGACCGGCCGCTCCCCGAGCGTGGGCCCGGCTCCGGCGGTGCCGGTTACGAGTGGCCGGCGTTGGGGTGGCACGAGTTCCGCGACCCGAACGAGGAATGGGAGCTCACCCTCTACCGCTACAACGCCAATGTCGTCCGTCAACTGAACCAGAACGTCGAGGCGGCGCGTCAGTCGAAGGCGTTCGAGCAGTGGAACCGGAACTGGGTGACCTTCGTCGCCCAGCACGTGGGTGCCTGGATGCACGTCGACCACGGGCTGGGCCTGTACCTGTTCGCCAACGCCAACCGCAGGGCACCAACGAACATGCACAACACCGCCATCGCGGTGAACAGCATGCACATCATCCGGGCCGCACAGGACCTGGCCTTGTACAACCTGACGCTCAGTGAGGAAATCGACGGGTTCGACGGCGGGGCGCACATCGCGACGTGGAACGACGAGCAGGCCTGGCAAGGCGTTCGCGAGACGGCCGAACTGCTCACCGCCGTCGACGACTGGGGCGAAGCTGTCTTCGCCGCCAACGTCGTGTTCCAGCCACTGGTCGGTGAGCTGTTCCGCAGCCACCTCGTCCAGCAGGCAGCTCCGGCCAACGGCGACTTCGTGACGCCGACGCTGATCGGCGCCGAGGAGTACGACTACGCCGAGCGCGACCTGCGCTACACCAAGGTGATGTTCGACCTGCTGGTCAACGACAAGGAGTTCGCCAAGCACAACACGAAGCTCATGCAGGACTGGCTGAGCGCCTGGGTGCCGCGCTGTATCAAGGCCGCTCGGACGCTGCAGCCGCTGTGGTCGTTGCCCGACGCCAAACCGCACCGCTTCGAAGACGGTCTCGACCGAGTCAAGAGCCGTTTCCACGGGATCCTGTCCGAACTGCACCTGCAAACACCGAAGGAGCTGGCCCAGTGACCACCGTGAAACCTGCCAAGAGCCCGTTCAAGGTCGACCCGACCGCTTCCAACAAGTGCGGCTTCACCCTGATGAACAACCAGGTTGGTGAGGTGGTCGCCGAAGTCATGGGCCACAAGGACAACGTCACGATCACCCCGCTGCCTTCGATGATTCGTGTCGACGCCATAGGAAAGATGGAGATCGACTACTCGGAGATCGACGAGGCTGCCGGCGAGGAGGAGGGCTGGTTCAACTCCGCCGAGTTCGAGGAGAGCATGTCCACCCACTACGGCCGGATGGTGCACCTCGACGACCGCACCATTTTCTTCGCCAATCCCGAGGACGCCGCCGAGTACCTCGACTTCGACCTCAAACCGGTGCGTTCACAGAAGTAACTCGACCGAAGGGCGGGCAACATGTACGAGAAGGATGGCGAAAAGTATTTCGTCGTCGACACGCATACCCATTTCTGGGACGCGAGCCCGCAGAACTGGGTACCGGGTCAGGAGGAGTTCGCCAAGGGCTGGATCGAATGTTTCCACGCCTACCAGGGACTCGGCCCGGCTGAAACGCATTGGCCGATCGACCGGTTCCAGAAGTACTCCGAAGAGCTGATGATGCACGACCTCTTCGAAGTCGGACACGTCGACATGGCGATCTTTCAGCCGACGAACCTGCGGCAGTGGTACACGAACGGCTTCAACACCACCGAGGGCAATGCTGCAATGGCCGAACGGCACCCCGGCCAGTTCCTCGTCAACACCTACTTCGACCCGCGTGAAGGCGACGCCGGAATGCGGGCGTTCGAAGAACGGGTGAAGCGGTACAACTGCAAGGGAGTCAAGCTCTACACCGCCGAATGGCGCGGCGACTCGCGCGGGTGGAAACTCACCGACCCCGAGGCCGCTCGGTATCTGGAGCGGTGCCAGGAACTGGGTATCAAGAATATCCATGTCCACAAGGGACCAACGATCTGGCCACTGGACAAGGATGCCTTCGACGTCTCGGATGTCGACCACGTCGCGACCGACTTCCAGGAGCTCAACTTCATCGTCGAGCACGTCGGCCTGCCACGCATCGAGGACTTCTGCTTCATGGCGACGCAGGAGCGCAACGTCTACGCCGGACTCGCGGTCGTCATCGGTGGGCTGATGCACGCACGGCCGAAGTTCTTCGCGAAGGTCATGGGCGAGCTGATGTTCTGGCTCGGCGAGGACAAGCTGATCTTCGGCGCGGACTACGCGATCTGGGAACCGAAGTGGCAGATCGAGGGCTTCGTCGACTGGAACATGCCTGACGACGAGGAGCTGTCGGACTTCGCGCCGTTCACGGTGGCACAGAAGAAGAAGATCCTCGGACTGAATGCGGCCCGGCTCTACGACATCGACGTGCCACCCGAGTTACGGCTGGAGCGGCCGGCGAAGGTCGAGCCGGTGGGCGCGCCGAACCCATGACAGCCACCACGCAGGCCGGGGCCGGCCGGACCGGAGCCCTCACGGCGGCGGTCTGGTCGGCGCTCGGCACCGTCCGCGACCCGGAGCTCGACGAACCCTTGACAGAACTCGGGTTCGTCGAGCGGCTGGAGGTGAGCGCCACGGGCAGGGCCGTCGTCCGCCTGCGGCTGCCGACCTACTTCTGCGCGCCCAACTTCGCGTTCCTCATGGTCGCCGACGCCTACGACGCGGTGACTGCGGTGCCCGGTGTGACGGAGCTCGATGTGGCGCTGCAGGACCATTTCGCCGCGGAGGCGATCAACACCGGGGTCGCCGCGCGGGCCGGTTTCGTCGCGTCGTTCGAGGGCGAGGCGGTGGACGAACTGGACAGTCTGCGTGCCGACTTCGTCCGCAAGGCGGTGTACGCGGGCACCGACCGGGTCTGCCGGGCGATGCTGGCCGCCGGTACCGAGGCCACGCGGTTGCCCGCGCTCACGCTCGGCGACGCACCCGAGGGCGAGGATCGGGAGCGGCTCCGGGCGCGCAGGCGAGAACTCGGGTTACCGGCAGGCGACGGCGATCCGCTGCTCGTCGACCCCCGTACCGGCGACCCCGTCGCGTCCGAGAACCTCACGCGGTACCTGGGTTTCGCCAGGCTCACCCGGACGAGCCAGGAGGCCAACTCCGGGGTGTGCCGCGGAATGCTGCGCGCCCGATACCCGCACCCGCACAGCCAGCACGAGGAGGGGAGACCATGAAGGCGGTCCGGCTCCACGAGTACCACCGGCAACCCGTCGTGGAGGAGGTGCCGGCGCCAACGGCCACAGGGCCGTTCGACGTGGTGGTGAAGGTCGGCGGCGCCGGGGTCTGCCGTACCGACCTGCACATCATCGAAGGGCAGTGGAAAGAGAAAAGCGGGGTGCGGTTGCCTTACACGATCGGCCACGAGAACGCGGGCTGGGTGCACGAGATCGGGCCCGCGGTGACCAATGTGGACGTCGGCGACACCGTGATCCTCCACCCGACACCGACGTGCGGGCTGTGCCACGCCTGCCGGGCGGGCGACGACATGCACTGCGCGAACAGCTCGTTCCCTGGCATCGACACCGACGGCGGCATGGCCGAGTACCTGCTCACCTCGGCGCGGGCGTGCATCAAGCTCGACCCGGCCACGCAGCCCGCGGACGTCGCGGCGCTCGCCGACGCCGGCATCACCGCCTACCACGCCGTGCGCAAGGCGGTGCCGCTGCTCTATCCGGGCACGGTGTGTGTGGTCAACGGCGCTGGGGGCCTCGGGCACATCGGCATCCAGTCCCTGCGCGCGCTCACCGCGGCCACGGTCGTAGTGGTGGACCGCAACGCCGACGCGCTGACGCTGGCCGCCGAACTCGGCGCCGACCACACGGTTCTGGCCGACGGCAAGCAGGTGGACGCGGTGCTCGACCTGACAGGGGGAAACGGTGCGGAGGTCGTGCTCGACTTCGTCGCCGAGCAGGGCGCGCAGCAGGATGCCTTCGAGATGACGCGGCGGGCGGGCTCGCATTTCGTCATCGGCTACGGCGGCAACATCGACATCCCGACGATCGACATCATCTCTACCGAGCGCAACATCATTGGCAACCTCGTGGGTACCTACAACGATCTCGTCGAGCTGATGGTGCTGGCCCAGTCGGGCAAGGTCACCTTGCACACCAAGAAGTATCCGCTGGACGCGGCGCCGGACGCGCTGGCCGATCTCGACGCGGGCCGGGTACGGGGCCGCGCCATTCTCACCCCCTGAACGTGACGGAGGAGACCCACGATGGCCAAGGAACTGCGGTTCGGCTCACAGGCCCGTGAGCTGTTGCTGTCCGGTGTGGACCAGCTCGCGGATGCAGTGAAGTCGACGCTGGGTCCCAAGGGGCGCAACGTGATCATCGAGAAGATCACCGGATCGCCCGTGGTGACCAACGACGGTGTGACGATCGCGAGGGAGATCCACCTGAAGAACCAGTTCGAGAACATGGGCGCGCAGCTGGTGAAGGAAGCCGCGATCAAGACCAATGACGTCGTCGGCGACGGCACCACGACGGCGACCGTGCTCGCTCAGGCCATCATCCGGGAGGGGATGAAGGCGATCGAGGCCGGGCGCAACCCGGTGCTCATCAAGCGCGGTATCGACCAGGCCGTCGGCCACCTCGTCAGTTATCTGCAGAACGTCGCGCACCCGGTGGCGGGGGAGCAGGACTACGCCCGTGTCGCCGCGATCTCGGCGAACGACGACGACGCCGTCGGCGCGGTCGTCGCCAAGGCACTGCATGCCGTCGGCGACACGGGAGTCGTGACTGTCGACGAGTCGCCGAACATCGGCATGTCGGTGAGTTTCGTCGAGGGCTTCGAGTTCGACAACGGCTACCTCACGCCCTACCTGGTCACCGATCCCGGCAGGCTCGAGGCGGTGCTCGACGACCCGTACATCCTGATGTGCGCCGAGAAGGTCACCAAGGTCCAGCAGCTGATGCCGTTGCTGGACAAGGTCATGCGTGCACCTCGGCCACTCGTGCTGATCGCTGAGACGGTCGAGGGGGCGGCGCTGAGCATGCTGGTGCACAACCACGTCAACGGCATCTTCCAGTCCGTTGCGGTGCGGGCCCCCGGTTTCGGTGACCGCAGGTTGCACAAGCTCGAGGACCTGGCGGCAGTCGTCGGTGGCGCAGTGCTGTCGCGGCAGTCCGGGTTCACGATGGAGACCATGGCGCTGGAGCACCTGGGGCGGGCCAAGCAGGTGCGGGTCAACGAGAACTCCACGACGATCATCGGCGGGGCCGGCTCGTCCGAGGACATCGAGTTCCGCGTGAACCAGCTGCGCGCGGAGCTCGAACGCGCACAGTTCGGCATCGACGAGGACGTGCTGACCGAGCGGATCGGCGCGCTGACCGGGAAGGTCGCGGTCATCAAGGTCGGTGCCGCCACACCGGCGGAGCTCAAGGAGCTGCAGCACCGGGTCGAGGATGCGCTGTCGGCCACGAGGGCCGCGATGGCCGAGGGCATCGTCGCGGGCGGCGGCGCGGCACTGCTGCATGCCGAGCAGGTGCTGGCCGACACCGGTCACGACGACGACTACTCGGCAGGGGCGGACATCGTGCGGCGGGCGTTGTCCGAACCGGCGTCGCTCATCGCGGGCAACGCGGGCTACCCGGCGCGTGAGGTCGTCGAGCGCACCAGGAACCTCGGCCAGGACGAGGGTTTCGACGCGCTGCTCAACCGCTACGGCAACATGATCGAGATGGGGATCATCGACCCGCTGCGGGTGTGCCGTTCCGCGCTGCAGAACGGGGCGTCGGTGGCGGGGCTGCTGCTCACCACGAACTCGCTGATCGCCGAGGAACAGACGCCATGGGGCGGCAGCCGCTCCCTGATGACCGAGTTCGGACCGCTCGACGAGGGTCTGCACCAGCCCTCACCCGACGCCAGCACACCACAGTCCCTGGGAATGGGCCCGTCGGTAGGCTGACCGCCGCGCGAGTCCCCCGCCCCGGCACGCGAGTTGCCCGCTCCGGCACGCGAGTTGCCCGCTCCGGCACGCGAGTCCCCCGGTCCGGTGCGCGAGTCCCCCGCTCCGGTGCGCGAGTTGTCCGCTCCGGTCGGCGAGTCGCCCGCTCTGGCGCGAGTTGCACGGTTCAGCGGCGCAGTGCCTTGCGGGCAAGCCAGTTGCCGAGGAACTGGGCCGCCTGCACCAGCACGATGATGGTGATCACGGCGAGCCAGGTCACGCCCCAGTCGAACCGCTGGTAGCCGTAGGTGATGGCGAAGGCGCCCAGGCCGCCGCCACCGACCGCCCCGGCGACCGCGGTCATGTCGACCACGGCCACGAACACGAACGTGTAACCGAGGATCAGGGGACCGAGTGCCTCCGGAACCAGGAGCGTGACGATGATCCGCAGTGGACTCGCCCCCATGGCGCGGGCCGCCTCGATCACGCCGGGGTCGATGGTCACCAGGTTCTGCTCCACGATCCTGGAGATGCCGAAGGTCGCGGCCACGATCAGCGCGAAGGTCGCGGCGGTCGTGCCGAGCTGGGTTCCCACCGCGAGGATCGTCAGCGGCCCGATCGCCGTGATGAAGATGATGAACGGGATGGGCCTGATGATGTTGACCGCGACGTTGAGAATCGTGAAGACGAACCGGTTCGCCAGTATCCCGCCGGGGCGGGTGCTGTAGAGCAGCACTCCCAGCACCAGCCCCAGGAACCCACCGACGAGCAGAGTCGTCAGCGCCATCCACAGCGTTTGCCCAACGGAGTCGAGGAAGACCGGGCCCAGTGTGTCCCAATCGATGGTCATGCTCGCTCCTCCGCGAGTCGGCGCGTCCACGCGATCGTGCCGACAGGACGCTCCTTGCGAGCCCGGGTGACGTGGCTCGGATGGGCGCACCGGCGCCTCGGTAACGCGCGAAGAAGGCGGAGTGTCATCCCGAGATCTCCTCGATCTCCGTGGTGGCGCGGAGTTCGGCGATGAGCGCGTCGACGTCGGCGTCCTCGCCGGTCAGTTCCAGCGTCAGCCCGCCGAAGGAACGTCCGGATACCGCAGTGATTCCGCCGTAGACGATCTCGAACCGCACCCGGTGCCGGTTGAGCGCGTCGGAGAGCGCGGCGCCGAGCCCGCCGGTGTCGGTCACCCGGGCCGTCACCAGCCGGCCGGGATGCCGCGCGCGGACGCGGTCGAGGTCGGTTCGGTCCGGCGCGTCGCGTACGACGGTGTTGACGAACCGTTGCGCCGTCTCGGTTTTCGGTGCGGAGAACACGTCGAACACGGTGCCCTGCTCGACGATCCGGCCCTGGTCGAGGACGACGACGCGGTCGGCGATCTCGCGCACGACCTCCATTTCGTGGGTGATGACCACGATCGTCACACCGAGTTCGGTGTTGACTCGCTTGAGCAGCCGCAGCACCTCACGGGTGGTGTCGGGATCGAGCGCACTGGTCGACTCGTCCGCCAGCAGGATCTTCGGATTGGTCGCCAGCGCCCGCGCGATGCCGACCCGTTGCTTCTGCCCGCCGGAGAGCTGGTCGGGAAAGTTCCATGCCTTGTCACTGATCCCGACGAACCGGAGCAGCTCCGCGACCCGTTTCTTGCGTCGTTCGCGATCCCAGCCGGCGATCTTGAGCGGATACGCCACGTTGCCCAACACCGTGCGGGAGCGCAACAGGTTGAACTGCTGGAAGATCATGCCGATTCCGGCTCTGACCTCGCGCAGTTGGCGTTCCCGCAGGGTGGACAGGTCCACGCCGTCGATCAGAACCTGTCCCGAGTTCACCCGTTCCAGCGCGTTGATGAGCCGGACGAGCGTGCTCTTGCCGGCGCCGGAGTAGCCGATGATGCCGAAGATCTCGCCGGCTTCGATCGTCAAGTCGACATCGTCGACGGCGGTGACGGTGCGACCGCCGGTGCTGAAGGTCCTGCTGACGTTGCGGAACTCGATCAGTGGTGTGGCGGTCATTGTTGTGCGGTCCGGACCGTTTCCTCCAGCCGCGCGAGGATGTCCTCCAGCTCGCTCTGCGGCCGGTCGACGAGCACCGCGGTGTTCTTGGACTGTGCTTCGACCTGGCTCCTGACGCGGGGATCGCGGTACAGCTGCGCGAGCCTGAGGTAGGTCGGGTTGTCCTTGTCCTCGGCGCGGCTGACGAACGCGTTGATGTAGGGCTCGGCCTCTGCGCTTGCTGGGTCGTCGTTGAACAGGGCCTGGGAGGGGTCGAGCTCGGCGTCGAGTGCGAAGTTGTTGTTGACGATCGCGGCGTCTACGGAGGGGAGCGCGGCGACGGTCTGGGAGGCGTCGACCGGTGTCACCTCCACTGTGGACGCTTCCTCGTCGATCTCGGCCGGAGTGGACAGTACGGTTCCACCACCGCGCAACGTGATCAGCCCGGCGGACTGCAGCACCAGCAGCGCACGGGCCTGGTTCGTCGGGTCGTTGGGGATGGCGACGGTGCCGCCCGCCGGGATGTCGGCCACCGCGGAATGCTTGCGGGAGTACAGACTCAGCGGCACCACATAGGTCGATGCGATCGGGGTGAGCGTGTCGTTGTTGGACACGTTGTAGTTGGCCAGGAAGAGAATGTGCTGGAACTGGTTCAGGTCGAGCTGACGTTGCGACAGCGCCGGGTTGGCCTGGGTGTAGTCGTTGAAGCTGACCAGCTCGACGTTGATGCCGTCCTCCCCGGCCAGTTCGGTGAACGTCTTCCAGTGGTCGGCACCGGCGTCGGTCACGCCGATGCGCACCGTCGTCTGGCCGGCCGTGGTCGACGAGCCGGTGACGTTGACGATGACGAGCACCACAGCGACGACGACCGCCACAGCCGCGACGCCGATGCCGATGAAGAACCCCTTGCTCCGGCCCGGCTTCTCGGGAAGCGCGGGTTCGGCGTCAGGGTTGTTGTCGGTGGACATGGAACCTCTCAGTGCTGGGGAGATCTGCGAACCGCGACGGGGTAGCGCGGCCGGCGCCATCATGCGCGTGGTGATCTCGCGGCGTCTCGCCGTTCCACAGGCCGGGCGGTGAGGCGGAAATTTGCCGCGCCGCCGGAGCTTGTGCTAATGATCCGTTCCGCTCCCGCCGGCCCGCGAGTCCCCCGTTCCGGTGCGCGAGTCCCGCGCTGGGGTCGGGGAGTTGCCCGTTCCGGTCCGCGAGTTCCCCGTTTTGGACTTAGTTGCCGTCCGGACTTTGACTGGTTCTTACGAGCGGGCAGCTCGCTTGCCTGGGCGGGGGACTCGCGCGCCTGGGCGGGGGGACTCGCGCGCCCGACGAGGCGACTCGCGTGCTTGGGTGGGCGACTCGCGTGCTGGAAGGGGCGACTCGCGTGCTTGGGTGGGCAACTCGCGCGCCTGGGTGGGGGACTCGCGCGCCTGGGTGGGGGACTCGCGTGCTGGAACGGGGGACTCGCGCTTGGTTGGCACCGCGCCGCTCGGGCGTATCGGTACCCGCGGCTAGAAGGTGGCGGCTGGGGGTTCGGGGCGCGCTAGGGTTGTCTCGACGAATGCCTTGGTGGCCGGGGTGATAGGTCCGGACCGGTGCACCAGCCATTGTGGTAGCCGTTCGGGTGGTGTGAACCGGTACACTTCCGCGCCCGCGCGCCGGGCCAGCTCACCCCAGCCGTCCGGCATGAGGCCGGCACCGATCCCGCGCAGCACCATCGGCAGCACCACACTGCGGTCACCGACCTCCGCGGCCACCGACAGCTCGCCGACGCCAGCCGCGAGCCGGTCGAAGAGGGCGCGTACCGCGGTCGCGGGTTTGGTGACCACGAACCGCATACCCCGCAGCTCCTCGCGGGCGACGTCGCCGCCGGAGCCGAGTTTCGTGCCAGGCGGGGCGACGAGCAGGAACTCCTCGTCCCGCAGGTGATGCGCGATCAGGCCCTGCCCTGCAGGCCGTTCGGCACTCCCGCACACGCCGACCTCGCAGCGCCCCTGCACGACCATCGCGACCACCTCCGCCGCCGACAGCGCCGAGGAGGTACTGACCAGAACGCCGGGATGGCGCTCGCGCAGCTCCGCGATGATGCTGACCACCGGTTCCAGAGCCGACGACGAGGTGGCCGCCACGTCCACCCGCCCTGCCGCGCCACGTCCGACGGCGCCCGCCGCGGCCCGCAGTGCGTCGAGGTCACGCAGGACGAGCCGCGCTCGCTGGACCAGGAGCTCTCCGGCGTTGCTAAGCACAGCGGTGCGGCCGACCCGGTGGAAGAGCGTCACTCCCAACTCGTGTTCGAGCTTGCCGATCGCGCGGGACAGCGACGGCTGGGCCACCCGCAGCGCACGCGCGGCATGGGTGAAGCCGCCGTGTTCCACGATGGCGACGAAATACTCGAGCTGCCGACGTTCCATAGCCATAAGCTATCTAATTGGTGTCACAGATGTCTTGGACGTGCTGACCAGCTGACGGCGATACTCGTGGGATGTTCACGACCCGCCCCACGCTTCAGGGCACCTTCGGCATGGTGTCGTCCACCCACTGGCTCGCCTCGGCCACCGCGATGGCCGTGCTGGAGGACGATGGGAACGCCTTCGACGCGGCCGTCGCGGCCGCCTTCGTGCTGCACGTGGTGGAGCCCCACCTCAACGGCCCCGGCGGCGAGGTGCCGATGATCCTTGCGCCGGCGGGCGGTGCGCCGAAAGTCCTGTGCGGGCAGGGGCCCGCGCCCGCGGGCGCGACCATCGAGCACTACACCTCGCTCGGGCTGGATCTCGTACCGGGCACCGGCCCGCTGGCCGCGGCCGTCCCCGGCGCCTTTGACGCGTGGCTGCTCCTGCTACGCGACCACGGCACCAAAACGCTGCGCGAGGTGCTGACCTATGCCATCGGCTACGCGGAACGCGGGCATCCCGCCGTCGAGCGCATCGGCGCCACCGTCACGACGGTGCGCGAGCTGTTCGAGAGCGAGTGGACCACCTCGGCGGAGATCTACCTGCGCGACGGTGAGCCGCCCGCACCTGGCTCGCTGCTGAAGAACCCTGCGCTCGCTGAAACCTGGCGGCGCGTCATCGCCGAGGGCGAGGCCGCCGGCGCCGCAAGGGAAACACAGATCGAGGGCGCGCGACGGGTGTGGCGGGAGGGCTTCATCGCCGAGGCGATCGTCAAGATGGCCGCGACATCCACAATGGACACCTCAGGCGAGCGGCACGCCGGCACCCTCAGCGGCGACGACCTCGCCGCCTTCTCCGCCCACTACGAGGATCCGGTGACCCACACCTGGAACGGCTGGACCGTGGCCAAGGCCGGGTTGTGGAGCCAGGGGCCTGCCTTCCTGCAGCAACTCGCGCTGCTGCCGGCCGAGCTGGACTACGGCACCGTGGACTACTACCACACCCTCATCGAGGGAACGAAACTCGCGATGGCCGACCGGGAGGCGTGGTACGGCGACGGCACCGACGTGTCGCCGGCGGCCCTGCTGTCGGCGGAGTACACCGCCACGCGCCGCGCGCTCGTCGGCGACCAGGCGTCGTTCGAGCTGCGCCCCGGGCGGCCCGGTGGCAGGGAACCGAAGCTCAGCAGGCATGTTCGGTTCGTGGCTGATGGTGGCACCCTGCACGTTCCCGTCGGCGCGGGCGAGCCGACGGTCGCGCGTGACGGCGGAACCCGCGGCGACACCTGTCACGTCGACGTCGTCGACCGCTGGGGCAACATGATCGCGGCCACGCCCAGCGGTGGCTGGCTGCAGTCCAACCCCGTCATCCCGGAACTCGGTTTCCCGCTGGGGACTCGTCTGCAGATGGCGTGGCTCGATCAGGGCCTGCCCAACTCGCTGGCCCCCGGCCGCCGCCCGCGGACCACGTTGAGCCCGTCACTGGCACTGCGCGAGGGCGAGCCGGTCATGGCGTTCGGCACCCCCGGTGGTGACCAGCAGGACCAGTGGAGCGTGCATTTCCTGCTGGCCGTCGCATTGTGCGAAAACGTTCGTGGTGGACCCGACCTGCAGGGTGCGATCGATGCGCCGAACTGGCACACCGAGAGCTTCCCGAGCTCGTTCTACCCGCGCGCGATGGTGCCAGGCGGGGTCACCGTGGAATCGCGAATCGGTGAGCTGGTCATTGCCGGGCTCGAGAAACGCGGGCACCGCGTCACGGTGGGTGAACCGTGGTCGGAAGGCCGGCTGTGCGCGGTGGCGCGGGACCCGGAAACCGGTGTGCTGTCAGCAGGAGCCAACCCCCGGGGCATGCAGGGATACGCCACGGGAAGATAACCGGAAATTTTCGCGAAATAGCGACCCGGAACTACCGGGCCGCTATTTCGTGTACCCATTGGCCGAATGGAGATCGTAACTCGGATTAACACGGTCGAAATGGGATTCGCAATGCGCGGAAGTAGGTTGTCCGCATGTCTGTCCGGTCTTTGCGAATAGCGCTGTCGATACCGGCGGTGGGCGTGCTGAGCGCGTGTGTTGCCGTGCAACATCCCGCGAGCAAGGTGGAGCACCACGACGACTTCGGCACCCCGGTAGGCACGCAGCGGGTTGCCGAGGGTGGAGAGTTGGTGATGGGCCTGTCGTCCGAACCGGACCGACTGGACCCCACCACGTCCTCGTCGCTGTACACGCGCTACGTGATGAGCACGATGTGCGAGAAGCTCTACGATCTCGACGCGAGTGGTGAGGTCGTGCCCCAGCTGGCTACCGACCTGCCCACGATCTCCCCGGACGGGCTGACGGTGACGATCCCCGTCCGCACCGGGATCGTCTTCGCCGACGGCACGCCGTTCGACGCCACTGCGGTCCGGACCAGCCTGCAGCGGCACGCCACGCTCGCCGAATCCCAGCGCGCCAGCGAGATGGGCCCGGTCGAGACCATCACCGCCAGCGACGCCGGGCACGTCGTGATCCGGTACGAGCAGCCGTTCGCGCCCATCACCGCGGCGCTGGCCGACCGGGCCGGGATGATCATGTCGCCGGCCGCGCTGGCACGGTACGGCGACGACTTCGGTGACAACCCGGTCTGCGTGGGCCCGTTCAGGTTCGCCGAGCGGGTGCCGCAGACCTCGATCACCGTCACCCGCGACCCGCTCTACTACGACGCCGGCAATGTCCACCTCGACAGGATCACCTACCGGATCATGTCGGACGCCAACATCCGTGCGGCCAACCTCCGCTCCGGTGACATCCAGGTCGCCGACACGATCTCGCCGCAGGACGTGGACGCGCTGGCCAGGGAAGAGGACCTGCGGGTGCTGCAGTCGCCGTCGCTGGGCTACAAGGCCGTCACGATCAACACCGGCAACGTCGACGGCGTCGGCGAGCCGGTCAAGCCGATCGACACGCCGATCGCCCAGGATGCGCGGATCCGGACGGCGTTCTCGCACGCCATCGACCGGCAGACACTCGTGGACACGGTGTTCAACAACTGGTTCGAGCCCGCATGCTCACCCATCGCGCCGCAGACGCCGTACGCCTCGGAGGCCGGCAACGACTGCCCCGAGTTCGATCCGCAGGCCGCGCGCCGGCTGCTCGCCGAGGCCGGGGCGCAGGTTCCCTACCCGGTACGGATGCAGGTGTCCAACACGCAGGACGAGCTGCGGTTCGCGCAGGCACTGCAGGCCAGCGTGGCCGAGGGCGGGTTCGCGCTGGAGATCGTGCCGGTCGAGTACTCGACGTTGCTGGACGTCCAGAAGCGCGGCACGTTCGAGGCTGTGATGCTCGGCTGGTCGGGCCGGATCGACCCGGACGGCAACACCTCGCGCTTCCTCGCCACCGGAGCCAGCGCCAACTACGGCGGATTCGCATCGTCCACTGTAGACGATCTGCTGGCAAAGGCGTCGCGCACCACCGACACGGCCGAGCGGACCGCGCTCTACGGCGAGATGACACGGATGCTCCACGAGGAGAACCCGATCGTCTACACGCACCGCATCCGCAACATAACGGTCCACACCACTGCTGTCACCGGGGTCGAGGTCTACTCCGACGGCGTCGTCCGGCTCGGCAAGGCCGCGTTCGTGGCCGACAGGGAGGACTGAACCGTGCTGCGCTACCTGTTCCATCGCCTCTGGCAGTCCGCCGTCACCCTTGTGCTCGCGTCGATCGTCGTGTTCGTCGGCGTTCGCGCGCTGCCCGGTGACCCGGCGACGGCGATGGCCGGTGAGGAGGCGGACCCGGAGACCATCGCCGCGGTCCGTGCCGAGCTCGGCCTGGACGAGCCGCTGCCCGTGCAGTACCTCACCTTCGTCCGGAACGTACTCGCCGGCGACCTCGGTGAGTCGGTACGCACCGGGACCCCGGTCAGCGAGATGATCGGCGCGACCCTGCCGGTCACCGTGCAGCTGGCGGTGTACGCGATGCTCATCGCGGTGCTTGCCGGCATGGCTCTCGGTGTTGTCGCCGCGGTGTTCCGGGGCCGATGGCCGGAGTGGGCGGCCAACGGCTTCTCGCTGTTCGCCCTGTCCGTGCCCACCTTCTGGCTCGGCATCCTCGCTGTTCTCTATCTTTCCGTGCAGCTGGGCGCTTTTCCCGCCTCCGGCTACGTCTCGCCGTTCGAGCATCCGCTGCGCGGGCTCTACTACCTCACGCTGCCCGCGCTGATCCTCGGACTGAGCCACGCGGCCGTCGTGCAACGGCAGACCCGCGCGTCGATGGTCGAGACACTGACCGCCGACTTCGTCCGCACCGCGCGGGCGAAGGGCCTCGGCCGCGGCGCGGTGATCTTCCGCTACGGCGTGCGCAACAGTCTCATCGTCGTGACCACGATCGTCGGGTTGCAGCTGGGCGGCCTGATCGCGGGGGCAGTGGTCACCGAGCGCATCTTCAGCCTGCCAGGTATCGGCAAGCTGACCCTGGACTCGGTGTTCACCCGCGACTATCCGGTGATCCAGGCAGTGGTGCTGGTGATCACCGGCGCCTACATCCTGATCAACCTGCTGGTCGACGTCCTCTACACCGTCATCGATCCACGCATGCGAGTCTCCGGGAGGGCCCGATGACGACCACCACCACGCCGCCGGCCCGGATCCGGGGCCGTGCGCTGCGCAAGCTCTGGCACAACCCGATGGGTGTGGCCGGCGGTGTCCTGCTCCTGATCGTGCTCGTCGCCGGGGTGTTCGCCCCACTGCTGGCGCCGTACTCGCCGGCTGCCGTGCACTTCTCCACCCCGTTCCAGCAGCCCGGCACCGTCGGCTTCGCGCTCGGCACCGACGATCTCGGCCGCGACATCCTCTCCCGCGTGCTGTACGGCACCCGGGCCTCGCTGGAGGTCGGCGCGCTGGCGGTGCTGGTCTCGATCGTCCTCGGCGTCCCACTCGGGCTGCTCGCGGGTTACTGGCGGTGGCTTGACGCGCTGGTCTCGCGGCTGGCGGACCTGTTGCTGGCGTTCCCGTTCCTGATCATCGCGGTCGGCCTTGCCGCCATCAACGGAGGCGGGCTGGCCAACGCGGCGATCGCGCTGGGCATTGCGCAGATTCCCACCATGATCCGGGTGGTACGCGCGGAGACGTTGCGGCTCAAGGAAAGCGACTTCGTGCTCGCGGCGCACACCATGCACGCCGGGCCGTGGCGGATCCTCGGCCAGCACATCCTGCCCAACGCTTTGTCGGCCATCATCGTGCAGGCGACCGTCATCATGCCGGCCGCCGTGCTCGGCGAGGCCATCCTGTCCTTCCTCGGCCTTGGTATCCAGCCGCCCGAGCCCAGCCTCGGGATCATGCTGTCCGACGCGCAGCAGTACCTGTTCCGCACCCCGTGGCCCGGCATTTTCCCCGGTATCGCACTGGCCGTGATCTGCCTGGGATTCAACTTGTTCGGCGACGCCCTGCGCGACGCGCTCGATCCGAAGACCGACTGAGGAGTGGGGAACACGCGATGACCGAACCGCTGCTGGACGTCAGCGAGTTGGAAGTGTCGTTCCGGGGAACCCCCGCCGTGCGTGGCGCGAGCCTGCGGTTGCTGCCGGGGGAGCGGGTCGCCGTGGTCGGCCAGTCCGGTTCCGGCAAGTCGACCACCGCGCACGCGGTCATGGGGTTGTTGCCAGGGGCAGGGCAGGTCACCGGTGGGGTGATCCGCTGGCGCGGCGAGGACATCACGCACGCAGGGGAGAGCCGCCTGCGACAGCTACGCGGCCGCGAGATCGGGCTGGTACCGCAGGACCCGATGTCCAATTTGAACCCGGTGGCCCGGGTGGGCACCCAGGTGGCAGAAACCCTGGTGGCGCACGGCATGTGCACTCGCCGCCAGGCCTGGCGGCAGGCGGTCGAACTGCTCGGGCAGGCCGGGATCAGCGATCCGGCGCGCCGTGCGCGCCAGTACCCGCACGAGTTCTCCGGCGGCATGCGCCAGCGGGTGCTCATCGCCATCGGCCTTGCCTGCCGTCCGGACCTGCTGATCGCCGATGAGCCGACCTCGGCGCTCGACGTGACCGTGCAACGGCGGATCCTCGATCACCTCGAGCGGCTGACCGATGAGCTCGGTACCGCGCTGCTGCTGGTCACCCACGACCTCGGCCTCGCGGCCGACCGAGCCGACCGGGTGGTGGTGATGTCGGAGGGCGAGGTCGTGGAGACCGGTCCGGCGCGGGAGGTACTCACCATGCCGCGGGAGGACTACACCAAGCGGCTTGTTGCCGCGGCGCCGTCGCTCGCCGGCCCGACCCGTGCCTCGACCGGCGCGGCCGAGCCGGTGCTCGAGGTGACAGGGGTGTCGAAGGAGTACCGCATCCGTGGCCGGGGTGGGGTGTTGCGCGCGGTGGACGACGTCTCGTTCACCGTCGGGCGCGGGCGGACCACGGCGATCGTCGGCGAGTCCGGCTCGGGCAAGACCACCACCGCGCGCATGGTGCTCGGGCTGGTGCCTGCCACCTCGGGCACGATCCGGCTGGAAGGCCAGGAGCTGGTGGGCCTGCGAGGTGCACGGCTGCGCGCCGCACGCAGGGCGATGCAGCCGGTGTTCCAGGACCCCTACGCGTCGCTCAATCCCGTGTGGACGGTCGAGCGGATCATTGCTGAGCCCTTGAGTACGTTCGCCGTCGGCGACCGGATGTCCCGGCGGACCAGGGTGGTGGAGCTGCTGGAGCAGGTGGCGCTGCCTGGTGCGCTGGCACACCGGTACCCGAACGAGCTCTCCGGCGGCCAGCGGCAGCGGGTCGCCATCGCCAGGGCGCTCGCGCTCGGCCCGCAACTCGTGGTGTGCGACGAGGCGGTGTCGGCACTGGATGTCCTGGTGCAGGACCAGATCCTCGAACTGCTGTCGTCCTTGCAGGCCGAGCTGGGGCTGAGCTACCTCTTCATCTCACACGACCTCGCCGTGGTCCGCGCACTCGCACACGAGGTCCTGGTGATGCGCGCCGGTCGGGTCGTGGAGCACGGCCCTGTCGAGCAGGTGCTGTCCGCGCCTGCCGACCCGTACACCCGCCAGCTCCTCGATGCCGTACCCGGCGCGACGGTGTTCAGCTGAACAACTCCCCGCCCGGTCTTGGTTTGACCGATTCCAGATCGGGTAGCTCCTGGGGGTGACAGTTCCGGACGGGCAGGCGGCCGCCGAGGCGGCGGTCGTGCTGCGGTCAGCCGGATTGCGGGTCACCGGCCCTCGCCGGTCGGTGCTCGTCTGGCTGGCGCGGCATCCGCATTCGACTGCAGAGGCGGTGCGCACCGGCGTGTGCGCCGAGCTGGGCTCGGTGTCGCATCAGGCCGTGTACGACGTGCTGGCGGCGTGTGTGGCTGCCGGGCTGGTGCGCTCGATCCAGCCCGCCGGGCACCCGGCGCGGTTCGAGCGCCGGGTCGCCGACAACCACCACCACCTGGTGTGTCGTGGGTGCGGGCGGACGGAGGACGTGGACTGCCTCGCCGGCTCGGCGCCGTGCCTCGCGCCGGGCGAGGACCACCGGTTCGCGGTCGACGAAGCCGAGATCATCTTCTGGGGCCGGTGTCCTGCCTGCTCCGCCGCCTTCCCGGCTCCCCGTACCGGAACGGAAAGGGAGAGCTAACGATGACCGACGCCCCACGTGCATTCACCACCACCGACGCCGGTATCCCGGTGGAGAGCGACGAGCATTCGCTCACCGCCGGTCCCGCCGGGCCGATCCTGCTGCAGGACGCGTACCTGATCGAGCAGATGGCGCAGTTCAACCGGGAACGGATCCCCGAGCGTCAGCCGCACGCCAAAGGCAGCGGCGCGTTCGGCCGGTTCGAGGTGACCAACGACCTCAGCCAGTACACCAAGGCCGCACTGTTCCAGCCCGGCACCAAGACCGAGCTGGTGGCGCGGTTCTCCACCGTCGCAGGGGAGCGTGGCAGCCCCGACACCTGGCGGGACCCGCGGGGTTTCGCGCTGAAGTTCTATACCTCCGAGGGCAACTACGACATGGTCGGCAACAACACGCCGGTCTTCTTCGTGAAGGACCCGATGAAGTTCCAGCACTTCATCCGTTCCCAGAAGCGGCGTGCCGACAACAACCTGCGCGACAACGACATGCAGTGGGACTTCTGGACGCTCTCGCCCGAGTCGGCGCACCAGGTGACCTGGCTGATGGGGGACCGCGGCATTCCGCGCACGTGGCGGCACATGAACGGCTACAGCTCGCACACCTACATGTGGGTCAACGCCGAGGGCAAGCAGTCGTGGGTCAAGTACACCTTCAAGACCGACCAGGAGCCGGAGTTCTTCACCCAGCGCGAGGCCGACCAGATGGCCGCGACGGACACCGACTACCACATGCGTGACCTGTTCGAGCACATCGCGGCGGGCGACTTCCCGAGCTGGACGATGTACGTGCAGATCATGCCGTACGCCGACGCCGAGAACTACAGGTTCAACCCCTTCGACCTGACCAAGGTGTGGCCACACGGCGACTACCCGCTGATCGAGGTCGGCCGCATGACGTTGAACCGCAACCCGACCGACAACCACGCAGAGATCGAACAGGCCGCGTTCCAGCCGAACAACCTCGTGCCGGGCATCGGGCCCAGCCCGGACCGGATGCTGCTCGCGCGACTGTTCTCCTACGCCGACGCCCACCGCTACCGCATCGGCGCCAACTACCAGCAGCTG
The DNA here is from genome assembly GCF_040645195.1 of Saccharomonospora sp. NPDC046836. Taxonomy (NCBI): domain Bacteria; kingdom Bacillati; phylum Actinomycetota; class Actinomycetes; order Pseudonocardiales; family Pseudonocardiaceae; genus Saccharomonospora; species Saccharomonospora sp. NPDC046836. Next base: position 76,235 of record NZ_JBEYXW010000014.1, read on the forward strand.
CCGGTCAACGCGCCGATCGTGCCCGTGCACACCTATTCCAAGGACGGCGCCATGGCCTTCCACAAGAGCACGGACCCGGTGTACGCGCCCAACTCCAAGGGCGGCCCCGTGGCCGACACCATGTGGTACGGCAGCCCGCCGACCTGGGAGACCGACGGCAGGATCACCCGGTCCGCCTACGTCTCCCACGCCGAGGACGACGACTGGGGCCAGCCGGGGACGCTGGTGCGCGAGGTGCTGGACGACGCCGCCCGCGACCGGCTCGTCGACAACGTGGTGGGCCATTTGCTCAAGGGCGTCACCGAGCCGGTGCTGCAGCGTGCGTTCGAGTACTGGCACAACATCGACCCGGACATCGGTGAGCGGATCGAGCAGGGCGTGAAGACGGAGCGGAACTCCAAGGCCGGGCAGAAGGCCCGCCGCCGTCGGCATTGACACCGGCGCCGCCCGGTGGCGGTCCGGCCACCGCGGCCCCGCTGCCGTCCATTTCCTGAATTATTGTGGCGGCCATGCGAGCGGGGTCGAGTGGGGACGAGCCGGGCCGTGCCGGGCGGCGGCGACCCCGGCTGCCAGCTCTGCCCTGATGCTCGTCGCCGGTGTGGTGGCGCTGCTCGGTGCGCGGAAGGCAAACCGGGGCCGATCGTTCCCGCGCTCACCCTCGAGATGCTCTTCGTGACAATCATGATCATGGACGGCATGGAGATGGCCAGCGGCGCGATTCATCCTGCTGGTGCTGGGTTTCGCGCAGACGGCAGTGGCGTGGGTGGCCTACCTCCTCGACCTCCGGCCGCCCATGCCGTTCGGAGCACCGGCACCGCAACCGGGTCAGCACGGCTGGTGAGCTGACCACGGGGAAACGGTGGGGCCGGGATGTCCCGGCCCCACCGGGTCAGCGCACCGTCACCGTACGGCTCGGCGAGATCGACCCGAGGTAGCTCGAGTTACCGGACCGGTAGACGACCCGGTACTCCCAGCTGGCGACCGGCCTGCGGGTGAACGAGTACGCGCCACCGGTTCCGGTGTAGCCCGTCGCCACCAGTGACCAGGTTGACGTACCCTTCCGCCTGCCCTCGAGCCGGATGGCCCAGCCCTTGTAGGCGACACCGTTGTCGGAACGGACGACCTTCCCGCTGATCTTCGTCGAGCCGCCGCGGTTGATCGTCGTCGGCGATGCGGTCACCGAGATCCGGCCACCCACCAACCTCTTCGACACCGACGGTCCCGCACCGGCCGCGCTGTACGGCGTGAGCTTGAACGTGTAGCTGTACCCGGAATTGGCCAGCCCCGTGACCACCCTGCTGGTGGCCGTGGGGCTGATGTTGTCGATGGTCCTGGTGGACGAGACCGACGTGATCGTGAGCTTGTACTTCGTCAGCCCGCCGTTGCCGGGCCACAACGGCGCGGTCCACTTCAGCGTCGCCGTGCCCGGTGCACCCGTGCCGGTGTAGGAACGCGGCTCGCTCGGCGCGCCGCTCCCGCAGGCGTACAGGTTGACGTTGTCCAGGTTCCAGCCGTCGAGGAACACCTGCGGGTCGGCGGTGATCCGCCAGCGCAGCTGCACCGACTTGCCTGCCAGGGAGCTGAGGTCGAGACGGCTGGCGGCGTAGCCGTGCGTGTCCCCGCCGAAGCCGCGGTACGTCGCGGCCGGTGTGCCGTCGGTGTTGTACGGGTTGATGGTCCTCGGCACGACGCCGCTGCTGTCCCACGGCAAGCTCATCGCGCTCAGCCAGGTCTTGCCGTCGGTCGAGTACTCGACCCGGCCGCCTGCCCAGTGCTCGCGCTGCGGGTACATGGAGTCGCCCGGCCAGTAGGCCAGCAGGAAGTTGTGGTCGAACCGGAGATAGGTCCTGACCCCCGAGGGGACCAGGAAGGACTTCGTGATCCTGGCGTAGGTGTTCGACGGCTCGCCAAGGGCGCGGTCGGGTTCGAGACCGTACAGGCTCCGGGTGCCGCCCTTGGCGTAGCCGGTGGCGAGCCCCCACATACCCGAGGTCACCGACCAGTTGGTGCCCAGCGTGTCGCGCTCGAACGTGTCGAGGAACAGGTCCCGCTTGGCGGAGGTGGTGCAGCCGACAGGTGCCTCCGGTGCCTTCGCGTCGGCGCTGACCGGGTCCTTGTTCATTTCCGTCGCCGTGACGGCCTTGCTCACCTCGGCACAGTCGGCACTGCTGACGGCGCCAGAGCCGACGAGGTTCGTGCACGCCTGCGGCAGCACCCCGTACAGGTCGAGGTAGTCGGCGCCGGAGGTGAGCATCGTCAGGGCCCGGTAGTAGATCTTCGCGGCCTTCGTGTAGCCGAGACCCGAGATCGTCTGCCCGTTGAACGTGCGGGTGCCCGGCTCGGAGATCAGGTACGCCGCCTTGTTGCCGACGCCGGAGTTGTCGTGCACACCACCGTTGTCGAAGTCGTTCTGGCTCCAGGTCGGGGCGTGGTAGTACGGGCTGGTCATCCGGTCCGGTGCGTCGTAGACGCCGGGGTCGGCCATACTGCGCAGCGCACCGGTCGGCGCATCCTCGCCGAGCAGCCACGGCCGGGACGGCCCAGCATCGCGGTTGTTCGTGAGGTCGACCAGCTCGCCGAAAACGTCCGACATGGACTCACTGATCGCGCCGGACTGGTACCAGTACGAGAGGTTCGCGGTCCTCTCCGTGACACCGTGGGCCAGCTCGTGGGCCACGACGTCGTCGGCGCGGGCGAAGCCGTTGCCGAGATAGATTCCGTTGCCGTTCCAGAAGGCGTTGGCCATCGGACAGCTGGGGTCGAAGGTCGTGGGCAGGCAGTAGCGCACGGTCGCGCGGATCTTGCGACCGTCGGCACCCGTGCTGCCGATGAGGGCCGTCAGGTCGACCCCGAGCTGGGAGGCGAAGAAGTCGGCGGTGTCGCCGATGTGCTCATAGGCGTCGTTGACCTCGGCGACCGCGCTGGGCGTGCCGCCCTCGGAGCGGGCCGCGCCGGAAGTCGTACAGGACGCCAATGTCGGCTGGCCGTTGGTGAGGGTGTCGCGAACGTTGCTCCGGTCGCAGACCACCCGGTCGGCGTGCGCAATCTGGTTGTACTGCAACGCAATACCGCCCCGGACCCTGTCGACGAGCACCACCTGCCGGACGTGCGCAGGGCCGGTGACCTCGACCCTCCACACCGGAGTCAGCCCGGTCTTCCCGCCGGGGCCGAGCAGGGCGGGGTCGTAGAGGAAGGGCTCGGCCTCACTAGCCAGCAGGCCACTCCGCGCGAGGTGGTGGGCCCGTGCCGTCACAGCGATGGCCGCCTGCTGCGCCCGCGCGGCCGTGACGGTGAGCTTGTCGCCGGCCGGTGCGAGCGGCGTGGTCTCGCCGTTGATCGACTCCAGGTTGCCGGAGGGGTCGAGGGACACGGCAAGCTCGCCACCGAAGACCGGCACGCCGTCGATGGTCTGCTGGAACCGCACCACCGAGTCGTTGCCCGCCGCGCGATGCGCGTCCGTGGCCACGACGTCGACGCCGTCGTTCTGCAGGCCCCACAGCGCGCCGTACCGCTGAAGGTGGGCGGCCGCTGCGCGTGCGGGGGAGGCGGACTGGATGCCGGCGAGGCGGCGTACCGGTTTGCCGCTCTCCGCGCCGACGAAACGGACGGTGCCCCGGTCGTCACGGCGGACCGTGACCGCACCGGCGGACTGGCTGCGCAGGTCCCGCTCGGCGGCTGCAGCGGCGGCGGCCGACGGGTCGGGTCCGGGTGCTGGCGGCTGCGCCACGGCGGTAGCGGGCCAGAAGGCGAGGACACCGCAGGTGAGCGACAGCACTGTCGCAACCGCGATGGTTCTGGCAGTACGCAAGGAGATCCCCTCGGTGGTATCGATAGACCAAGCCTGGTGTCTGATCTCCTACCTAAGCGATCAAGGCCGCGAAACGTTACATCCTGGGCAGAACTGTTACGCACTGGTCAGCCCCCTGTTGAGACAGAGTCCGGTGGTTGGATTGTGGGTGCCTACCTCTACCATTCCCCGGGTGACCGCCTACGACGATCTTGATGTGTTCGAGCACCTGGACGCCTCGGCCCTGCCGCTACGTCAGCAGCGGATCCTGGTCACGATCCGGGACTGGGTGGTCAGGTACGGGTACCCGCCGAGCACCCGTGAGATCGGTGAGGCCGTGGGTCTTCGGTCCTCGTCGTCGGTGTCGAAGCACTTGGCGAGCCTTGAGGAGAAGGGGTTCCTGCGGCGCAGCACGACGATGTCCCGGCCGATCGACGTGCGCGACTTCCTGCGGGAGTCCGCCACGCGCGAACCGGCTGCCGACTCGGTGCCCGTGCCCGTCGTGGGTGACATCGCCGCGGGGAGTCCCATCTCGGCCGACGAGCATCTCGACGACGTCCTGACGTTGCCCCGCGAACTCACCGGGCGGGGCAACGTCTTCGGGCTGCGCGTGCGCGGCGACTCGATGATCGACGCCGCGATCTGTGACGGCGACATCGTCGTGGTGCGCCAGCAACCCGAGGCCCATTCGGGCCAGATCGTCGCCGCGATGATCGACGGCGAGGCGACCGTCAAGGTGTTCCGCCGCCGCAACGGCCACGTCTATCTCGAACCGCGCAACCCGGACTACGACGTCATCGACGGCGATGAGGCGGTGGTGCTGGGCACCGTCGTCTCGGTGCTGCGCAGCGTCTGAGACCTGGGTGGTCGAGGTCAGCTGACGCCTATCGCACCGGTCAGCACCGCGAACCCGATCCAGGCGAACGAGCCGAGGATCACCCACAGCAGTGCGAAGCGCTGGAACTCGCCGAGGTCCTTTTTGACCAGTCCGAGCAGCACCCACAGCGGCGCGGAGGCGGGGCCGACCGAGTGCAGCATCTGCCCGATGACACCGGCCCGCGCGATCTCGTAGGGCTCGATCCCGAACTGCCCAGCGGATTCGGCAAGCACAGGTAGTACGCCGAAGAAGTAGGCGTCGTTGGACATGAAGAAGCTGAGCGGCAGGCCGATCACAGCGGTGAACAGCGGGATCAGGTTGCCGAGCGAATCCGGCACCGCGGAGAGCAGAGCTTGCGCCATGGCGTCGACCATCCCCGTCTCGGACAGGATTCCGGTGAAGATTCCGGCGCCCAGCACGAGCATGACCACGGGGACGGCGGATGCGGCGTGCCGCCTGATCACTTCGCCCTGATCGGCGAGGCGAGGGTGGTTGGCCAGTAGGGCGATCACGAACCCGCCCATGAACAACGTGACCAGCGGCGCGACGCCGGTGATGAGCAGGACCAGCAGCAGCACGGTCAGTCCGGCGTTGAACCACAACCGCCAGTTCCTGGCGCCGACCCGGTCGGGATCGCGCTGCGCGATCTCGGCCGCGAGCTCCGCGATCACTGCCTGATCGATCCGCCTGCGCTGGCGGCGGCCGAGTACGTAGGCGATTCCGATGATGACAAGCGCGGTCAGTGCGAGCGATGGGATGATCGGCACGAAGTAGTCCGAGGCGTCGAGGTGGAGCACGCTGATCGCGCGGGTCGCCGCCCCGCCCCACGGCGTCGAACCCGAGACAGCGCCGAGGCTCATGGTCGCGATCGTGGCGATCACCAGCGGATTCATGCCGATCCGCCGGTAGATCGGCAGGAAGGCCGAGCAGATGATCATGTAGCTGGTGGTGCCGTCGCCGTCGAGTGCGACGAGCAGGGACAGTACGGCGGTGCCGACGCAGATGCGTACGGGGTCGCCATTGGACAATCGGATGATCCCGTTGGAGATGGGATCGAAGAGCTTGGCGTCCATCATCACGCCGAAGTAGAGGACGGCGAACAGCAGCAGGATGCCGGTCGGTGCAACCGTTTCGATGCCGGCCATGGCCATCTCGCCGAGGTCGCCGCCCCGTCCCGCGAGGATCGCCGTCGCGACCGGCGCCGCGATGATCGCGACGAACGCCGTCGCGTACTTGCGCATCACGAGCGCCATGAAGGCGCCCAGGGTCAGGAAACCGAGTACGGCGAGCATCGTTGCTTCTCCAAGTGCGGGGGGCGAAAGGCCTCGGCGGCCGAGGCGAACAAGCGGTGCGGGGGTCAGGGGCGGGTGCACCTTGATTGGGCACGACCGACGGCGGGCCGCTACAGCAGCGGCCGCTCGGCGGCGAGTTCGACCGGTGGGTCAGTGTGTGCCGGCCTGCTCCTCGACAGCGTGGGCGATCCAGCCCGCAGTGCGGCCGAGGACGAAGATGGCTTCTCCCGCGCCACGCACCATGTCGTGGGCGTAGCACAGTGCGCCGAGTGCGAACTCGACGTTCGGGTGCTCGTCGTTACGGTTACGGACGAGCTCGATCACGTCCCGCACGATGCGCAGCCGCGACGAGTCCACTGTGCTGTCGGAGAGCAACTCGTCGAGCAGGAACGCCGCGCGGGGATCCGCGTGCACGTAGCGCGGCTGGCCGAAGCCGGGCAGCGAGCCGCTGCGGCGGAGGTGCTCGGAGACCGCGGCCGCGACGTTCGCCGGTTCGCCGATGTCGTCCAGCAACCCGTGTACGGCCAGCGACGAGCCACCATGCTTGAGGCCGCTCGCCACGCTCATTCCGGTCAGCACCACCGAGTATGGATCGGCGTCGACCGAACCCGCCAGCCGCACCGCGCGTGTGGACGGTGCGAGCCCGTGGTCCGCGACGAGAACCAGTGCCTGGTCCAGCAACCGGACGCCTTTGGGGCGGGCGATTGCCGAGGTCAGCCGGGGCCACAGGGCAGTAGCGAACGAATGCCGGCCCGCGGGTTCCGGGCGTTCACCCCGCAATGGCAGGCAGCGGACCAGTGCGTCCAAAAGGGACCTGGCAACGGCCAGCACTGCGTGCGCCGACAAGTCGTAGCGCAGTGTGTCCACCGCGGCGAGACCGGCCGTGGCGACTTTCAGGCGGTCCAGCGGCAGGCACTGGGCTGGCAGCGGCAGCGCGGCGACCTCCTCGGGGAGTTCGGCGACCGCGCGCCACGTGGGCGGTTCCCCGTCGTGCCCGCGCCACAGCCATTCCGCGGCCTGCTCGAACGTGCCCGCGCGGGCCAGCTCCACCGCGTCGCGGCCCCGGTAGAGCAGTTGGTCGTCGACGATCGCGGTGACTTCGGTGCGGTTCGTGGGCGCCTTCCGGCCCGCCTGCTGGGCACGGTCGCCCCTGGCCATCGCCTCGACATCGGTCCGGCGGAACCAGCTCTGCCTGCTACCCGGTTTCAAGGCGCGGGTCAGCTGCCCCCGGCTCACGTAGGCGTACACGGTCTGCCGCTGCACGCCGAGCAGTTCCGCGGCCTCGTCGGCCGTCAGCAGCTCGGTGTCGGCGCCGATCCTCGTGTGCGCCATCGCATCAGCCTCCTCGCTCGGCGATGGCGAAACGGTACGGTCGCCACTTGAGGTTGTCAACGTTGTTCGTCAATGTTGACAACTTCGGCAGGGTTGATCCACGCTGGGCGGGTCGCGGGTGCTGAAGCCGGCCCACGACGACACTCGCGCGGTCGGCTTCAGCTGAGGAGCGTCGATGACAACCACCCCACACAGCCACGAGATCGCCCTGATCCCCGGTGACGGCATAGGCCCCGAGCTCGTCGACAGCGCTGTGCGGGTGCTCACCGCGGCTGCCGGGTCCGATGTGGACCTACGTTTCACCACAGAGGACGCGGGGGCGGACACCTACCGCCGCACCGGTGCCGCGCTCAGTGACGAGACCTTCACCAGGCTGCGTGGCTACGCCGGGATTCTCAAGGGGCCGGTCGGCCTGCCGTCCGTACGCAAGCCGGACGGCACCGAAGCCGGACTACTCGGCGGCATCCTCCGCGGTGGGCTGGACACCTATGTCAACGAACGGCCGATGACCCTGCTGCCCGGGATCGACCGGCCACTGCGCAGCACCGAGGACATCGACTACGTGATCGTCCGTGAGAACACCGAGGGCCTCTACCTCGCCCGCGGCCTCGGCGTCGGCAACGACCACGCCTGCGCCGACCAGCTGCTCATGACCCGGCCCGGCGTCGAGCGGGTCGTGCGCTACGCGTTCGAACTCGCCCGCAGGCGCGGCGGTGCGCCCGCCGACGGAGTCCGGCGCGTCACCTGCGTCGACAAGAGCAACGTCCTCCGCAGCTACGCCTTCTTCCGGCAGATCTTCGACGAGATCGGTGAGCAGTACCCCGACATCGAACGCGACTACCGCTACGCCGATGCCGCCGGGCATGATCTCGTCGCGAACCCGTCCCATTTCGACGTACTGGTGATGGAGAACTTCCTCGGCGACATCCTCAGCGATGTCGGAGCGGCGACCATCGGCGGACTCGGAATGTGCCCGGCAGGCAACATCGGCGACAGTGCCGCCTACTTCGAGCCGATCCACGGCAGCGCGCCGACGATCGCCGGCCGTGACCTCGCCAACCCCACGTCCCAGATCCTCGCCGCGGCCATGCTCGCCGAACATCTCGGAGAGGCGACCCTGGCGGGCCGGGTCCGCGCCGCCGTGCGCGCCGCCTACGCGAGCGGGCACATCCGCGTCCTGCCCAACGGATCCCCGGCATCGGGCACCAAGGCTGCCACCCAAGCCGTCATCGACGCATTCGACAGCTGACCTCACGCCGCCGTGTGCGCCAGCCAGTGGTCGGCCAGCTCGCGGTCGCCGCTGATCGTGACGTGGCTGGCAGGCAGCCGCCGGGTGAGTACCAGCAGCAGGTCCCGGATGGGACCGGCCAGCGTCGCGTCCGCGGTGTCCGTCGCATGCGCCCACCGGACGCCGTCGGGGGTGCGGGTGATCAGCCAGCCCACGCCGGTGTCGGTGCGGAACTGGAGGGTCTGGCCGGTGCCGCGCAGTGCGGCGAAGGCTGGTTTCAACGTCGTCGTGACCGGGTCGGACAGGACCTCCAGCCATTCGCTGATGGCGTCGGCCGCGAGGTCCGGTGCCACCTCGAACGTGGTAGCCGTGGCGAGCGCCGCGTCGGCGTTGTGCACGATCGTGTCGTGGAGCATCCGGCGCAGCCAGAACGCCGCCGGGCGCGGACCGAAGAACGTCCACACCGGACTCTCGCCGGCGGCCGGCACCGCGGCGGCGAGGTCCGCGGCGCCCTTGTGCAGCCAGTCGGACCATTCGCCCGGGGAGCCGGGGTCGGCGTCGAACGGGTCCGGCAGCAGGGTCGGCCCGGACCGGACGATGTCCGCGGCCCAGCGGTGCGCCTGTCCGATGTGTCCGACCAGCACCCGCAGCGGCCACTCCGGACACGTGGGCACCCGAGCGTCCGGGTCGGCGCCTGCCACCGCCTTGGCGAACCCGGCGGTGTGCTCGTGCAGTCCCTCGGTAAGTCGTGCGATGTCCATGGCCGTACCGTAGAAACTCCACTCGGCTGGAGGTTCAACCGATGGTGACCGGAGACACACTCGGGATCGGCGACCTGGCGCGGCGGACCGGCGTGCCCGTCCGCACGATCCGCTTCTACTGCGACGAAGGGCTACTGGAGCCCGCGCGCAGCGTCGGTGGGCACCGCCGGTTCGACGCGGCCACCGTCGACCGGTTGAACCTGGTCCGGCGGCTACGCGGGCTCGGGTTGGGTCTTCGGTCGATCACCGATGTCCTTGCCGGCCAACGTTCCCTCGACGACGCCGTGGCCGCCGAGCGGGCCGCGCTCGACCGCGAGGTGGCGACGCTGGCCTGGCGGCGCTCGGTGCTCCGCGCGGTCGAGGAGGCGTCACCCACCGACCGCGTAGTCCGGCTCGAGCTGCTGTCCGCGGTGCAGGACGGGTTCGCCGCGCACGACACCCTCGTCCGTCTCTGGCGCCCGATGACCACCGGACCGATCCCGCGGGACACGGTCCGCATGTTCCTCGACATCAGCGTGCCGCAGCCGCCGGAGCTGCCGACCCCGGCGCAGGTCGTCGCGTACGCCGAGCTGGTGCTGCTCGCCGCCGACCCGGCACTCGCCACCCAACTGCGGGCCAGCACGCTCGTCAACCACGACCGGATCGCCGACCTCGGCGCGCTCCACGCCGCCGTCGCTGCGGCCTGCGAGCTGGCGTTCCCGCAGGTGGCGGCCGGAACTCGGCCGAAGCCGGGGCCCGCACTCGACCGGTTCGTCGCGGCCCACGCTGCCGCGCTCGGTGCCCGTGACACCCCGGATTTCCGGCACGCGCTGAACAAGCGCACCGCCGCCGACCGGCACCCGCGGTTGCGCCGCTACTGGCACCTCGCAAGCGAGATCACCGGCGAACCCGCGCCGGTCGGCGTCACGCACACGTGGCTGCTCGACGCCCTGGACCGCTCGGTCAGCCCGCCAGCTCGCTCGCCACGACCATCAGTACCGACACTGCCGCGCCGGTGATCGCCGGTCTGCGGCTGCGGGCCGGTAAGACCGAGTCGGCGAAGGGGCGGGCCGGATGGTCGTCCAGGCTATCGTCACCGCACGGGTGGCCGGGGTGACCCGTGAGACTCCCCAACCGCCAACGGCTCTGCGCGCTGGACATGAACGCGGGACGCACGCGGCTGATCGAGCATGGTGAGGTAGGTGTCGAGCTGGGCCGCGCCGGCGAGAAGGGCGCGGCTGCGTGTGGTCAGCCGGTCCTGCCAGGAGTCGAGGAACGCGGTCAACGCGTCGGCCCCGCCCGCCTCGCGCAGTGACTCGATGAACTGCGCGGCCTGGTGCAGCAGGTAGCCGCCCCGGCGCAGCTGTCGTGTGATCTCGGCGTCGCGTACGCAGTCGGGTCCGTATTGGCGGTAACCCGTAGCCCGGTCGCGTTCGGGGCGCAGGATGCCCTCGGTCTCCCAGGTGCGCAGCGTTGCCGGGTGCACGCCGAGCCGGCGTGCGAGTTCGCCCACGGTCAGCGGTCGACCGGTGACAGGGGTCGGTGTCGTGGTGGACAGGCTGCCGAGGGCCGTCGCGACTTCGGTGCGGGTACCGCGTTCGGCGAGCAGCGCGACGTGTGCGGCGTCGATGAGCCGGTAGGCGGACTCGGTGTCGCTTCGGTTGGTCGCGCGCATGATCTCCATTGCCTGCTGGTGCCCGTGGCCACGGCGCAACGCGAGGAAGGCGCGCAGGGCCTGCGCGTGCAGGGGCGTGTAGCGCCGGTAGCCGGTTTCGCTGCGCTCGGTCGGCGGGAGGATGCCCGCGTCGTCGTAGTTGCGGATCGCCTGTGCGGACAAGCCGTGTTCCCGGGCGAGGTCGATGGGTCGCAGTGTGCACCTCCGATTGAGGCTTCAATGTAACGAACGCAGGTAGACGTCGCGGAAGTTTCACACGAACCTTCAACGATACGGTCGAAGGCATGTCTGCTACAGCACTACGCGAGATCGGCCGCCAACTCGACGATCCGGCAAGCCTGGGCCGTGCCCTCGACGAACTGCTCGCCGCGCGGACCGAGCCGCCGACCCTGCTCGCCCTCGGCGAGCCGACACACGGGATCGAGGCGTTTCCGTTGCTGCGCAACGAACTCCTCGGTCACCTCGTCGAACGGGGGTATCGGTCGATCGTGCTGGAGACCGATGTCCTTGCCGCGTCCATTGTCGACGACTATGTGGCCGGGGCAACGGCGGAGATCGACACGGTGCTCGCGACCGGGTTCAGCCACGGGTTCGGCGCCGTGCCGGGCAACCGCGAACTCGTCGAATGGCTCCGCGAGCACAACGCCGATCGCGCGCCGCAGGACCGGGTTCGCTTCTATGGCTTCGACGCACCGACGGAGTACTCAGCCGCGCAAAGCCCGCGACGCGCACTGTCCTCGGTCACCGGCTACCTGCCGGTCGCGCTGCGGCCCGAGTCGGTCCGCGACCTCGACGCGCTACTCGGCGAGGACGCGGACTGGACCAACCAGGCAGCCATGTTCGATCCGGCAGCGTCCATCGGCGACTCCGACCGCGTTCGCGCCCTGCGCATCGTCGCCGACGACCTCGCCAGCACATTGCGCCGCGCGGCACCCGGCCTGCGCCCCGCCGACCCGGCCGGCTACGCCCACGCCATCGCGCATGCGCGCACCGCCCAGGGCCTGCTGCGCTATCACGCGGCCATGGCCAGTCCCGCACCCGACCGCATCGCGACCTTGCTCAGCCTGCGCGCCGAGATGATGGCCGACAACCTGCTCGCGATCGTCGCGCAGGAGCAGCGACGCGGACCGAGCCTGGTGTTCGCGCACAACGTGCACCTCCAACGCACGCAGTCCCACATGCCGGTCGGCGAGGACGACGTGAGCTGGGGCAGCGCCGGCGCGCTCGTCGGGCTCACCCTCGGCGAGCGCTACACGTTCCTGGCAACCGACGCCAACCCCCACAGCGCCCCAGGTACCCTCCAAGGCCTGTTGGCCGAGGCGACCACCACCCGACGCGCCCTGTTCCCAGCACAGGCCCTGCGCGCCGCGCTTGCCCAGTCGACCGGCACGGGCAAACCGATCGTGCCCGGCCACATCCCGCTCAACCCGGCGGACGTGGACGGCGCCGACGCGGTCATCTTCATCGCCGACACCGACGGAAACCGGCATCAGTACTGGTAACCACTCTCGATACCCCTCGTAGGCGCGCCCGTGCGGGCCGGGCGCCAGGTCATGGTCGACGCGTCGAGTCGTCGGTAGGCGTGAGGAGGAGCTTCCGGTAGGGCAGGATGCGCGCGGGCGCGTTCCAGCCGAGCACCGCGGTCGGCTCGTCGTCCTTGCGGTACAACGCGACGAACCGGTCATCGCCGAACGAGCCCTCCTCGGCGCTGACCTCGGCGCCGTCGGGAATGACGCCGTGTACCTGGATCTTGACGCTGTACTGGTCTGTCCAGAAGTACGGCAGCGGCGAGAACGGTGTGACGTTGCCGTGGAGCAGGTTGCGTGCCGCGGAGCCGCCCTGCTCGGTCGCGTTCAGCCGATGCTCCAGGCGCATGCGCCTGCGGTAGCGGGGGTTGAGCCACGATGCGACGTCGCCCGCGGCGTAGACACCTGGCGCGGCCTGGCAGTACTCGTCGCATTCGACACCGTCGTCGAGCGCCAGCCCCGACGTGCGCAGCCAGTCCACGGCCGGCTCGGCTCCGATGGAGACGAGGACACAGTCAGCGGGCACGACCGTGCCGTCGGACAGGGCGACCGCATTCACCCGGCCGCTCTCGCTGCGCATGCCGGCGACGTCGACGCCTGTACGCAGGTCGACGCCGTGATCGCGATGCAGCCGCGCGATGGCCGCCGCGACCTCGATACCGACCTGCCGGAGCATCGGCTGCGCCAGGGGGTCGACCACCGTGACGTCGAGGCCCATGCCGCGCGCGGAGGCTGCCACCTCCATGCCGAGGAACCCGGCGCCGACGATGACCACCTTGCCTCCGGCCAGAAATGCGGCGCGCAGCGCGAGGACATCGGCATGACCGCGCAGCACGTGCACACCCTCCAGCCGGTGCCACTCGGGTAGCCGGCGTGGCCGAACACCGGTGGCAATGACGAGGCCGTCGAAGGCGAGTGCGGAACCATCGTCCAGTCGCACCACGCGCTCGGCGAGGTCGAGGTCGCGAGCTCGCCCGTGGTGTAGGCGGATGTCCTTCTCGTCGTAGTGCCCGCGCTCCCGAAGCGTGGTGCGGTCGTGCTCCCATTCACCGGCGAGGACCTGTTTGGACAGTGGAGGCCGATCGTAGGGAAGCAGCGGCTCCTCGCCGACCAGCAGCAGTGATCCGTCGTATCCCTCGCGGCGCAGCGACTCGGCCGCCGCGACACCGGCCGCTCCGCCGCCCACCACAACGACGCTGTTCAGCACAGGCCGACGATTCGGCCCCGGCGGCCGCTTCGGCCATACCGTGCGACCGGGCATGCGATTCTCCCTCCATAGTGGACTCAAGCCGAGTTTGCTGTGCTACCGTCGGAAATATGGACAACGCGCGCGGCGGCCGTACCCTGTTCATCGCCGGTGAGTGGTGCGAAACCGGCGACGGGCGGACGTTCGAGGTCACCGATCCGAGTAACGGCAAGGTCATCGGACTCGCGGCGGACGCGGGTGCCGCCGAGACGGAGCGAGCCGTTGCGGCGGCGAAGGCCGCATTCCCCGGCTGGAGCCGCGCGACGGCCTACCAGCGCGCCGACGTTCTCCGCGCGGCGCACGTGCTGATGGTCGAACGGCGCGAGGAGCTCGCCCGGCTGATGACCGAGGAGCAGGGAAAGCCGCTCAAGGCCGCTCGTAACGAGGTGCGCTACGCCGCGGACTTCCTGGAATGGTTTGCCGAAGAGGCGAAGCGGGTGTACGGCAGGACGATCCCGTCCGCCCGCGCCGATCAGCGTTTCCTGGTCACGCGGCAGCCGGTGGGTGTGGTCGCGGGGATCACGCCATGGAACTACCCGATCTCGATGATCACCCGCAAGGTGGCGCCCGCGATCGCGGCGGGGTGCACGATCGTTCTCAAGCCCGCCGAGCAGACGCCGTTGTGCGCCGTCGCGGTGTTCGACATCCTCGCCGAGGCCGGCCTGCCCGCTGGCGTCGCCAACCTGGTCACCACCAGCACACCCGAGCCGGTCGCCGACGTCCTGCTGGACTCGCCGGACGTCCGCAAGCTCACCTTCACCGGCTCCACCGAGGTGGGGAAGCTGCTCGCGGGACGCGCCGCGGCGACGATGAAGCGGGTCTCGATGGAGTTGGGCGGGCACGCGCCGTTCCTCGTGTTCGACGACGCCGACCCGGTGCACGCCGCGAAAGGCGCTGCACTGGTCAAGTTCCTCAACGCGGGGCAGGCATGCATCTGTCCGAACCGGATCTACGTGCACCGGTCCATCATGGAGCCATTCTCGGCGGCGCTCGTGGAGCGTGTGGGGCGGCTGCGCGTCGGGCCGGGCAGTCAGGACGGTGTGGACGTGGGCCCGCTGGTGGACGCCGCGGCGATCGAGAAGGTACGCGGCCACGTGCGGGATGCGGCGGCCAAGGGCGCTCGCGTACTGGTGGGCGGGGAACGTCTCGACAGCGGCGAATTGGCCGACGGCACGTTCTTCGCGCCGACCGTGCTCGCCGACGTCGACAGCACGATGCGGATCTACCGTGAGGAGACGTTCGGTCCGGTTGCCGCGCTGATCCCGTTCGACCACGAGGACGAGGCGATCGAGCTCGCGAACGACACGGAGTACGGCCTGGCGTCCTATGTGTACACCCGGGACCTCGGTCGCGCCGTCCGGGTGTCCGAGGCCTTGCGGTTCGGGATCGTCGGGGTGAACGACATCAACCCCACCGCGGCCGCCGCACCGTTCGGCGGCGTCGGCGTCAGCGGGCTCGGCCGCGAGGGCGGCGCCGAGGGCATCGACGAGTACCTGGACGTCAAGCTCGTTGGACTCGCTGTGCCCTGAGAGCGACCGGCAATAGGGGCTGTCGTTGCGAGCGGGGATCAGCGTGGATGAGCCGCAAGGCGGACGAGGGAGCCATGACGGAGTCATGGTGACTGAGGCCAACGCAGCGGATCGCCACGCTGGCCACGCGCAGCAGACATCGCCCTATTACCGGTTGCTCTGAGAGCGACGTCCTCCGGGACGAAGCCGTGGGCGCAGAATGTCCAGACCTCATCGGCTGTGAGGGGATGCGTTGGCTCATTGTCACCCCTTCTGTTGGACTGGGCGTTGAACATCACGGTCTGCATGATCAGCGCGGCCATGCGCCGGGGTCTGACATCGGCGCGAAGGAGCCCGGCTTGCGCCGCGTCGGTGAGCAGCTCGGCGAGGGCAGTGAGCAGGGGCGCGTGTGCGGTCTTGACCTCCGCCGGGTGGGACACCAGCAGTCGCGGGGCGAAGTCGGTGAACAACGGACGCTGTGCCGTCGGGCTGACGCGCGAGAGCTCGAACAGCAGCCGGACGGCGACCTCGAGCCGCTCCAGCGGGTCGGTGTGCTCGCTCGCCGCGGCGCGGATCCGCTGGGCGGTGTGGCCCAGTGCGTCCTCGAACAGCGCGAGCAGCAGCTCGTGCTTGCCGTCGAAGTGCAGGTAGAAGCTCCGCAGTGACTGCCGGGAGTGGTCGACCACCTCCTGCACCGTGAAGTCCGTGGTGCCCTTCTCCGACATGAGTACCTGCGCCGCGTCGAGGAAGCGTTCCACGCGCTGACCGGCACGGATCTTCGCGGCCTGGGTGGAGCGCTCCACAGCGCGCTGCTTCCAGCCCGGCTCTTCGGTCGCACTACCCACCAGCCGACCCGTCCTCTACGTCAGAGGGCGACACTTCGCCGCCGAAACTATTACTATCGATTTTGGAGAATGATATTCTCGAAGTGTGGGTGTCGCAACGCGTACGAGGAGGCAAGCCGATGGTGGGCAACCTTGCCGGAGGCCGGCATGCTCTGTGAACTCAGCCCCGATCAGCGGATGTGGCAGGCCACGGTTCGGGACGTCGTGGCGAAGGAGTGCCCGCCGGCACTGGTCCGGGGCGTTGTCAGCGGCGATGCGGACCCGGCTCTGCCGTGGCGCGTCTACGTCGATCTCGGCTGGACAGAGCTCACCGATCCCGCCGACGCCGTGGAGCTCGCGATCGTGCTGGAGGAGCTCGGCAGGGCCACCGATCCGACGCCTTACCTGGCCACCCTGACGCAGTTCGCGCCGCTGGCGCCCGGCGTCGCCGCGCCGGGGCAGGCCGGCACCGCTGTGTTCGGCGGCGTGAGCGCGCAGCATGACGGCGACGGCTGGGTGCTCGACGGCACCGCGCGGTACGTGCTCGACGGCGACCGCGCCGACTGGCTCGCGGTCGTCACGGAAGCGGGTGTGTTCACGGTCCCCGCCAGCCGGGTCAGCGCCAAACGTGTTCCGGTGTTCGATCCGGTGCTGCACATCGCCGAGGTCTCGTTCCCGCAGGTCCGGGTCGGCGACAGCGACCGGAGCACGGCCGACGCCGAACGTGCCCGGCACGTCGCGCTCACCGGGCTGGCCCTGACGATGGTGGGGGCCTGCAGTCAGGTGCTGGACCTGACGCTGGAGCACGTGCGCACGCGGCGCCAGTTCGACGTCCCCATCGGTTCGTTCCAGGCCGTCAAGCACAAGGCTGCCGACATGCACGTCGCCGTGGAACGGGCACGGGCGCTGGCCTACTTCGCCGCGCTCACCATCGCGGCAGACGACCCTCGCAGGCGAGTCGCGGCGGCAATGGCGAAAGCCGCGGCGGGCGAATGCCAGTCGGTCGTGTTCGCAGGCGGTCTGCAGCTGTTCGGGGCGATGGGCTTCACCTGGGAGAACGACCTTCAGTTCGCGTTGAAACGGGCCAAGGCGGGGGAGTTGTTGCTGGGGAATGCGGCGGAGCATCGCGCACTGATCGCGAAGGAGTGCCATGCGGTTGAGCTTTGACCCCGAGGTGGAGGCGTTCCGCGAGGAGTTCGTCGCGTTCCTCGATGCGAACCTGCCTTCGGAGGCGGAGGCCACCGAGCGGTCGTCGTCCAGCTCCCACGTGCCGCAGTGGGCGCGGCGGTGGCAGCGGTTGCTGTTCGACCACGGCTGGCTGCTGCCCGGCAACCCGCCGGAGTTCGGCGGCCGCAACGCCACGATCCTGCAGCAGTACGTTCACCTCGACGAGCTGACCCGGCGGCGGATCTACCACAGCTTCAACCCGCAGGGCGTCGGGATCATCGCCGCCTCGCTGTTGTCGTTCGGCTCAACAGAGCAGAAACAGCAGTGGGCGGTTCCCATTCTGCGGGCGGAGATCACCGCGTCGCTCGGCATGAGCGAGCCCGGCGCGGGCTCCGACCTCGCCGGCCTGCGTACCCGCGCCACGCTCGACGACGGGGGAGACCACTTCGTCGTGAACGGACAAAAGATCTGGACCTCTGGTGCACATGACGCGGACGTGCTGCTGACTTTTGTGCGGACCGACCCGGATGCGCCCAAGCACAAGGGAATCAGCGTTCTGCTGATCCCGGCCGACACGCCGGGCGTGACCCGGCGGCCGTTCGCATCGCTGATCGGCCCGGACGAGAAGGACTTCAACGAGGTCTTCTTCTCCGACGTGTGGGTGCCGGTGGCGAACCTGGTGGGGCCGCTCAACGACGGGTGGCGGGTGGCCAACGGGTCGCTCGGGCATGAGCGGACGCTGCTGTGGCTCAGCTTCGCGGAGCGACTCGGCGACCTGATCCGCGACGTCCAGCCGCGTGGGGCGCTCGACCGCGACAGTTACGCCACCGCCGTGCTCGACGCCTACGCGTTGCGGCTGCTCGGATCGGCGGCGCTGGCGCGCGCGGCCCGCGGCGACGAGGACGTCGCGTCGCTGTCGGTGCTGAAGTTGCTCGGCTCCGAGGCGGTGCAGCGGGCCAGTGAGCGGGCCCTGTCCTCGGCCGGTCCCGACGGCCTGACCCATCCGGCCAGCACGGCGCCGTTCAGCCACCTGCACCTCGAGGCCTTCACCGCGAGCTGGTTCGAGCGGTACGCGCGCAGCTTCGCCGGCACGATCGCAGGCGGGACCTCGGAGATCCAGCGCAACATCATCGCCGAGCGCGTGCTCGGGCTGCCACGAGGGTAAGGAGTCCAATGTCCTACATCCGCTACGACGTCGCCGACAAGATCGCAACCATCACCCTTGACCGGCCCGAGGCAGCCAACGCGCAGAACGCCGACTTCCTGGACGAGCTGGACGCCGCGTGGACCACGGCGGCCGGTGACCAGGACGTCGTGGTGATCGTGCTGCGCGCGGAGGGCAGGCACTTCTCGGCTGGGCACGACCTCAAGGACCGGACCTGGCCGCAACCCGAGCAGATCACTCTGGAGTGGATCTACCAGGTCGAGGCCCGCCGGTACCTGGAGTACACGCTGCGGTGGCGCAACGTGCCGAAGCCCTCGATCGCGGCCGTGCACGGGCGCTGCATCTCAGGCGGGTTGATGCTGTGCTGGCCATGCGACCTGATCATCGCCGCCGAGGACGCGTTGTTCTCCGACCCGGTCGCGATGATGGGTATCGGCGGGGTCGAGTACCACGGGCACACCTGGGAGCTCGGCGCCCGCAAGGCGAAGGAGATCCTCTTCACCGGCCGTCCGGTGACGGCGGCGGAGGCCGAGAAGGCCGGCATGGTCAACCGTGTGGTGCCAAGGGACCGGCTCGAGACCGAGACCACCCAGCTGGCCAGCCGGATCGCCGCGATGCCGCCGTTCGGACTTCGCCAGGCCAAGCGCGCCGTGAACCAAACTCTTGACGTGCAAGGCTTCTACGCCGCGATCCAGTCCGTTTTCGACATTCACGAGACCGGCCACGGCAACGCCCTCAGCGTCACCGGCTATCCCATCCTCGCCAAACTCGACGATATGAAGGCGAAAATGGAGTAACGGCACAACCTACCCGGGGCCGTTGAGGGCTGTGAGGCAGAACCGCCACACGTTGTCGGCCAGCGTCGCCGCGTCGGGTTCGCCAAGGCCGAGCACCAGCGTGTGGTAGGCCGATGTGACCATCGACGTGATGAGGTGGGCATCCCACTCCAGGTCGGTGGGAGCAACCAGACCGGCCTCCGCCGCGTCGGCGATCAGTTCGCGCACCACCGCCTCGTACGGTTTTCGCGTGGCCGCGATCGTCTCCGGGCTGGTCATTGTGATACGCATGTGCTCGGTCGCGACCGCCCGGCTGAGCGGCTCGGCCTCCGGGTGCCACTCCAGCGGCCAGGTCACCACCATCCGCAGCCGCGCCAGCGGATCGTCGGTGGCGTCCACAATGTACTGCCGGATCCGCGGCGCCGCACCGCTGACCGAGGTGGTGAAGACCTCCAGCAGGAACTCCTCCTTGTTCTGGAAGCACCGGTAGAACGTCTTGATGGCGACACCGGCCCTGCGCACGAGCTCCTCGATCGTGTAGGACGAATCGCCGCGTTCGAGCAGCAGCCGCTGGCCTGCGGTGATCAGCTTGGTCCGCGGCCCGAGGTAGCCGTCGTGCGCGGGAGGCACGGCATACCGTGCCATATGCATTGCCCAGCCCGGCTCTGCGTTCACACCGCAAGCGTATCCGGGGTCCCGCCGGCAGGCCGGAACACGGGGATCACGACATCCGGCCCGATCTCGGTGAACGCGACCTCGAGCCGCATCCTCAGCTCCAGCCGCTCGGCGCCGACGACGGTCGAATGCACCAGCGGACCCTCGTCGAGTTCCACCACCGCGACGTTCGGTGGCGGGTCGGCGAACGAGGTCGCGTACCGCTGGTGCACGACGGTCCAGCTGTGCAGCCTGCCGCGTCCGCTCGCCTCGGCCCACACCATGCCGGCCATGCCGTGGCGCGGGCAGCTGCCTGCGGGCCACACCGTGTGGCCGCAGGTCGTGCAGCGGAATACCAGGTAACGCCGCGAGCGGCAGGCGTGCCAGAACTCCGCGTCCGCCCGGTCCGCGACGACGTCCCCGGGGAACGGGCGTGGTGTACTCACCGTGGCCTCGCCAGCACCAGTGCCACATGCGCCCACGAACCGTGTATCCCGCCGTTACCGCCGCTGCCGCTGACGAGGCACAGCTCGGCGTCGGGTACCTGGTTCGTCGGAGCCTCGCCGCGAACCTGCAGGATTCCCTCCGACAGCGGCGTGAAGCCGGTGGCGTAGAAGCCGGAGTGCTGCCCGCCGCCGGTGTTGGTGGGCAGTGTCCCGGTAGGACTGGTGTGTCCGTCGCGGACGAACGCGCCGGCCTCGCCTTCCCCGCAGAATCCGTACTCCTCCAGCTGAAGGAGCGTCGCGATGGTGAACGGCGCGTAGAGCTGCGCGACGGAGATGTGCTCCGGCCCGACACCGGCCTCGCCGAAGGCTCGCCGCGCCGCATCCGGCGCCGCGCCGAAGCGTTCGACCATTGTTCCGCCCCACCAGTTGGTGATGTTGTGGCCGCAGCCGGCCCCGGCCACCTCGACCGGGGTACCCGCGCAGTCCACCGCGCGCTCTGCCGAGGTGAGCACGATGGCGACACCACCGTCTGTCGGGCGCGAGCAGTCGAGCAGCCGCAACGGATCGACGATCATCCGGGACGCCTGATGGTCGGCCACCGTGATGGGCTCGCCGTAGCCGACCGCGCCAGGCCGGACGCTGCCGTAGGCGCGCTCGACCACCGCGACAGCGGCGAGGTCCTCCGAAGTCCCGCCGTAGGTGTCGAGATAGCGCCGGGCGCCCAGCGCGTAGACCGCGCCGGGGCCGACCAGCCCGTACAGGTAGGGGTAGCCGTAGCTGTACCCGCCGATGTCGGATCTGCCTGCTGCGCCGTGGTTCTGCTCCAGCCGCGGCGCGTTGCCGGTGAACGCCTCCCCGTACACGCTCAGCACGTACTCGGCCTGCCCGGTCGCGATGAGCCCGGCGGCGACCACCACCGACAGGGCGGGCGTGGCGCCGCCCGAGCTCAGCGCGAACGACGACCTCGGGGAAAGACCGGCGTAGCGCAGATCCTCGGGCAGCGCGCCGAAGCAGATGCAGGTGTCGATCTGCTCGCGGCGCAGGCCCGAGTCGGCGAGCGCCGCGTCGATGGCCTGGCGGCGCAGTTCCCTCGGCGCGATACCGAGCCGCCTGCCCTGATCGGTCATGCCGAGCCCGACGATGGTGGCGTTACCGGTCACGGACCCACCTCGCTGCGCTCGGCGTGCCCGCGACCGGGCGGTACTGTGCTCATTGGTTCGCTCGCAAGCTCGCTCACGCCATGCCGTCCGGCACCGGCAGTTCGGCGGTGTCGGACGGGGTGAACTGGAACAGCCGCTCGGCGTTGCCGCGCAGGATCTTGTACTGCACCGCGGGGCTCATCCCGGCGAGCCGGTCGCGCGCGAGCTTGATCGAGTTCGGCCACGTGGTGTCCGAGTGCGGGTAGTCGGTCTCGATCATGACGTTGTCCTCGCCGATGAGATCGAGGTTGCCCAGCCCGGCGACGTCGTCGATGAAGCAGCCGTAGACGTGGTCGCGGAACGACTGCCGGATGTCGAAGTTGAGGTAGTCGATCGTGTGCGAGCCACCGTCGGTGCGCTGCTGTTTGCTGCCCTTGCCGGGGTCGTAGTCGACGCCGCGCTGGAACCAGAAGCGCTGCTTGTCGATCACCTGCTCGGCCCGCTCGAGGAAGTACGGGATCCAGCCGATGTTGCCCTCGGCGAGTGAGATCCTGAGGTTGGGGAAGCGTTCGAACACGCCGCTGAACAGCCAGTCGAGCATCGTGCCCGACGTCCGCACCGCACCCCAGGACAGGTTCGCCATGAAGTTCGTGTTCGAGTTGATCGAGGGGATCTGCGACGACGAGCCGACGTGCATGCAGATCACCACGCCGCATTCCTCGGCCGCGCGGAAGAACGGGTCCCAGTAGCCGCTGGGGTCGTTGATCGTCGGCAGGCCGAGCGGCTCGGGATTCTCGCTGAACGCGACTGCCCGCACACCGCGCTCGGCGACCCGCCGGACCTCGGTAGCCGCCTTTTCGGGGTCCCAGAGCGGGATGAGGGTGAGCGGGATGAACCGGCCGGGCGCCGTCGCGCACCACTCGTCGACCATCCAGTTGTTGTAGGCCTCGATGCACGCGAGGCCGAGTTCCTTGTCCTCGCCGCGGTAGAAGGTCTGGCCGCAGAAGGCAGGGAACGTCGGGAACGTCATCGACGCCAGGATCCCCGCCTGGTTCATGTCCTGCACGCGGGCAGCGGCGTCGTAGCAACCGGGCCGCATCTCGTCATAGCCCAAGGGGTCCGGGCTGATGAGGCTCTTGTCCCTGCCGACGGTTGCCGACAGCCCGCTGGCGCGCTGCTGCTGGTCGAGGTAGTGCCAGGTCCCCTTGCCGTCCTCGCCGATGACGAGCTTCGGACCGCGGTCACGGAAGCGTTCGGGGAGCCAGGTCTGCCACAGGTGTCCTGGTTCGAGGACGTGGTCGTCGACCGAGATGAGCCAGTTCAGCTCCGGTGCGGTTGCCGTCATGGGTGTCCGTCCTTTCTGCTGTGTGGTAGGAGAGCGAGGATTACGTCCACAATGGAGGCCGGCTCGTGGTCATGCGAGCACGCCCGCGTCCTTGAGCTCCGCGATGGCCGCCCAGTCGTAGCCGAGCTCGAGCAGGACCTGTTCGGAGTGTTGCGCGTGCTCGGGTGCCCGGCCCAGCCCGGGAACGTGCTCGTCGAACTGCACCGGCGCGCTCACGAGCTGGACCTCGGAACCGTCGTGGTCGACCGGCACGGCGTAGCCGTTCTCGACGACCTGCGGATCGGTGGCCGTTTCGAGCATCGACCGCAGCACTGACCACGGCGCGGCGAAGTCGGCGAAGCGCTTCTCCCACTGCGCGAGTGCCGCACGGGCGAAGGTCGCCTCCAGTTCGGCGACGCAGTCGGCGTAGTTGGCGGAACGGGCCGCCGCGTCGGTGAACCGCTCGTCGGTGCGGAGGTCCGTGCGGCCGAGGTACTGGCACAGTCCGGGCCACCACCGGTCGGACTCGATCATCATCAGCGCGATCCACCGGCCGTCCGATGTCCGGTACGACCGGGCGATCGGGTTCGTCGAGCGCCCGGTCAGAGTGGGGAAGTCATGGCCGAGCCGCCAGCTGTGCAGGATCGCGCTGGAATGCTGCCACAGCGCGGAGCCGAGCAGGGAGACGTCGACGAGCGCGCCCTGACCGGTACGTTCGCGGCGGAACAGGGCAGCGGCGATGCCGAACGCGAGGTTCATCGCGCCTGCCTTGTCGCCGAACGCAGGCGGCTGCGGCAGCGGCCGCTCGGCATCGTCGGCCGTCAGGGCGGAGGCGATGCCGCTGCGCATCCAGAACGAGGTGAAGTCGTACCCGCCGCGGTCGGCATCCGGACCACGCGCGCCCTGGCCGGTCGCCCTGGCGTAGATGATGCGCGGATTGCGGGCCCGCACTGTGTCCTCGTCGAAACCGAGCTTCATCCTGGCGGGGCCGCGGAAGTTCGTGACGAAAACGTCGGCGCGGTCGACCAGCCGCATGAGCAGGTCCTGACCACGCGGCGCGCGCAGGTTCAGTCCCATGCTCCGCTTGCCCCGGTTGGTCTGCTCCGTGATCACGTTGACGCCGCCGACCATCGGGACGACGCCGGCGGAGGCGAGCCCGCGCTGCGGATCGCCGGCGACAGGATCCTCGATCTTGAGCACCGACGCGCCGAAGTCGGCGAGTACCGCCGCGGCAGCCGGTGCGAACGTCCACTGTGCTACTTCGAGGACCTGGACACCGTCGAAGACAGGCGAGGGATCACCGGGCACCGCTCGCATGGTTTTTCTCCTCCACATTGAGGGGTCCGAAGCAGCGGAAACAAGGTTCTCCGGTATGGAGACAGAACTTCACGGTAGCGAGTAGAAGCTCGTATGTCCATAAGCTGGTTTAGGCACCGTGTCCTGGCGGTTGGGGAAGTAGAAGGCTGCTCTCCGATGTCGGCTAGGTTGAATTGGAGAAGGTCATTCTCTTGACGCTGTTGACCGGCGCTGCCTATTCTGGGCGAATGTGATCGTCCGCGAGGGACGATCAGTCGTGGCGCGTGCCGGAGATTTGGGTTTTCCCCTGCGTGACTTCCGAGGGGCTGGAGCCGTGCCCAAGCACTCAACGAGGAGGCGCCGATCATGGGGCAACTGGACGGCAGGGTCGCGTTCATCACGGGGGCGGGTCGTGGTCAGGGGCGGTCACACGCCGCGTTGCTCGCCGAGCACGGCGCCGACGTGATCGCCGTGGACATCTGCGCGGACATCCCGACCGTTCCCTACCCGCTGGCCACCACGGACGACCTCGCCGAGACCGCACGCCTCGTCGAGGAGACGGGGCGGCGATGCGTGACCGCCGTCGCCGACGTCCGAGACATCGTCGCGCTGCAGAAGGCGCTGGATCACGGCATCGCCGAGCTCGGGGGCGTCGACATCGTGCTGGCGAACGCGGGCGTGCTGCACAGTAACCCGAACGAGCAGACGCTGGAGCAGGCGGCCGCCAACTGGGGCGACGCGATCGGCGTGATGCTCACCGGCGTGTTCAACACGATCAAGGTGGCGCAGCGTCCGCTCATCGAACAGGAGCGCGGCGGTTCGATCGTGCTCACCGGCTCCACCGCGGGGTTGAAGGGAATGACCGACGGATCCGGCGGGATGTCCGGGTACAACGCCGCGAAGCACGGCCTCGTCGGCCTCGCCAAGGGCTGGGCAAGACTGCTCGGCCAGCACCGGGTGCGCGTGAACGTCGTGCATCCGACGGCGGTGGACACGTACATGATCAACAATCCGCACTCGCCCATGGTCGACACCAGCCGGTTCCAGCAGATCCAGCGTGTGCTGCCGATCGATCGCCTGCAGCCGTCCGACGTCAGTGCCGCGATCCTGTGGCTGGTCTCCGACGCGGCGTTCGCCGTCACAGGGGTGGCGCTGCCGTTCGACGCAGGCATGACACTCACATGAGCGCTGCCACCCTCCGGGTCACCAACCCCGCTGATCTGTCCACAGTGGCCGAAGTGCCCACCGCGGAGTTCGCCGACTTCGAGCGCGCAGTGCAGGCCGCGCGCCGGGCGTTCGACGGCGAGTGGTCGAGGACGTCGGCCGCCGAACGGGCCGAGCTGGTTCTGCGTTTCCTCGACGTGCTGGAGAAGCGGCAGGAGTCCCTTGTGGACACTGTCGTTGCGGAGACGGGCGCATTGCTGTCCATGGCGCGCAGAGTGCAGGTGGCCGGTGCCATCCAGCACGCGCGCACGGCGGTCCGCATCCACGCCGCGTTGCCGGAGGAGGAACACAACCCCATCCCGCTCGCGGACCTCGTCGCGGGTGACCGGGTCGTCACGAGCGTCCTGACCTGGGAGCCGCTCGGCGTGGTGAGCGCCATCCCGTCCTACAACGTGCCGCTGTTCATCACGTTGTGGAAGATCGTGCCCGCGCTGCTGACGGGCAACACCGTTGTGCTGCGGCCCAGCCCGCTCGCGCCGCTCACGGTGCTCGCGGCAGGCGCCGCCGCCGAGGAGGCAGGGTTCCCGCCGGGCGTGCTGAACGTGCTCGTCGAGGACGGCACGGCCGGGGCGCAGCTGATGACGAGTGCGTCGCAGGTGGACGCGGTGTCGTTCACGGGGTCCACGGCTGTCGGGTCCGCAATCATGGCGCAGGCCGCGCCCACACTCAAGCGCGTCATGCTCGAGCTGGGCGGCAAGTCGGCAGGGCTGTACCTGCCCGGCGCGGTCGACCGTGCCGCTGACGGGATCGTCACCGTCATGCGGGCGATGGCAGGCCAGGGCTGTGTGCTGCAGACCAGGGTCCTCGTACCGGAGTCACACAAGGAGCAGGTGCTCGCCGAGGCCGCGGACCGTGTGGGGGCCCTGCGCATCGGCGACCCGCGGGACCCGGCGACGGATGTCGGCCCCGTCATCAGCGCGGCCCAGGTCGAGCGGTGCGCCGAACACGTCGCAGCCGCGCGGCGGCACGGCGGGCGTGTGGTCGTCGGCGGCAGGGCACGGCCCGACCTCGGCGGTCACTTCTTCGAACCGACGGTCGTGGACCTGGACGACACGGCCAACCGTCTTGCCCAGGAGGAGACCTTCGGGCCGGTGGTGTCGGTGATCGGCTACCGCGATGTCGACCATGCCGTGGCGCTGGCGAACGACACGGTGTACGGGCTGTCCGGTGCGGTTTACGGGCCGGCGGGGGAGGCGCTCGCGGTGGCGCGGCGCATCCGCGCCGGCACTGTGCTGGTCAACGGCGGGTACTTCGGCCCGTACGCCTCGTCAGGCGGCTGGCGGCACAGCGGCGAGTGGCGTGAGCGCGGACGCGAGGGCATCCGCGCCTACCAGCAGGTCAAACACGTCACGGCGGTGAGCTCGTGACAGACGGGAGAACTCCCATGCTCGAGGAGATCACACAGCTGGACACGGCGATGATCAGAACCCTTTTCGACACCGGAGGCGAGTTCCGCCGGGCCCGCTCCGGAGGTGACTACGCCGACGACTTCCACGCCGATCTGGCACGAGCGCGTGAGACCGGACCGGTCCACGCGGGCACCGTCGAGGAGGTTCTAGGGGTGCCCGTCCACGTGCACTGGCCGGAACCGGTCTTCTCGGTGTTCAGCTACGCCACCGTGAACGTGGTCTTCCGCGACACCGAGACGTTCAACTCGGACACCATGCTCGGCACATTCGACACCTTCGGCCGGAACATCCTCGCGATGAGCGGGGACGAGCACGCCCGCTACAGGTCCGCCGCGGCGCCGGCCTTCGCACGCAGCATGACCCAGTGGTGGATCGACCGCTGGATCGCCGGCATCACCGACACGCTGCTGGCTCGTATCGAGCGACGGGGGCAGGCTGACCTGAACCTCGAGTTCTGTGCGTTGCTGCCGCTGCTGACGATCACAGGCAGCTTCGGGGTGCCCATGGACGACGCGTTGCGGCTGCGCGAGCTCATCGAGGACATGATCTCCGGGACGTTGTCGAGGGAGCAACGGCTCGCCGCGTCGGCAGGCGTCGGCGAGATCATGCTCCCCGTGATCGCCGAGCGCCGGGCGAAGCCTGGCGACGACCTGATCACCAAGCTGGTCCAGGCCACGATGCGAGGCTCGGACGGCCGAGCCCGTGGGCTCACCGACGAGGACGTCCTCGCCTACGCACGCCTGCTGCTGACCGCGGGCTCGGGCACCACCTGGCGGCAGCTGGGCATCACGCTGTGGGCGCTGTTGAACCACCCGGACCAGCTCGAAGCGGTACGCCGCGACCGGAAGCTGGTGCGGCTGGCCGTCGAGGAGTCCCTGCGCTGGGAGGTCACCGACCCGACGTTCTTCCGCAGGGTGCTCGCGGACACCACGCTCGGCGGCGTCGACATCCCGGCCGGGGCCCGCGTCTCCCTGTGCCTGTCCGCGGCCAACCACGATCCGAAGCGCTGGCCGGACCCGGATCGTTTCGACATCTTCCGCAAGCTGCGCCCGCACCTGTCGTTCGCCGGAGGCCCGCACGTGTGTCTCGGCATGCACGTCGCGAGGGCGGAGATGTCGGTGGCCCTCAACGCGATCCTCGACCGGCTGCCGAATCTGCGCTGGGACCCCGAGGCGAGCAGACCGGTCCTCATGGGACTACACATGCGGGGCCCCAACGAGCTCCCGGTGGTGTTCGGATGACCGACCGGCCGCGGGTGAACGTCACGCCGGAGACCTGCGCGGGCACCGGGGTGTGCTCGTTCTACGCGAGCAGTACCTTCGCGCTCGACGATGCGGGCAAGGTGAGCGTGATCGCGGAGGACGGCGACCCGGCCGAGGACGTCCGCAACGCCGCGGACGCCTGCCCGACGCGGTCAATCCACCTCGGTATCGCCTAGATCCGTTGGCACCGGTTGTGGTCGGCCGACATGGCGGGAGCGGGCTTCGTTGATTTCCGCCTGGTGCAGCACCGCCCAGTCCGCCAGTGCTGACAGCGGTTGGAGCAGAGTGCGCCCCAGCGGGGTCAGGCTGTACTCGACGCTGGGCGGCACGGTCGGGTGCACCTCGCGCCGCACCAGCCCGTCGGTTTCCAGGCCGCGCAGCGTGCGGGTCAGCATGCGCTGACTGATGCCGTCAATGGCACGGTGCAACTCGTTGTACCGGTGCGGCCGCCCTCCGAGCAGGACCACCAGCAGCATGCTCCACTTGTCGCCCACACGCCGGAACGCATCACCGGCCGGGCACGCGGCGAGCTCCTCGGGCGGCACCGGGCGAGGCAGCTCGTGGGCGAGTACCGAGGGAACACCGGTGTTCGTACCGGACATGAAACTGCCTTCTTTCGGTCTGCGACTGGGCGGCTCACGATGGATCAGTCGATACCGAGCCTATGGAGGACACCCGTGCCGAGCCAACCACCGAAGACCGTCGTCATCAGCGGCGGCACCGACGGTATGGGCCGCGCGACCGCCCTGGAACGGCTTGCGAGGGGTGACCACGTCACCGTGATCGGCAGCAACGAAGCCAAGGGACGTGCTCTGCTCGAGCAGGCGACGCATCCGAACCTGCGGTTCCTGCAGGCGGACCTGTCCTCGATCGCTGAGACCGAGCGGGTGATCGCTCGCATCGGCGAGGAACACGACACCGTCGATGCCCTGGCGCTGTTCGCCAACCGGGTGAGCCCGAAGCGCAAGGAGACTGCGGACGGCCTGGAGTCCACCTTCGCCCTGTACTACCTGAGCCGCTATCTGCTCAGCTACCGACTGCGCCCGCTGCTCGATGCCAGTCCCGAGCCAGTGATCATCAACGTCGCTGGTGTCGGAAACACCGCGGGCCGGATCTACTGGGACGATCCCCAGTTGACGCGCCGCTACGGTCAGGTGCGTGCCCAGCTCCAGGCCGGCCGGGCGAACGACCTGCTGGGCGTCATGTTCGCCAACCAGGCCGAGAGCAAGGCGCGCTACGTTCTCTATCACCCCGGATTCACCCGCAGCGGCGTCGACGGCCACCCGAATCCACTGATCCGGGGATCACTCACACTGCTCGCGAAATTCTTCGCCCGCCCGGTGGCCGACGCGGTCGAACCGATCGTCCAGTGGATCGATCGACCACCGACGGACCCGCTGTCCGCGATCGACCGGGGCAAGCCGGTCGAGACGTCCCTGAAGACCCTCGACCCCGACGCTGCCGCCCGCCTGGCCGACTACACCGAGAAGCTGCTGCGCAGCCGCTGAACTCCAACGAAGGCCGGTCCTTCAGGTCGCGCTCCAGGCGAAGTGCGCGAAGGCGGCGACCGCGAGAACCAGGAACAGCGCGGGAAACGCGATGTTGTGCAACACCCTGGCGCGGACGTGGACCGTGACGGCGCCGACGAAGAACACGACGAGCCCTGTCGCAGCCGCCAGCCCGATGGAGTGCAGTCCGAACAGACCGAGCACCAGCCCTGACACGCCGGCACCCTCGAGCACCGCGAGAACAGGGATCCACCGTGCGGCCAGTCCCACCTCGGCCGAGTTCTCCAGCACGAACCGGGCTTTGAACGCCTTGGCAGCCACCTCGAATCCGTTGGCGAGGATGCAGACGATGGTGGCGACGAGCAGCCCGCCCTCGACCACGGCCATCATCCGGCGTACCGCCCGAGTACGTCGAGGGTCTGCGGCGGCACCGGGACGCCCGCCCAGCCGGCGATCCTGGCTCGGAACTCGCCGGCCGCCTCGATGCCGAGGAGGGGGTTGGGGGCGTCGTCGGGCAGCTGGAGGGTCAGCAGGAACTCAGGGCTGTCGCCGACTCGCGCAGCGGTGTACTCCAGCCCGGCCGGGGCCGCCTCCTTGACTGCGGTGAACAGTTGGTCGATCGCCTCCTCGACTTCTGGAACGTGCTCGGGACTGGTGCTGAATCGAACGATCTGTACGCTCATGGTTACCTCCTGCGTGCGCGTGTTCGCCGGGTTCTGGTTCCTCCTGACCGTCCTGACGTTCCGCGGGCATGAAAGGTGACCCACGACGTGGATCTGGTTGAGGAGTTCGAGGCTGCCCGGCCGCGACTGTTGTCGCTGGCTCACCGCATCGTAGGTTCGTTCCACGACGCCGAGGACGCGGTCCAGGCCGCATGGCTGCGTGCGCAGTCGGCGGACACGGCCCAGCTAAAGAACCCGGACGGCTGGTTCACCACGGTGACCGCACGCTTGTGTCTCGACCAGCTGCGGACACGTCATCGGCGGGGTGAGGTTGCGCTCACGGCCGATCAACTCTCGAGCGCGCAACTCGCGACCGACGAAGAGTTCCTGCGGCGCGAGGACGTCTCCAGGGCGCTCCTGGTGCTGTTGGCTGAGCTCTCACCGGCGCAGCGGGTGGCCTACGTACTGCACGATCTGTTCGCGCTGCCCTTCGCCGACGTCGCGACCGTGCTGGAGACGACGCCGGCCTCGGCCAAGAAGCTGGCGAGTCGTGCCAGGGGCCGGCTCCGTGCCACCGACCCGGCGGACGCCAGGGAGTCGGCGCACCATGCCGAGATCGTCGAAGCGTTCCTCGATGCCTCGCGCGGCGGCGACATGCGGCGGCTCGTCACTCTCCTGGCGCCCGACGTGGTGCGCACGGCCGATGCCCGGCTGTTGCCGCCCGGCGCAGCGACCGAGGTCGTCGGCGCAGCGGCTGTCGCGGAGGAAACCCGGAGCTTCCTGGACCGTATCCGCGTCACCGTCCCGGTTCTCGTCGGCGGCATCCCGGGAGCGATCATCGCTCCCGGCGGGCACCCGTACGCGGCAATAGGCTTGCGGATCAGCGACGGCCTGATCGTGTCCATCGAGATCACCCCCTACGAGCCAGGTGTCCTGAGCGTTCTCGCGTCCGCGTGACCTCCGCCCCCTGGCGGACGCCGGAATTCTCGTTATAGATTGGCGAGAGTGACGTTCTCAACGACATTTCGCTGCGCTGAGCGGGGAGGACCATGGAAGAGAACGAGCAGCTGCGTGCCGCCCGGGCCATGCGGCGGGCTGTGCTCGGTGACGCCTACGTCGATGGGGCCACCGCTGACCCCGACCCCGTGGCCGCCGAGTTCCAGGACTACATCACGTCGATGGCGTGGGGTGTCTGGGTCCGCGGCGGCGCGCTGAGCACACGCGACCGGAGCCTGCTGGTGCTGGCGATGACCGCGGCGCTGGGGCGGATGGACGAGTTCCGCGTACACGCCGGCAGTACGCCGCGGACCGGCGTGACCGACGACGAGATCGACGAGGTGCTGTTCCAGATCACCGCCTACTGCGGCGTACCGGCCGGAGTCGCCGCGCGGCGCGCGGTCAAGGCCGTGCGGGCACAGCGGGGGAGGGACGTGTGACGGCGCTGACCACCGGTTTCATCGGCCTCGGCAACATGGGCGGCGCGTTGGCGGAGAACCTCGTGCGGGCCGGGCACGCCGTCGTGGCCCACGATGCGCTCGGGCCGGATCGTGCGCCCGCGGGCAGCTCCTACGCGGCCACCGTCGCCGAGGTCGCCCAGCGCGCCGACGTGGTCGTGCTCAGCCTGCCCGACGGCACGGTGTCCGAGCAGGTGTCGTGCGAGATCCTCGCCGCAGACGAGCTGAGGACGCGGTGCGTGGTCGATGCCTCGACGATCGGCGTGCCCGCCGCGAGGACCATCGCCGCGCTGCTCGCCGAGGGCGGGGTCGGCTATGTCGACGCCCCGGTGTCGGGCGGCCCGGCCGGGGCCAGGGCCCGCACGCTCACCGTGATGTACGCCGGGGCCGACGACGCGTGCGCGGGCGTCGAACCGGTGCTCGCGGGGCTCAGCGACCGCACGCGACGCGTTGGCGACCGGCCGGGGATGGCGCAGGCACTGAAGCTGGCCAACAACTTCCTCTCGGCGACCGCGCTCGCCGCCACCAGTGAGGCGATCGCGTTCGGACAGTCCGTCGGGCTGGACATGGCCACGATGTTGGAGGTGCTCGACACCTCCAGCGGTCGGAGCTCGGCGACGAACGACAAGTTCCCCCACCACGTGCTGACCGGTCGCTACGCTTCCGGTTTCACCAACTCGCTGATGGCCAAGGACGTGCAGCTCTACCTGAGCACCGTCGCCGGGCAGTGCGGGACGTCCGCGATCGGTGAGGTCACGGGTGCGGTGTGGCAGCGGTTCGCGCAGGCCGAGCCCGGCGCGGACTTCACCCGCATCTATCCCTTTGTCGCCGAAACACGACGAGAATGACGCTCTCATAAATCGTGATAGCATATTCTTCATGCTTGACCACGATGAGATCCGGCGGGAGCACGGCTACCACGCCCTCCGGGTCAAGCGGATCGTCCAGGAGACCGGTGACACCCGGTCGTTCGTGCTGGACGTTCCGCCCGCCCTCGCGGAGACGTTCCACTACCGGCCGGGACAGTTCTGCACCTTCCGCATTCGGGTGGACGGCGCGGAGCTGTTCCGGTCCTATTCGATGTCGAGCGCGCCGGAGACCGACGCCGACCTGACCGTGACCGTGAAGCGGGTTCCGTCCGGCGCCGGGTCCAACTGGTTCAACGACCACGTGGCCGAGGGTGACGTCCTGGAGGTCGCGAAACCGACCGGGGTCTTCTGCCTGCGCGACGGTGGCCACCCGGTGGTGGCGTTCTGCGGTGGCAGCGGCGTGACCCCGGCACTGTCCATTGTGAAGAGTGCGCTGGCCACCACGCAGCGACCGGTGCGGGTGCTCTATGCCAACCGCGACCGCCGGTCGGTGATCTTCGACGACGAGCTACGCCGGCTGCGAGAGCGTCATCCGGGCCGCCTCGACGTGCGCCACCACTACGATTCCGAGGCCGGTTTCCCTGACGCGCACACCATCACCGACGTCGCGGCGGAGTGCCTCGACGCCGACTTCTACATCTGCGGGCCCACTCCGTTCATGGACCTGGTCGAGGGTTCACTTCTGCGGCTCGGCGTCGACCCCGATCGCCTCCTCGTTGAACGCTTCGGCGAGGCCGCACAGCAGGACCACCAACGGGAATCCGACGCCGCTGAGCTGCCCGAGGCGGTCACGCTGATCCTCAACGGCAAGAAGCAGACCGTGCCCTACCAGCCGGGAGACACGGTGCTGGAGACGGCGCGCCGCGGTGGGATGCAGCCGCCGTTCTCCTGCGAGGCGGGAAACTGCGCCACCTGCATGGGCCTCGTGCGCGCCGGGTCCGCAACCATGCGTGCCAACAACGCACTCACCCCGGAGGAAGTCGAGCAGGGATGGATCCTGACCTGCCAGGCCCTGCCCCAAGGCCCCGGCACCGTCACCGTCGAATACGAGGCTTTCTAGCAGCAGCGAGAGCCG
Source organism: Saccharomonospora sp. NPDC046836 (assembly GCF_040645195.1). NCBI lineage: Bacteria > Bacillati > Actinomycetota > Actinomycetes > Pseudonocardiales > Pseudonocardiaceae > Saccharomonospora > Saccharomonospora sp. NPDC046836. Next base: position 109,700 of record NZ_JBEYXW010000014.1, read on the forward strand.
CTTTTCACCACGCTGAAACTACGTGTTGCGGCCGCCGTTGACGCCGATGACCTGGCCGGTGATGTAGCCGGCGTCGTCGGAGACGAGGAATGCGCACGCGGCCGCGATGTCCTCCGGCCGTCCCGGACGCCGCACCGGCGTGCGTTCCGCGTGCTGATCGACGCTCCCGCCGAGCAGCCCGCGCTCCTCCGACATGCGTAGCATTGGTGTGTCGACGAAACCCGGCGGAATCGTGTTGACCGTGATGCCTGCCGGGCCGAACTCCAGCGCCAGCGCCTTCGTGAGACCGACCAGGCCCGCCTTCGACGCCACGTAGTGTGTCATGTACTGCTGGCCGCCCTGGGCGCTCGACGACGAGATGTTCACGATCCGGCCCCAGCCCGCCTCGATCATGTCGGGCACCACCGCCTGGCAGAGGTAGAAGGGACCGCTCAGGTTGATCGCCAGCATCCGGTCCCACAGCTCGTCGCTGATGTTCAGGAACCGTTTGTACCCGGTGATTCCCGCGTTGTTGACGAGCACGAGCGCTGGGCCCAGGGTCTTACGGACGCGCGTGACGGCATCGTTCACCTGGTCCCGATCGGACACGTCCACGCCTCCGAGAGCCACGGCCTCGTAGCCCTTCCCGCGGGCCTGTTCGGCCACCTGCTCGGCCGCGTCGCCGTTGAGGTCGAGAACGGCGGTGGCGAAACCGTTCTCGGCCAGGCGAAGCGAGATCGCGCGGCCGATACCGGATCCGCCACCGGTGACGAGCGCCGTACGCCGCGTGCTCACGCCACCGCCTCCTCGCCCGCCAGCGACGTCCGGTGCATCAGCCGCGCGGACGTCTCGCTGTAGGGCAGCGCCCGGTGCAGCATGATGGTGTTGTCCCAGATGACGAGGTCGCCGGGACGCCACTTGTGCCGCACCACGAACTGCGGTTGTGTCGACCAGTCCAACAGCTGGTCCAGCAGTGCCCGGCCTTCCTCGGGTGACCGGCCGGTGACCTCGCCCGCGGTCGCGCCGATCATCAGGGATTTGCGGCCGTCCTGATGGGTCCAGATCACTGGATGCTCCCGGGCAGGGTTGCGGTCCCAGGCCGCGCGTTCCTTCGGTGAGGGGTTGGGGTAGACGAGTAGCTGCGAGGCCGTGAAGCTGTGCACGACGCGCACATTCTCCAGTTCCGCCTTCGCCTTGTCCGATAGCGCTTCGTAGGCGGCGTAGGTATTGGCGAACTCGGTGTCGCCGCCTCCGTTGTCGGAGACCTGCTTCGCGGTGAGCAACGTGGCCTTGTCCGGCACCTCGCTGCTGGTGCCGTCGATGTGCCAGAAGAACGTGGCTTCGCGGTAGGCGGCGAGCTTGCTCTTCGCCGGGTCGCGGGTGATCTGCTGGATCTCCGGGTGGGCCTTGTCGGCGCCGTTGGGGATCGGCACGACGTCGCCGAGCAGGCGGCTGAACGCGACCAGCTGGTTGTCGTTGACGTTGGCCTCGCGGTAGATCACGACACCTCGCCGGGCGAGCGTACGGAGGCATTCGGCGGCGACGCGGCGGTCGACGAGCCGGCTGCCGGACAGGCCGGTGACCTCGACCCCGGTGGTGGGTGTCAGTTCGGTGACAGTGACGGTCATCGTCGGCGGTCCCTTCTACACGGCCGGCTCGACGACCGTGTCGAAGAACGCGGCGCCGGAGTCGGGGATCCGTGGTTGCTTGAACACGTTCACGGGGTACGAAACCATGATCAGTGAGTACAGGAGGTGCAGGAGCCGGGTGGCGTCCTCGGGCAGGTCGTTCAGGTCCAGCCCGTTGAGGTAGGCGATCGCCTCCTCGGCCCGAGGGGCGAGGGCGTCGTAGAACGTGCCCAGCTCGTCGATCGTCTTCGACAGCCGCATGTCGTACCGTTCCTGGCGGGTGGGCAGCGCCCACTCCTCCACATAGGACTCCAGCTCGCGGAACTGCTCGGGCAGGGTCGAGGTCATCGTTGCTCCTGCGTGGGGTCGGCGTTCTGGTGGGCGGCCACCGTGTCACCGACGACCTTGTGGAAGTTCCGGATGAGCAGTTCCTGATCGGACAGCTGGAACTGCCGGGTCGCGCGGGTGGCCACCGCCGAATGCGTTGCCTCGACGGTGTTGGAGTCCTGCATGGCGAACTCGATGGTGCTGTCGACGACCAGCTCCTGGGCCAGCCGTTCCTGGGCGTTGGACGGCGGCGGGAAGTAGATGTCGACCTCGTAGAGGTGCGAGTCGACCGCTTCCGGCCAGTACTGGTAGGTGATGTAGTAGTTGCGGGCCCAGAGCTGCACGGACAGGTTCGGGAACGCCCAGAGCTGGTCGTTGCCCCAGGAGGCGATCCGCCCCTTGTTCAGTGCGTCGGGCATCGGCCCGAGGTCGGGGACATCGTCCGGGCCGAAGAGCCCGGCGCGGAACAGACGGTAGATCCATTTCTGGTCGCGCACCGCGGGACCGGCTCTCCCGGCTTCCCGGGGCGGCAGGAGCGGCGGACCGGGCACCGACGTCAGCATGTGCGGAACGAAGATGTCGTAGTGGTAGGAGTCCACCGGCGGGACGAGCTTTTCCGCTTTGGACACGTCGGGGTCGATGAAGCGGCCGTGCACGTACGGCGGGTGGTACCACTCGAGCAGAGCGTCGATCGAGATCTTCCAGTTGCCCTTGATGCGCGTTCGGAAACCCCAGCGCTGCGTCATCTTGTCGAACGGGTAGGTCTCCAGTTCCAGGAAGCGGTCGCCGAGGAAGCTCCGCAGTGGTTCGGCGTCCTCGGCGAAGTTCACGAAGATGAACCCGGCCCACACGTCGCAGTGCAGCTGCGGCATGCGGAGCGTGCTCATGTCCAGGTCGAAGAACTGGTCGGAGTTGGTGACGTGCTTGACCTTGCCGTCGAGCCCGTAGCGCCAGCCGTGGTACTTGCAGGAGAACTCACGGCAGAAGCCCTTGGTCTCCTGTGCCGGATGTTCCTGCCACACCACCTTGTTGCCGCGATGCGCGCACACGTTGTGCAGCGCGGCAATGCTGTCGTCGGCCTGCCGGACCACGACGATCGAGCCCAGCCCCGGCAGGTCCCTGGTGAAGTAGGCGCCCGTCCTCGGCAGCTGCTCCACCCGGCCGACCTTGAGCCACGACCGCCGGAACACGGCTTCGCGCTCGGCGTCGAAGAACTCCTGCGAGATGGAGTCCTCATAGCTCACCGGGCCGGTGCCGAGCTCGGGATAGCGGGGAGTGAACTTACCCTTCCCGGTCGCCAGTCGCTCCTGTATGCCCGTCATGGTCGTCGCCCTTCCATCCCGCACTCGTCCATACTAGTCATGTTCTCCAAAATTGAGAATGCCGTTCACGGATTGTCAGGTCGACCAGGGTTTGGCGTCCCACGCCCGGTCCAGCGGCTCCATCCCGCCGCCGAAGGGGAAGAACTGGCGCTGGGCGTAGGTTTCGCGGGCGACGCCGTGGCCGACCTCGTTGAGGAAGGCGCGCTTGAGCTCCTGGGTGAACAACTGGCGGGTGTAGCGCAGCACCAGTGGCGGACGCTTGGCGAGCTCGTGCGCCAGTTCCCAGGCGCGGTCCAGCAGCTTGTCCTTCGGCAGGACCTCGGCGACCGCGCCCCACTCCAGCGCCTGCTGCGCGCTGAGCTTCTTTCCGGTCAGCAGCAGATACCGGCCGCGGTTGTGTCCGCAGAGGAAGTTCCAGATGATGTGCTGCCCGTCGCCGGGTACCTGACCGCGCGGGAAGTGCGACACGTCCTGGAACCAGGCGTCGTCGGAGGCCAGCACGATGTCGCCCATCAACGGGACCTCGGAGTGGATGTTGCACGGCCCGTTGACGGCGCTGATCATCGGCACATCCACGTCGAGCACGTTGAACTGGAGGTTGCGGTTGTACCAGGCCTTCTCGTCGAGTTTCCACAGTCCGCGCTCGCCCGGCATGGCCTGGTAGACCGGCTCCTCCGGGGGCTCGCCGTTGGGGAGCAGTCCCCAGTCGGCGTTGTAGTTCTCGCCGGTGCCGGTGTGGATCAGGACCTTGATCTCGCGGTCGCCCGCGACATCGGCGAAGGCGTCGGCCATGTCGTCGTGCGCCTTCCAGTCCCACACGAGGCTGCCGCCCTCGGTGTGGCACTGCATGAGCAGGATGCCGTCCTCGCTGAGCTCGAACCGGTAGTTGGCGTAGGCGTTCTTGTACTCGCTGTACCGCGTCCGCTTGACCATCCGCATCCCTTCGACCGTGCTACAAGATAATCGAATACTACTGAAAAGAGAATGATATTCTCCAGTCATGGTAACGATGCGCCCCTTCCGCTTCGCGGTACAGGCGACGAAGGCCACGTCGGCGGCAGCCTGGCGTGACCTCGCGCGCAAGGTGGAGGACCTGGGGTTCTCGACGATGTTCGTGGCTGACCACTACCTCGGGAAGGGCCCGGCGAGCCGGGAGGCCAGGTGGCCGCCCCAGTACCTCGCCCCGATCAGCGCCATGGCGACGGCGGCGGCGGTCACCGAGACCCTGCGGGTCGGCTGCCGGGTGTTCTGCATCGACTATCACCTGCCGACCGTCCTCGCGAAGGAGGCGGCGACGCTCGACCTGCTCTCCGACGGACGGCTCGAGTTCGGCGTCGGCGCGGGCTGGAGCGAGCCGGAGTACCGGGCGATGGGGATCGGCTTCGAGCCTGCCCGGCGCAGGGTCGACAAGCTGGCGGAGGTGATCGCGCTCGTCAAGGCCCACTGGTCCGGGGAACCGCTGGAGCAGAAGGGCGAGTTCGTGAACGTCACCGGCTACTCGGGACTGCCACTGCCAGTGCAGCGGCCCCGCCCGCCGATCATGATCGGCGGCAGCCGCAAGCGGGTGCTGTCGCTGGCCGGCCGCGAGGCCGACATCGTGAGTATCGCCAATGTGCCGTTCGAAAAGGTGAACGACGCGGGCCTGTCACCCGAGGAAGAGGCGGTGCGGCGACTGGGCTTCGTCCGCGACGCGGCCGGGGATCGCGCCGCCGAGCTCGATATCGAGAGCTCGCCGTTCTTCACCGAGGTCACCGCCGACGCCGGCGGTGCGCTCGAGCGCGTGGCGACGACGATGCGTGTGGACCCGGACGGTCTGCTCGACCACCCCAATGTGCTCATCGGCTCCGCCGACGAGATCGCCGACCGCCTCTGGCAGCGCCGCGAGACGCTGGGCGTCAACTACGTCAGCATCCAGCAGTCGCAGCTCGACAGCTTCGCGCCCGTCGCCGCGCGCCTCGCCGGGAGTTAACGCGGATCTGCGAGGTTCTCCAGTGCCTGCGCCGGTGGCTGGGTGGACCAGCCCGAGCCGGGCCAGTTGTGCCAGCCCGAGGAGGCGAACGTGCCGCCGTCGGGATGCAGCGTGGTGCCGGTGACGTAGGCCGACAGCGCCGAGGCGAGGAACACGACACAGCCGGAGATGTCGGTGACCCGGCCGGCCCGGCCCATGGGGATCGTCACCCGCACCCCGGGGCCTGCCGAGGTGTTCCCGCCTCCGGCATGGCGCATCATGTTCGGCGTCGGCGCGTAGTCGGGGGCCACGTTGTTGACCCGGATGCCCTCGGGTGCGACCTCGACGGCGAGCGAACGCGCGAACTGCGCCACGGCGGCCTTGGCCGCGGAGTAGACGGCGAAGCCGGGCGCCGCGCGGTGCGCCTCGATGGTCGTGATGTTGACGATGCTGCCGCCACGGCCGCCTGCCCGCATCCGTTCGATCGCGAGCGAGCAGGCGTGCAGTACATGGAGCAGGTTCGTGCGCAGCAGCGCGTCCCAGCCTTTCGGCGTGGTGTCGGTGAACGCCGCGCGGAACGTGCCGCCGACGATGTTGACGAGCGTGTCGAGCCGGCCCCACCGCTCATCGACCGCGGTGAACAGCGCGGTGAGCGCGTCGATGTCGCGGGCATCGCCGTGCTGCACGATCACGTCGCAGTCACGCGCGCCGAGCGACTCCCGCAGCCGGTCGGCAGCGCTCGCGTCGATGTCGATCACCGCGACGCGGACACCGTTGGCCGCGAGATCGGACACGACGGCCTCGCCGAGACCGCCTGCCCCGCCGGTGACCACCGCGACGGTGCCGTCGAGCCCGCCGCGTGCCTCGAACCATCCCACGTGTGCCCCCGTCATGACAGGTAGGTCGAGCCGAAGCCCTCGATGAACTCCAGCGTCGCCGCGCGGTCGGGAACGCGGCTGGACACGATCACCCACGTGACGCCGGCGTTCTCGATCTCGGCCAGCGCCTCGCGGTGCCGGTCCGGCTCGACGGCAGGCTGCTGGATGCCCTCGCCGCTGTAGGAGTACGACACGTCGATCTCCTCGGTGCGCCCTGCCGCGGCCGCCGCCTCCCGCAGCTGCGCGATGGTGACGGCCAGCTCGCTCACCGACCCGAGTGCCGGCGTGCGGGCGGTCGCGCTCAGCTGCGCTCCACCGGTCATCGACAGCCAGCCTTGTGCGCGTTCGGCGACGCGGCGGTGGGTCGGCTTCGAGTTGCCGCCGATCCAGACCGGGACGGGGCTCTGGACCGGCCTGGGCCGTGCGATCACATCCCGCGCGCTGAAGTGCCTGCCCGCGTAGCTGAACGGCTCGCCGTGCCAGTGCAGGGGGAGCACGTCGAGCGCCTCGTCGAACAGGGCGTTGCGCTCGTCCATGTCGACCCCGAGCGCATGGAACTCGCTCTTCTGGTACCCCGTGCCGAGGCCCAGGATCAGCCGTCCACCCGACAGCTTGTCCACAGTGGCCGCCGCTTTCGCCAGCAGGAACGGGTTGCGATACGGGGCGACGACCAGGTTGGTGAGCAGCCGTAGGCGCTCGGTCACCCCGGCCACGAAACCGAGCGCGATGAGCGGGTCGAGTGTCTGGTGCCCGCCGGAGTGCAGCCAGCGGGCACCCGGTACCGGGTGCTCGCTGAGCGAGAACCCGTCGAAGCCGCTCCGCTCGGCCGCGATCGCCACCTCCTGCAGCGGTCCCGCATCGAGGATGTCGCCCTCGGGCCCGTTCTGCTCCGGGTAGTGGAAGATGAAGCGCATCGTCACCTCTTCTCCGGGGTTCAGCGGGCGACGTACCCGCCGTCGACCGGGATCGCCGTCCCCGTGATGAACGAGGACTCGTCGCTGGCGAGGAAGAGCGCGGCGGCTGCCAGCTCCGCAGGCATGCCCCACCGGCCCACGGGTTGCGGGGGAACGAGATCGGGCGGCGGAGTGGAACCGGCAGGTTCGGCGCCGCCGTCGGCGAGGCCGGTCCACGTCATGCCAGGGCAGATCGCGTTGACCCGCACGCCTTTCTTGGCGAAGTCGAGCGCGGCCGACTTGGTCAGCTGCACGACCCCGCCCTTGGCCGCCGCGTACGCGGCGAGGCCTTTCCAGCCGACGAGCGCGGACGCCGACGCTGTGTTGATCACCGACCCGCCGCCGCTGGCGAGCATGGCGGGGATCCCGTGTCTCATCCCGAGGAAGACCCCTTTGAGGTTCACCGCGATCAGGCTGTCGAAAGTGGCCTCGTCGATCTCGGTGACCGGCTTGTGCGGCCCGCCGAAGCCGGCGTTGTTGAACAGCACGTCGAGCCGCCCGAACTCGCGTACCGCGGTGTCGATCATCTCGGCGACGTCGCGGGAGCTGGATACGTCGGCGTGTACCCCAACGGCACCGGTGCCGATCTCGGCCGCAGTCTCCTTCTCCCGGCCGCTGACATCCGCACAGATGACCTTCGCTCCCTCGCGGGCGAACAGCACCGCCGCGGCGCGGCCGATGCCGGAGCCCGCGCCGGTGACCACGGCGACCTTGCCCTCGAGTCGCCCGACGCCAGAAGGAGAGTTCTTCATGCGCTCTACTGTAGAGTATTGCTTGCAGATTTCGGAAATGCCATTCTCTATACGGAAGCCAACGGGCCAGATGTGGGAGGAGACGGGGATGCCCCTTCAGGAAGGGCGACGGCTGCTCATCGACGGGCAGCTGGTCACGGCGGGGCGGACGTTCGCCTCGATCAACCCGGCGACCGGCGAGGTCATCGGTGCGGCTCCGGATGCCACGGTCGACCAGGCCGAGGCCGCCGTCGCGGCGGCTCGCCGCGCGTTCGACACGTCGACCTGGGGGAGTGACCCGAAGTTCCGCGTCCGCTGTCTCGAACAGCTGTATCAGGCACTCATCGAGCACAAGGAGGAGCTGCGCGAGCTGACCATCGCCGAGGTCGGCGCGCCCCGCCAGCTCACTCACGGAGCCCAGCTCGACGAGCCGATCGACCTCGTGCGCTACTACGCCGAGCTGCTCGGGAACCACCCGCTCACCGAGGACCTCGGCGTGGTCGAGTACCAGGGCCAGCGCCATCACCGCTGGATCGAGAAGGAGCCTGCCGGGGTGGTCGCCGCGATCGTCCCCTACAACTTTCCGACCCAGCTCGCGCTGGCCAAGCTGGCGCCCGCGCTCGCGGCGGGGTGCACCGTGGTGTTGAAGGGTGCTCCGGACACGCCGTTGGTCACGCTCGCGCTCGGCGAGCTGATCGCCTCCCACACCGACATGCCGGCCGGTGTGGTCAACGTCGTCACGTCGTCCGAAGTGGAGGTCGGGGAAATGCTCACGACTCACCCCGACGTGGACGTGGTGAGCTTCACCGGGTCGACCGCCACCGGCCGCCGGATTCTCGCCGCCGCGAGCAGCACGGTGAAGCGCGTCTTCCTCGAACTGGGCGGCAAGTCGGCGCTGATCATGCTCGACGACGCCGACATCAAAGCGGTGTCGATGTACGCGGCCTTCGGCATCTGCCTGCACTCCGGGCAGGGTTGCGCGCTCAACTCGCGGCTGCTCGTGCCCCGCACGCAACACGACGAGGTCGCCGAGAAGGTCGCGAGGTATCTCGGCAAGGTCGCCTACGGCGATCCCGCGGACCCCAAGACGTACATGGGGCCGTTGGTCAGTGAGCGGCAGCGGGACAAAGTGGACGGTATGGTCCGGCGTGCCGTGGCGGCGGGCGCGACGTTGGTGACGGGCGGCAGGAAGGTGGACCCTGGTTTCTTCTATACGCCGACGCTGCTGAGCAATGTTGATCCGGCGAGCGAGATCGCACAGGACGAGGTGTTCGGCCCGGTGCTGGCGATGATCCCGTACGACGACGATGACGAGGCCGTGCGCATCGCCAACAACTCCATCTACGGGCTCTCCGGCGCCGTCTACAGCGCCGACCAGGAACGGGCGCTCGCGCTGGCGCGGAGAATCCGCACGGGCACCTTCAGCATCAACGGCGGCAACTACTTCTTCTCCGACACGCCGTTCGGCGGGTACAAGCAGTCGGGCATCGGCAGGGAGAAGGGCCTCGCCGGATTCGAGGAGTTCATGGAAACCAAGACCTACGGCACCGTGGCGGCGTAGGCCGAGGGGATGCGTCGTGACCGCTGAGGGCGACCGGGTCGCGGGGTGCGCCGCCCTGCGGCTGGCCTACGAGGAACCGGTGTTCGCGACCGCGCCCGAGGTCGCCACTGCCTGGCTGCTCGTGGAGCATCCGGGCCCGTGGCCGGCGACCGGGCCGCCCGCCGGGCTAGCCGGTGAGGTGCTACGCGTGTGGGAGGCGGCCGGGCACGCCGGGGTCCGCAGACAGTGGATACGTCCGACACGACGGCGGCGCAGTTCGCCCGTGACCGTGTTCACCGCGGGGACGCGGCTGGGCGCCACCTGGCTCGAACGCCGGGTAGTGGACGATCTGCGTGACCTCGCGGCGCTCGATGTCGCGACGCTGGGCCAGGGGCGGCCGCCGGGCTTCGGCGCCCGCACCGGTGAGCGAGTGGTGCTCGTGTGCACCCATGGCCGGCGTGATGTGTGCTGTGCGCGGTTCGGCAGGCCCGTCGCCGACCGCCTGGACCACGCACTGCCGGGGCTGGTGTGGGAGGCGACCCACGTCGGCGGTCACCGGTTCGCGGCCAACGTGGTGACCTTCCCGGACGGCGTCTACCACGGTGGCATCAGCCCCGGAGATGCCGGGAGCCTCGCCGAGGCACTCCTTGCCGGACGGGTGGTTGCGGACCGGTTGCGGGGCAGGGCCGGCCTGCCGGCGCCGGTCCAGGCCGCGGACTACTACGCCCGCATCCGGCACGGCGTGTACGAAGTGGACGGTGTCAGCCCGCTGCGCCACAACCCGGTCGGCACGGACGGCACCGTGCGCGTCGAGCTGCTGCTTGGCGCCGGCACCCGGTGCGCGGTGTACGTCCGGCCCCGGAAGCTGATGGAGGGCCGCGCGACCCCGTGCGGGGGAGCGGACCCGGCTGGTGCCCGCACCACGTTCGACCTGGTCGCATTCGAGCAGGACAAGGATACGGCCGCCTGACCACGCGATCAGGGCTCAGCGCGGGGGCTGCCGGGGACGTCCCACGTGGTCCACCGGAACGGGACACCGTGGGTGGTGGCCGGATCGGTGAGCAGGGTGCGCTCGTCGCGGGCCAGTGTCGTGATGCCTTTCGATGTCAGGTAAGCCTCGGTCGCGTCCAGGCCACCCACGCGGAACGCCGCGGCATGGTGGATCTCGTTGTTGGCAGCCATGTCCCGCGCCGCGATGGTACCGTCGGTGTTCGGAGTGGACAGTTGCACCACGGTGTCGCCCACCAGTACATACGTGTCGTGTGTTCCGGTGAGCGTCGACGATCCTTTGTGGAGCACCGTGCCGCCGAGGACGCCCGCGTAGATCTTCTCCGCGCGCTCGCGGTCACGGGTGAGCACTGTGGTGTAGGCGAGGCCTGGCGTCGCGGTCGGGTGGTTGTCGACCCACCAGTCAGGATCCCAGTCCGGTGCGAACCGGGGATCCCGCCCCTGCACGGTGTCCCGTGGCCCGGCGAACTGCAGCTGCGTGATCGTGTCCTTGGGGTGGGTCATGATGATGCCGTCGGCCCCGGGGCGCGTGCCGGCCCACGCGCCGCCCCCGGTGAGCACCCGCACTCCGGCGTCGGTGCATCGCTGCCAGATCTCGCCGGCATCGTCGGTGTACCAGGCGATCGAGTGCCAGTGGGAGCCGAACCGCTGGTAGAACCGCCCGAGCGGCATCGTCTCCCAGCCAGGCACGCGGAACGCCGGGGCGAGGGGCTCGATCACGCAGTCCCCCAGCACGACCAGTGACGCGTCGCGTTGCTCGAACCGCGAGTAGTTGTGCGGCATGAACTCCCGCACGCTGAACACGTCGTCGTACCACGCTTCGAGCGCGGTGACGTCGTTCGTCATGTGGATGATGTGGAACAGGCGGCCGATGGCGATGGACATGCGCTGACCTCGCTACCGGCCGGTCTTGACCTGCCGGAACGGCACGTCGCGATCGGCGGCGTACTCACGCGGCATGCCGAGAACCCGTTCGCTGATGATGTTGCGGGCCATCTCCGTGCTGCCGCCGCCGAGCCCGCTCGCCTGCCGGTAGATGTAGTCCTCGCCGACCTCGCCCTGCTCCTGTTCGTGGCCGGGCGCACCGGCGACTCCCACCGCGCCCGCGATACGCAGCGCGGCATCGACCTGCTGCCACACGGTCTCCGCGTGGAAGAGCCGCAGGATCGAGCTGGCGTGGGGCTGCATCGTCCCCGCCTTGATCGCCTGTGTCACCCGCGCGATCAGCTGCTCCTCCACCAGCCGCATGGCGCGGGTCTCGCCGAGGTCCTCGCGGACCCGGGAGTCAGCGAGTTGACCGCTGCGCTGGGCGAGGTCGACGAGGTCGGTCACCTCACCGCCACCGCGCGGCCGCGCGCCGCTGACGTACGGCGATCCACCGCCCACTGCGTTGCGCTCGTGGAAGAGCTGTCGGCTGGCGACGGCCCAGCCACCATTGACCTCGCCGAGCACGGAGTCGGCTGGCAGCACGACGTTGTCGAAGAACTCCTGGCAGAACTCCTCCGAACCGTTGGTCTGCCGTATCCGCTTGATGGTGACGCCCTCGGTGTGCACGGGCATCAGGAACATCGTGAGCCCGCGGTGTTTGGGCGCGTCCCAGTCGGTGCGAGCCAGGCACAGGGCGTAGTCGGCGGCGAAGGCGAAGGTGCTCCAGATCTTCGAGCCGTTGAGGATCCACACGTCGCCGTCGCGGTCCGCGCGGGTGGTCAGAGCGGCCAGATCCGAGCCGCCCTTGGGCTCGGACAGGAACTGCACCAGGACCTCCTCGCCCTTGAGCACTGCGGGGATGTGCTTGCGCTTCTGCTCCTCGGTGCCCAGATCGAGGATCGTCGGCGAGCAGATCGAGAAGGTCGGGACGTTCAGCGAGAGCGGCATCTCGTAGCCCATCGACTCCTCGGTGAAGGCGCGCTGATGAGCCGCGGTGAGGCCGAGTCCGCCGTACTCCCTCGGAAAGCAGATGCCGGCGAACCCGCCCTCGTACAGGATCTTCTGCAGTTCTCTGGCGCGTGGCCACTGCGCGTCGTCGCCGTACCACCTGTAGTTCTGGGGCGCGGGCGGCAGGTTCTCCTTCAGCCAGCGGCGTGCGCGCGTGCGGAAGGACTCGACGGGCTCCGTTCGCTGCGCTCCTCGGGCCGTGGGCGGCCCTGCGATGCTCGCGGGTCGTCGCCTTCGGGTGCTCATGCCGCACTCCTGTCCAGCAGGTCGGTGATCCGGCGCCGGTGCTCCTCCGGCGTCCCGTACAGGGCGCGGTCGAGCGTGACCCGCCGCAGGTACAGGTGGATATCGTGTTCCCAGGTGACGCCGATACCGCCGTGTAACTGGACGCAGTCCTGGATGACCACCGGCGTCTTACTGCCCACAAAGGACTTCGCGGCGCTCACCGCCTCCGCGGCCTCGCCGGGATCCTCATCGAGGGCCTTTGCCGCCGCGACCGCCGTCGCGCGGCAGGCTTCCAGCCACATCTTGTTGTCCGCCATGCGATGCTTGAGCGCCTGGTAGGAGGCCAGCGGCCGGCCGAAGGTGTACCGGTCGAACATCCACTGCATGGTGAACTCGAACGTCCGGTCAGCGGCGCCTGCCATCTCGGCTGCCGCGAGTGCGGCCGCCACCTGCAGCTGCGCCTCCACGGCGGCTGTCGCGTCCGCGCCGCGATGGACCACGGCCGCCGGTTCCACCGCGACGTCTGCGAAACGCACCAGCGCGGTGTGGCGGACCACGTCAAGTGTCCACAGCGGGGTGACCGACACACCCGGCACGTCAGCGCGCACCAGCACCTGCACTGGTCCGTCCGGCGACTGGGCCGCGACGAGGAACGCGTCGGCCTGGTCGCCCGACTCGACGCGGTCGCAGGAGCCCGACAGCCGGTACCCGTCGCCGTCGGGCTCGGCGGTGACCGAGAACCTGGTCAGGTCGAGGCCACGACCCGGCTCGTAGAACGCCCACGCGACAACGGAATCGCCGCTCACGATCGAGCCGATCGTGTCCGCGAACGCCTCGCCGGCCCTGACCAGCCCCGCAAGCACGGCGCTGGTCGTCGTCAGCGGGCCTGGGGCGCACGTGCGGCCCATCTCCTCGGCGACGATCGCCAGCTCGGCCATTGGTGAACCGGACACGGTGCCGCCACCGAGCTGCTCCGGAACGAGCATCGCCGTCCAGCCGAGCTCCGCGCCCTGCCGCCACCAGTCGCGCTGGAAGCCCGTACCTGACTCGGCGAGCTCGCGCACGGTACCGATCGGCGCGGACCGGTCCAGGTACTCCCGTGTGGTCGACTGGAACAGCCGCTGATCCGGGGTCAGTTCGAGATCCATCTGGCGCACCCCGCTGTAGAAATCATATTCTAAAGCTAGCAGAACGCTATTCTCATGCACCATAGGGAAGGAACTCGATGAAGCTTCTGGTCTTCTCCAACGCCCGCGACGGCCGCGACGACGAGTACAACGAGTGGTACAACAAGGTGCACCTTCCCGACCTGCTCACCATTCCCGGTGTGAGGTCCGGCGCACGGTATCGAGTCCACGCTCCCGACGCCGCGGTCCCCGAGCACCGTTACCTCGCGATCTACGACCTCGATGGGGATGGCGACGCGGTGTTGAAGGAGATCGCGACGCGGTCGGGCAGCGGGCAGTTCCAGCTGACCGACAGCCTCGACAGCCGCACCGTGAAGCTCGCAATCTGGGAAGCCATGTGACTGTGGGTCCACAGTGGAGGACACCTGTCAGGACAAGGACGTCGTGATGCGCCTCGGATTCATCGGTGCCGGGCGAATGGGCCGCCCGATGGTGACTCGCCTGATCGCCGCCGGCCATGAGGTGCGGGCACTGGGCCGCTCGGCGGACAAGCGGGCGGCGCTGGCAGCCGAGGGGGCACAGCCGGTCGGTGAGATCGCCGCGGCCGGTGACGGCGCCGATGCCGTCGTGGTGTGCGTCTTCAACGATGATCAGGTCCGCGAGGTGTGTCTCGGCAGTGAGCTGTTCGACCGGATGCCGGCTGGCTCGGTCGTCGTTGTGCACACCACGGGAAGTCCCAGCGTTGCCAAGGAGATCGCGGCCCACGGGGCCGAGCGCCGGATCGAGGTGATCGACTCTCCGGTGAGCGGGGGACCGCATGACATCGCGGCAGGCCGGGTCAGTCTCTTCGTGGGCGGTGCCGACGACGCGGTCGCGCGCATGCGGCCCGTGCTCAGCAGCTACGGCGACCCGGTGCTGCACGTCGGACCGCTCGGTGCGGGGCAGCAGGTGAAGCTGATCAACAACACGCTCTTCGCGGCCAACATCGGGTTGCTCGCCGAAGCGGTCCGCGTCGCCGGCCGGCTGGGGGTTGCCGAGCACGTGCTGCTCGATGCGCTCACCCACGGCAGCGGTTCGAGCCGCGCGCTCGGCGGTGTCGCATCGAGACGGTCGGTCGCGGCGTTCACCGTTGCCGTGGAGGAGTTTCTCCGCAAGGACATCGCCGTGGCCAGGAAGGTCGCCGCCGAGCTGGGCGCGAACCTCGGCGCGATCGACGGCGCGATCAACTCCCTGCCACGGCAGCGTCCATGACGGACCGGCGTCACACCTCGATGACGACCGCGCCACCCTGGCCGCCGCCGGCGCACATCGCGGCGACGCCGATGCCGCCGCCGCGCCGGCGAAGCTCGTGGGTGAGCGTTGTCAGCATCCGGGCGCCGGTGGCCGCGACGGCGTGGCCGAGGCTGCACCCGCTGCCGTAGATGTTGACGAGGTCCTCGTCGATGCGGAGCTCCTGGCAGGTCGCGACCGGAACGGACGCGTATGCCTCGTTGATCTCCCACAGATCTACGTCGGCGACGGACAGCCGTGCGCGGTCGAGCACCTTGACGATCGCGTCGATGGCGCCGACCCCGGTGAGTGCGGGATCGACACCGACCGCCGCCCAGGCACGCACGGTGCCCAGCGTGGTGAGCCCGGCCTCCCCGGCCAGCTCGTCGGACGCCAGCGCGAGCGCCGCGGCGCCGTCGTTCGCCCCGCACGCGTTGCCCGCGGTGATGGAGAAGCCCTCGATCTCCGGGTGCAGTGGCTTCAGCGCGGCCACCTTCTCCAGTGACGTGTCGCGGCGCGGGTGCTCGTCGACGGCGAACCTCGTGACGGTGCCGTCCTTGCGGGTCACCGTGATCGGCGCGATTTCGTCGACGAACGTGCCGGCGTCGATCGCCGCGATCGCGCGGGCATGCGAGCGGACGGCCCACGCGTCCATCCGCTCGCGACTGATCCCGTACTTCTGCGCGACGTTCCAGCCGACTGTCAGCGACACGTCGTCGGTGGCGATCTCCGTCTGCGGGAACGTCGGCGGGTTACGCGTCTCGGTCTCCGCAGAGCCAGGAATGCGCCAGGTGCTCGTGGGGCTCAGCGACGACGTCTGCACACCACCGGCGACCACCGCGCGGTCCATGCCGGCGCGAATGGTGGCCGCGGCGTTGCCAACGCTGGTGAGGCTGCCCGCGCAGTGCCGGTTCACCGCCTGACCGGCCAGCTGCGTCATGCCCGCCGCCACGGCCGCGTAGCGCGCGAGGTCCCCGCCGCCGTACAGCGACTCGGCGAAGATGACGTCGTCGAACCGTTCCGGGGCGAGACCGGACCGGCGTACCGCCTCCACCAGGACATGGGTCGCGAGATCCTCCGCAGGGGTCTCGGTCAGCGTGCCTTTGCGCGCGGTCCCGACCGCGGTGCGGACCGCGCTGATGATCATCGCTTCAGTCATCGACTTCTCCCGTCAGTTGAGCCGTACCACGGCGTTCGCGGGCAGCAGCGTGTTGCCGTGCTCGTCCTCCGTCCAGATGTCGAGCGTCGCCGTACGCACGCCGTCCGCGTCCTGCTCGACCGCCGTCACCACGCCGCGCGCGGTGACCGTCATGCCCTTGGTGTTGAGGCGACGGAACTGGCCTTCGATGCGCACGATGTGCCCCTGCCCGCCGAGCCAGCCGCGCAGCAGGTTGTGCAGATACGACCACTGCAGGTTGCCCATCCCGATCGCCGTCGGGTGCCCGGCGGCTCTGCCCGACTCGTCGTCCATGTGGATCGGTACGAACTCGTCGTTGACTGCGGCGTACCGGTTCCAGTTCGCGAACCCGGTGTTGCGCGTGAACGGCGGCAGTTCGTCACCGGCCACAACCCGCATTGCTTGCACACCCTTTCGCTTCAGTAGCGGATGATGGTGTTGACCACGCGCTTGACGAACTCGCCGCGCTGGTTGGTCCAGGTGTCCTCGGTGCGGCTCAACAACATGAGCCCGAGCTTGCCCGCGCGCTCTGTGTACGGCCCGAGCCTGCGGACGCTGGCGATGACGTCGCCGGGGCGCATCGGCACGCCGTACTCGGTGTCCAGGCCACCGTTGAGCATGAACTCCAGCCCAGGCCCCGGGATCCCTGCCTGCTCTTCGAGGTGATCGGGATCGTTGCTCGACAGCCTGGTCGAGGGATGGGTGGTGCTCCGCTCGGCGACCGTCCAGGCGAACGGGTTGAACTCCTCGGGCGCCACGGTTCCGTTGTGTGCGGTACGGGCGGCGGTCTGCTCGTCGAGAAAGTGCCCGGGCGGCGGATCCGGCCAGTACACGGCAATCGCCCACCGGCGGATGTCGGACTCGCTCACCGGGTGGCTCACCTGGCGCAGGAGCTCCGTACCCACGGCCTCGCGCATGGCGGGCGAGATGTTGGTCTCGGGCATCGGCTCCCTCCCCGATCGCGAGCGCGTCAGTCAAGGAAAAGGTCCCGCTCGGGGTTGTCGCCCCCGCCGTAGCGGGACAGGTCAGCGACGCCTGCCGCGGTGAGCACCTCCGCGTCGAGGAAACAGTTGCCCGTGGTGTCCTTCGCAGGGCGGGACAGGATCTCCACGGCGGCGTCCGCCATGATCTCCGGGCTGCGCGCGGATGAGAGCAGGCGCTGGCCGCCTGCCATGTTCGCCACGGCGGCGGTGGCGATGTAGGTCTCCGGCCACAGGCAGTTCACCGCGATGCCGGCCTCGGCGAACTCCGCCGCCCAGCCCAGCGACAGCAGTGTCATCCCGTACTTCGTGAGTGTGTAGGCGGGGTGCGCGCCGAGCCAGCGCGGGCTGAGGTTCAGCGGCGGGGACAGTGTCAGGACGTGCGGGTTCGCCGAGGCCCGCAGGTGCGGCAGGCACGACCTGGTCAGCAGGAACGTGCCGCGCACGTTGATCTCGTGCATCAGGTCGAACCGTTTGACCGGCAGCTGCTCGGTCGCGTCGAGTGCGATCGCGCTGGCGTTGTTCACGCAGATGTCGATGCCGCCGAACCGCGCGACGGCGGTGTCGGCGGCCCGCTGCACGTCCTCCTCGCGGCGCACGTCGCCGACCACCGCGACCGCCTTGCCGCCCGCGTCCTCGATGCCGGCGACCGCGGTGTGCACTGTGCCGGGAAGCTTCGGGTGGGCTCGGTCGGTCTTGGCGAGCAGTACGACGTTCGCGCCCAGCCTCGCCGCGGCGATCGCGATCGCCAGCCCGATACCGCGGCTGCCGCCGGACATCACCATCGTGCGACCGGCCAGAGCGTTCTGCGTGGCGGGCATCGTTCTCCTCGGTGGGCGCAACGTGAGTATGATTCTCACTGATGATATTGGCATTCTCGCTCTACGCAAGTAGCGTATTCATGTAAGTCGGGAACAGGAGGAATCGTGCGGATCGGTGTGATGATCGGTCCCGAGAAGCGGGACTCGGCGAAGAAGGTCGAGCGGATGCTCTCGGACATCGAGTGGGCCGAGTCCGCCGGGCTGGCCACGGCGTGGATCCCGCAGATCCCCACGGACTTCGACGCCCTCATCGCGGTGTCGCTGATGGGCACGCGGACCCGGCGGATCGAGCTCGGCACCGCGGTCGTGCCGCTTCAGGCGCAGCATCCGATCGCGCTCGCCCGGCAGGCGCTGTCCGCGCACGCGGCCACGGGTGGGCGGCTGGCGCTGGGCGTCGGACCGTCGCACCACTGGATCGTGCGGGACATGCTCGGCCTTCCCTATGAGCGGCCTGCCGCCTACACCCGTGACTGTCTCGAGGTACTGGCGTCGGCCCTGCGCGGACCGGGCTCCGTGGACGTGGAGAACACGACGTTCACCGTGCACAACCCGCTCGACCTCGCGCCGGTGGCTCCGCTGCAGGTGCTGGTCGCCGCGCTCGGTCCGGTGATGCTGTCGATCGCAGGCCGCCATGCCGACGGCACCGTGCTGTGGATGGCCGACGAGCGCGCGGTCGGCGAGCACGTCGCGCCGTCCATCACGAAGGCGGCCGCGGAGGCGGGGCGCCCGGCTCCGCGGATTGTCGCCGGTATCCCGGTCTGCCTGTGCCGGCCCTCCGAAATAGACGCTGCACGCGAGCGTGCCAACCGGATCCTGGGGGAGGCGGATATCTCCCCGAACTACCAGCGGTTGCTGGGGCACGGCGACGCCCGTGACGTCGGCGACCTGTGTGCGGTCGGCGACGAGGAGGCCATCCGGGCGCGGTTCCGGCGCTTCGCCGATGCGGGAGTCACCGACCTCTCCGTGCGGCTCCTGCCGATCGGCGAAGGCCGCGACGAGCTGGTCGCGTCCAAACGCCGTACCCGGGAGATGATCGCCGGGCTCGCTGCGGAGCCGTGGTGACCAGAAGTGGAGAATCAGATTCTCGTGCTTGTTGCGATTGAATCCCATGCCTTATCGCTGGTGATCGACTTGTGAGGCCGCTCTGACTCGAGAAGACAGAGGGTTTCAGATGACCTGTGGAGGTCATCATTCTCCTTGATAAGGCTTTTCTTTACCGGAACTTGCGAATATGATTCTCGCCAGGTCGACGCTGACCGGTAGGGCCACGAGCTTTCCTGTCCGCGTCGCCGGTGCCGGGCCGGAACGACACGGTGCGGGCATCACCCGCTCAGCAGTGTGCTTCAGGGAAAGCGAGTCGAATGGTGCTCACCGTTGCGGGCCGAGTCGGCCGCAGTCTCCTCGTTGTACTGCTGGTCACTGTTGCCGTTGCGGCGCTGCTGAGTCTGGCGCCCGGCTCGGTGGCGTCGGTGATACTGGGCGAGAACGCGACGCCGCAGGCTATTGCCGAACTCAACGCCAGGCTGGGCCTCGACCGGCCGTTCTTCGTGCAGTACGTCGACTGGCTCGGCAATGCCGTTCAGGGTGACCTGGGGACCTCCCCGCTCACCAGCCAGCCGGTGATGGACGCGATCCTCGAGCGGTTGCCGGTGACGTTGCAGCTGGCGGTCATGGCTCTGACCATCGCGCTGGTCGTATCGATCCTGCTGGCCGTGGTGTCCGCGGTGCGGCCGGGAAGCGTGGTCGACCGCGGGATCAACGTCGTCTCGTCGATGCTGCTGTCGGTGCCCGCGTTCATCGCCGGGCCGGTGCTGATCTACTTCTTCGCCGTTCAGCTCGGCTGGTTCCCCGTGACCGGGTGGTCGCGGATCAGCGACGGCCTCGGGGAGAACCTGCTGAGCGCCATGTTGCCGGCGATCGCGATCTCGCTGATCGAGATCGCCGCGTTCCACCGCGTGCTGCGGGCGGATCTGATCGGCACGTTGCGGGAGGACTTCGTCGGAGCGGCGAGGGCCAAGGGCATGAGCCCGGCCTACGTGATGTTCCGGCACGCCCTTCGCCCTTCGTCGTTCTCGTTGATCACGCTCGCCGGGATCAACCTGGGCCGGCTGGTCGGTGGGACCGTCATCGTGGAGTCGTTGTTCTCGTTGCCGGGTCTCGGACAGCTGCTCGCGACGTCGATCATCTCGCGAGACGTGATCACGGTGCAGGGAGTGGTGGTGTTCATCGCGGTGGTCTACGTCGGGGTCAACACGGTGGTGGACCTGAGCTACCGGTTGATCGACCCGCGAGTCAGGAAGGCGGCTGCGGCATGAACCACCACGCGGTGAACGCGGGCCGCGTCGCGGCGTCGGCGGAACCGGTCGTCCCCAAGGTACGCAGCGCCCGGTCGATCGTCGTGTGCCTGGCCTATGCCTGGTTGGTCGCGGTGATCGGGATGGCGTTGCTGGCCGACTTCCTGCCGCTGGCGTCGTATGCCACGCCGGTCGGCACGCCGCGGCAGGGCCCGCAGTGGGGATCGCTGGACCTGCTGATGGGGACGGACAACCTGGGGCGATCGATCCTGTCGCGGGTGGTCTACGGGGCACGGGTCTCGCTGGTGGTCGGTACGGTCGCGGGCCTGATCGGTTTCCTCATCGGCGGATTCCTCGGGATGCTCGCCGGTTACTTCGGGAAGAAACTCGACGCGGTGGTGCGCCTGATCGCCGACGCGGTGCTGGCGTTTCCGCCGCTGATCCTGTTGCTGGCGCTGTCGTCCATCCTCACCCCGAGTGTGCGGACGCTGCTGGTGGGGTTGTCGCTGTTGGTGGTTCCCACCTTCACCCGGCTGGCGAGGGCGAACACCCTCGCGTGGTCGGCACGCGAGTTCGTGCTGGCGGCGCGGAACATGGGTGCGGGACACCGCCGGATTCTGGTGAAGGAGATCCTGCCCAACGTGCTGCCCTCGCTCGGTGCGTACCTGCCGATCGTGATGGCCGCGCTGATCGTCGCGGAAGGGTCGCTGAGCTTCCTGGGTCTGGGGATTCCGCCGCCGACCCCGAGTTGGGGCGGGATGATCTCCGACGGCAAGGACGCGATCGCGGACGCCCCGCATCTGGTTTTCCTGCCCGCGCTGGTCATTTTCCTCACGGTGTTCTCGCTGAACCAGGCGGGTGACCACCTGCGGCAGCGGTTCGACCGCACGCTGCAGGACTGAACGACACCCCGAATTCCCACCACAGCTGACGAGAGGTCAACGATGATCCGGAGCAGTCGTTTACTGGCGACCGCCGCAGTCGCCCTGGTACTGGCGGGGTGCGGTGGCACGAGTTCCGACACGTCCAGAGACGCGGCCGGTGACCCGGTGTCCGGCGGCACCGCCACGGTCATTCAGATCACCGAGCCCCGCAGTCTCGACCCGGCGATCATGTCGAACACCTGGCCGTTCAACGCTTTCCTCGGCAACGCCCTCTACGGCACGTTGATGATCAACAAGCCGGAGACGGGGGAGATCGAGTACAAGCTGGCGGAGAGCTTCACGACCGAGGACAACGGCGCGACCTTCGAGTTGAGGTTGCACGAGGGGCTGACGTTCTCCGACGGCAGTCCACTGAACGCCGAGGCCGTGAAGTTCAACTGGGACCGGATCAAGGACCCGTCCCTTGGCTCGGCCAGTATCCCGGAAGCATCGTTGGTCTCCTCGACGGAGGTGGTGGATGCCACCACGGTGAAGGTCACGTTGGTCGCGCCTGTCCCGAACTACGCACAGGCCGTGGTCTCGACCTCGATGAACTGGATCGGCTCCCCGGCGGCGCTGCAGAAAGGCCAGCAGGCCTTCGACACCAACCCGATCGGCGCGGGTCCGTTCACAGTGGACAGCTGGACTCGCCAGGACAGGATCGAGCTGGTGCGCAACGCCGGGTACTGGGATGCCCCCAGACCCTATCTCGAGCGCATCGTCCTGCGGACCAACACCGATTCGAACCAGCGGGTGAACACCTTGATCAGTGGTGGTGCCGACGTGGTCATCGACACGAACTGGGAGACGATCGCCAGGGCCCGTGACATGGGCTACGACACCGAGGTGCAGCCGCTGAACGGCGGCCAGTACCTGGCGATGAACGCACGCCGCGCCCCGTTCGACGACGTGCGGGCGCGCAAGGCGGTCGCCGCGGCACTCGATGTCGGCGCGATGAACCAGTCCGTCTACAACGGTAAGGGGGAGGTGCCGACGACGCTGTTCACCGAGTCGTCACCGTACTTTGTGGACGCTCCGCTGGTGAGGCCGGACAAGGCCGCGGCGCAGCGGCTGTTCGACGAGCTGGCCGCCGAGGGCAAGAAGGTGTCGTTCACCTTCAAGAGCTTCCCCTCGCCGGAGAGCAAGGCCGCATCGGAAAGCGTCCAGGCTCAGCTCAGCGCGTTCCGCAACGTCGAGGTCAAGGTGCAGACCATTGACCACACGGACAGCTCGAAGCTGGTGGCGACGAAGGACTTCGAGATGGTGATCTCCTCCGCCCTGTTCGTGGACCCCGAACCGCGCCTGTGGGCGGTGTTCCACGGTGACTCGCGGTCGAACATGTCGGGTATCGACGACGAGCAACTGAACGTGGCGCTGGAAAAGGGGCGGACGTCGACGAACGAGCAGGACCGCAAGGCCGCCTACGACGCGGTGCAGCAGCGCCTGACCGAGCTCGTCCCGGGCGTCTTCTACACCCGTGGCTCGCCAGCCGCCGTGCTGGGCAAGAACGTCTACGGCGCTGTCCAGTACGGCAACGGCTCCCTCCTGCCTGAAGAACTCTGGATCCAACCGTGACGAGGTCAACGATGATCCGTAAGGGGCGCTTCCTGGCCGCCACGGTCACGTGTGTCGCCGCGGCTGCCATGGCGGGGTGCAGCGGTCCGACAGCTGGCAGCCCCGAAGAACCGGTCGGCGACCCGGTGGCAGGCGGTACCGCCCACATCCTCATGATCACCGAACCGCGAGCGCTCGATCCCGCGGTGATGTCGAACGTGTGGGCACTCAATGCCGTCCTGGGCAACGCCCTGTACGGGACCCTGCTGACCAACGACGAGAACACCGGCGAGATCCACTACGAGATGGCGGAGAGCTTCACCACCGAAGACAACGGTGTGACGTTCGAGCTGATGCTGCGCCAGGGTTTGACATTCTCCGACGGTAGTCCCCTGGATGCCGAGGCCGTGAAGTTCAACTGGGACAGGCTCAGGGACCCCGTCACCGGCTCGACGGCCATCCGGGACGCCGCGTTGATCGCCTCGACCGAGGTGGTGGACGCCAGGACGCTCGAGGTCACACTGCGGACGCCGGTCCCGAACTACGCCCAGGCGGTGGTGGCCAACCAGCTGAACTGGATCGCGTCGCCGAAGGCGCTGCAGGCAGGGCCGCAGGCCTTCGACGCAAACCCGGTCGGCGCCGGCCCGTTCACCCTGAAGTCCTGGACTCGTCAGGACAGGATCGAACTGGTGCGCAACCCGGGCTACTGGGATGCCCCCAAGCCCTACCTGGACGCCATCACCCTGCGGGCCGCACCCGACACCACTCAGCGGCTCAACACCCTGACCAGCGGTGGCGCCGATGTGGCCGTCGAGACCAACTGGTCGAGCATCGCCACGGCGCGCGAGCGGGGCGTCTCCGCCGATGTGCAGCCGCTGGGCGGCGGGCAGGGGCTCAGCATGAACATGCGCCGAGCGCCGTTCAACGATGAGCGGGCGCGTAAGGCCGTTGCCGCGGCGCTCGACCTGAAGGCGATCGACCTCGCCGTGTACAACGGCAAAGGGGAGATCCCGGCGACGCTGTTCGTCGAGTCCTCACCGTTCTATTCGGACTTCCAGCTGACCACACAGGACAAAGCCACCGCGCAGCGGCTGTTCGACGAGCTGGCCGCCGAGGGCAAGAAGGTGTCGTTCACCTTCACGAGCTATCCCACCCCGGAAGCCAAGGGTGCGGCGGAGAGCGTGCAAGCTCAGCTCAGCGCGTTCGACAATGTCGACGTCAGTGTCCAGACCGTGGACTTCGGGGGAATGCCGAGGATCTACGCCGAGCACGACTTCGACATGATCATCTCGTCGTCGCTGCTCCTGGACCCGGAGCCGCAGCTGTGGACGAACTTCCACGGGCAGTCTCCCGCCAACATGTCGGGCGTCGACGACGAGCAGCTGAACGAGGCACTGCAGGCCGGCCGCACGTCGACGTCGGTAGCGGAACGCAAGGCGGCGTACCAGGTGGTGCAGGAGCGGCTGTCCGCCCTGGTTCCCACGATCTTCTACACCCGTGCCTCGCCTTCCGTTCTTGCGGCTGAGAACGTCCACGGTGTCGTGCAGTACGGCTTCGGCTCGCTGCTGCCCGAGGAACTGTGGATCGCGCAGTAAACGGCAACCAACTACGGCGGAGGCGACGGCAGATCATGAGTGCTGAACCCATGCTGCAGGTGCACAATCTGCGCGCCTACATCGGCACCCCGAGGGGAGTCGTGCGGGCGGTGGACGACGTGTCCCTGGCTGTCGATCGTGCTCAGGCGCTGGGCGTGGTCGGCGAGTCCGGATCGGGCAAGTCGGTGATGGCTCGCGCGATCATGGGCCTGCTGCCGCCTCGCGCCGGCTGCTCGGGGGAGGTGCTGTTCCAGGGCCGCAGCCTGCTCACCTTGCCGCGCAAGGAAAAGGCGGAGATCTGGGGCAAGCAGATCGCCATGGTGTTCCAGGACCCCGGCCGCTCGCTCAACCCGGTGGTTCGGGTGGAACGCCAGTTGACCGAGGGGATGCGCCGGCTGCTCGGCGTGAGCCGTACCGAGGCGCGGGGCCGGGCGCTCGACCTCCTGCGGGAGGTCGGTGTACCCGACCCGGAGCGGCGGCTGCGGAACTACCCGCATGAGCTCTCCGGTGGCATGCGGCAGCGGGTCATGATCGCGATAGCACTGGCGTGCGAACCGGAACTCCTGATCGCCGACGAGCCGACCACCGCGCTGGATGTGACGATCCAGCGGCAGATCCTCGACCTGCTGCGGCGTGTGCAGCGGGACCGGGGGATGTCGCTGATGCTGATCAGCCACGACCTCGCCGTCGTGGCCGGGCAGACCGACCGGGCCGCGGTGATGTACGCGGGCAGGCTCGCCGAGGTCGGCGCGACGCGTCAGGTGTTCGAGACACCCCGGCACCGTTACACCCACGCACTGCTCGAGGCGACCCCGACGCTCGAACACGAGCGGAACACCCCGCTGCGGCTGATCCCCGGGGCGCTGCCGGACCCGACGAACCTGCCGGAGGGGTGCCGGTTCACAGCCCGCTGCGCGCAGGCCGATGACGAATGCCGTATCCCCGGCCCGCGGATGGCTCCGGTCGGGCCGGACCATTTCGCCGCGTGTACCCGTCCGGTGACGGAACACACGGTCGTGCCGGCGGGAGGTGGTCTCGGTGGCCGGTAGCGGAACCGCGCACCTGCGCGGCGACGACGCGCTGCTCACCGTGGAGGATCTGGTCGTCGAGTACCCCGGCAAGGCGGGGACCGTGCAGGCGGTGTCCAAGGTCAGCTTCGACGTCCTGCCGGGGGAGACGCTCGGCATCGTCGGTGAGTCCGGCTGCGGTAAGTCGACGACAGGGCGGGCGCTGCTGCGCCTCGACCAGGTCACCGCGGGCCGGATCCGTTTCGACGGCGAGTGGATCGAGAACGCGAGCGAGCGGCGCATGCGCACGCTGCGGCGGCACATGCAGATGATCTTCCAGGATCCGGTGGCGTCGCTGAACCCGCGCCGCGCGGTGAAGGACATCGTGGTCGAGAGCCTCGCGATCGCCGGCGCTTCCGCAGGGGAGCGTGCCGAGGCCTCCGCCGACGTGCTCGCCAAGGTCGGCTTGTCTGGCGAGCGGTTCACCGGCATGCTGCCCCGGCAGCTGTCCGGTGGACAGGCTCAGCGGGTCGCGATCGCCCGCGCACTCGCCGTCGGCCCCCGGCTGCTGCTGTGCGACGAACCGGTGTCCGCATTGGACGTATCGGTGCAGGCGCAGATCCTCAACCTCATCGCCGACCTGAAGGCCGAGTACGACCTGACCGTCGTGTTCATCGCCCACGATCTCGGTGTCGTGCGCACCATCAGTGACAACGTGCTGGTCATGTACCTGGGCAAGGTGTGCGAGTTCGGTGACGCTGCCGAGGTCTACGACGCCCCGTCCCACCCCTACACCAGGGCCCTGCTCGACTCTGTTCCGCTGACCGATCCGGACCAGGGGTTCGCCGGGCCCGCCCTCGAAGGCGACGTGCCCTCACCGCTGTCACCGCCCACCGGTTGCCGGTTCCGGACCCGTTGCCCACTGGCCGAGGACCGTTGCGCGGCCGAGGAACCGCAGGTCCGCGAGGTCCGCCCCGGCCAGTACGCGGCCTGCCATTTCCCCATGGACCGTGAGCGATGACGGAGCGGATCGTGCTCGCCTTCGAGGACCAGGAATACAGCCGGGCCCAGCTCGACACCCTCGCGAACGGCCTGGCCGCGGCGTTGGCGGACCAGGGACTGCGGGCGGGGGATCGCGTCGCGCTCATGTCGTCGAACCGGCCGGAGTTCGTCGTCGCGGTACTGGCGATCTGGCGGCTGGGCGCGGCGGTGGTGTTGCTCAGCCCGGCGTGGCGCAGGGGCGAGGTCGAGCACGCGCTGTCGATCACCGAACCGGCGCTCGCCGTCGGTGATCACCCCGTGCTGGCCGAGCTGATGCCGATGTTGTCGCTCGACGAACCGATCGCCGCCGGGCAGGCCACGTTCGCGCAACCCGACTGCGCGGCCGACGCCGTCCTGGTGTTCAGTTCCGGAACGACGGGGCTGCCGAAAGCGGTCCGCCACACGCATGCCTCGTTCGGCGCCGCCGTGCGGCACTGGCGCGACGCGCTCGGGCTCACCGCGAGTGACCGCATCCAGATCGCCACACCGCCGTCGCACATCCTCGGCCTGCTCAACATCGCCACCGCGCTGGATACGGGCGCCTGGGTGCGGCTGCATCGGCGCTTCGACCTCGACACGGTGTTGCACCACATCGAAATCGACCGGATCACCATCGAGATGGCGGTCGCCCCGATCGCGCTGGCGATCGCCTCCCACCCGAAGCTCGAATCGTTCGACCTGTCCTCCCTGCGCTACATCATGTGGGGTGCGACCCCGGTGACGCCGAGCATCGCCGAGACCGTGATGCGGCGGACCGGCGTCGGCTGGGTCCCCGCCTACGGCGCCAGCGAGCTTCCCGTGATCGCCTGCAACCCGCTGGACGGTGCCCGCCTCGACAGCGCGGGGCGGGCCGTGCCCGGTGTGCGCCTGCGTGTGGTGTCGCTGGAGACGGGGGAGCCGTTGCGGCCCGGTGAGACCGGGGAGATCCAGGCGCGGTCCGAGTCGCTGATGGCCGGCTACCTGCCGGCCGAGGCCACCGGTCCGGCCTTTGTGGACGGCTGGTACCGCAGCGGCGACGTCGGCCACATCGACTCCGGCGGCTGGGTACACCTGACCGACCGGTCGAAGGAGATGATCAAGGTACGCGGGTTCCAGGTCGCGCCCGCGGAGGTCGAAGCCGTGCTGCACGGGCATCCAGCGGTCTCGGACTGCGCGGTCTTCGGTGTCCCCAACGGCGCCGACGGGGAGGCGGTGGTCGCGGCTGTCGCGGCGACCAGTGCTGTCGACACCGTGGAGCTGATCGACCTCGTGGGTGAACGGCTGGCCTCCTACAAGCGGCCGCGCGACGTGGTGTTCGTACCCGAGATCCCCCGTCTGCCCTCCGGCAAGGTGTTGCGGCGAGTCCTCAAGGAGCACTATGGACGTTCGGCTGACCAGTGAGCAGCGGCAGCTGCGGGACGCGGCGGCCAAGCTGGCCGATGACCTCGGCCCCGGCTCCGTGCACGAGCTGTCCGACGGCGATCGCCTGGCGCGGCTGGAGAAAGCGGTCGACGCCACCGGCTGGCGGGCGCTGCGCTCCGACGGCGCTTCCGGCGTGGAGGTCGCCATCGTGGCGGAGGAGTTCGGGCGGGGGCTCGTCGACGTGCCCTTCCTCGGGCCGGTGCTCGCCGACGACCTGCGCCGGCACATCGCCGGTACGGTCCAGCCGTCGACGATCGCGGTGAACGGTGTGGCGCGGGATGTGCGGGGCTTCCCGCGGGCGCTCGCGCTCGAACGCGCCGAGATCCTCGGCGGCGAGGTCGGCGACTCGCTGCCCGGAGCCGACCTGACCAGGCACGACGCCGAGCTGGCCGGCCCGCTCGAACCGTTCGGCGAGCTGCGCGCCGACCTCGCCGCACGCTGGCGCGCACTGGCGCTGGTGGTGACCTGCGCCGACCTGGTCGGCACGGCGCGCGGTGCCCACAGGCTCGCCACCGACTACGCGAAGGTCCGCGAGCAGTACGGCACGCCGATCGGCTCCTACCAGGCCGTGGCCCACCTGCTTGCCGAGGGCCTCGCCCTGATCGAAGGCTCGGTGAGCGTGCTGCGGCATGCCGCGTGGGCTGTCGACGAGCTGGACCCGCCGGAGGCGATCCAGGCCGCCAGGGTGGCGAAGATCTACTGTGCACGGGCCGCGCGGACCGTCTGCGAGACGGCAATTCAAGTGCATGGCGGCATCGGTAACACCTGGGAGTGCCTCGCCCACGTCCACCTGCGCCGGGCACTGACATCCACCGAGCTGTTCCCCGCGCGCCTCGAGGAGATCCACAGTGGACTTTCGTGACTCACCGGAGGAAGCCGGGTTCCGCGCCCGGCTGCGGGCCTGGCTCGAGGAGCGGGCTGGCACGTTCCCGGCATCAGGGGACGAGTACTGGGAGCGGCAGCCCGAATGGCATCGGGAGCTGTACGCTGCCGGGTTCTTCGGCCTGTGCTGGCCGCGCGGCTACGGCGGGCATGAGCTCCCGCCGGTCTACGACGTCGTACTCGACGAGGAGCTGGCGAGGGCGGGCGCCCCGCCCCGGCCCAGCCTCGGCTACCTGGTGCAGGGCCTCGGCCGTCACGGCAGTGAGGAGCTCCGGCGGCGCTTCCTGCCCGGCATGATCAACGGAACCGAGCGCTGGTGCCAGGGGTTCAGCGAACCCGGCGCCGGGTCCGATCTGGCGTCGCTCACCACCACCGCCACGCTCGAGGGCGACGACTACGTCGTGCGTGGCCACAAGATCTGGACCAGCTACTCGGATGTCGCCGACTGGTGCCTGCTGCTCGCCCGTACCGACCCTGACGCGCCCCGTCACCGCGGCATCTCGGCATTCGTGATCTCAATGCGACAGCCGGGTATCGAACAGCGTCCACTTCGGATGATCAACGGGGTGACCAGGGAGTTCGGCCAGGTTCTCTTCGACGAGGCCCGCGTTCCGGCGGACCAGCTGGTCGGCTCGCCCGGCGAGGGCTGGGCACTGGCGATGACCGTCGTCGGGCACGAGCGCGAACCGTCCACATTGGGCTTCGTGGCACGCTACGGCAAGCTCGTGCGAGAGCTCCACTCGCGGGTTCGCCACCAGGTCCCTGAGGAGCTCGCCTGGGCCGCGGTGCAGACCGAGATGCTCCGGCTGCACGTGCGGCGGCGGCTGGCCGAACAGCTCGACGGCGTGGTGCACGGGCCGGACGGCTCGCTGGACAAGCTGCTCATGACGTGGGTCGAGCAGTCGGTAGGGCACGCGGCGCTGGCCGTGGCCGGCACCGGCGACACGGAGTTGTTCAACGCCTACCTGTACAGCCGCGCGCAGAGCGTCATGGGCGGGACGTCGCAGATCCAGAAGAACATCATCGCGTCGCGGATCCTCGAGCTGGGAGCCTGACATGTACGACCTGCCGGAGGAGATCGACGTTCGCGCCGATGGTCCACTGAGGATCATCACGCTGAACCGTCCTGACGCGCTCAATGCTGTCAACGACCCGCTGCACCGGGGGCTGGCGAGCCTGTGGCCGCGCCTGAGCGCGGACCGGGATGCCCGCGCGGCGGTGCTGACCGGAGCCGGGAAGGCGTTCTCGGCCGGTGGTGACTTCGGCTACCTCCAGGAGCTCCGGCGTGGCCCCGAGCTGCGGGCGCGGTCCATTGCGGACGGACGGGAGATCGTGCTGGGCATGGTGCGCTGCCGGGT
Source organism: Saccharomonospora sp. NPDC046836 (assembly GCF_040645195.1). NCBI lineage: Bacteria > Bacillati > Actinomycetota > Actinomycetes > Pseudonocardiales > Pseudonocardiaceae > Saccharomonospora > Saccharomonospora sp. NPDC046836. The sequence continues at coordinate 139,603 of NZ_JBEYXW010000014.1, forward strand.
TCCGGTGGTGGCCGCTGTCAACGGTCCCGCCGTGGGTCTCGGCTGCAGCCTCGTCGCGCTGAGCGACGTCGTCTATATCGCCGAGAGCGCTCACCTCGCGGACCCGCACGTCCAGGTCGGGCTGGTCGCCGCCGACGGCGGTCCCCTCACCTGGCCGCTGCACACCAGCCTGCACCTGGCCAAGGAGTACGCCTTCACCGGCGCCCGCATCCCGGCCGACCGCGCGCGGGAGCTCGGCCTGGCCAACCATGTCGTCGCCGACCCGCTGAGCGAGGCACTCGCGTGCGCGAAACGGATCGCGGGGCTGCCGCGGCAGGCAGTCGAGACCACCAAGCGGCTGCTCAACCTGCACCTCGAACGCGCCGTGCTCGCCACACTGGACTTCGCCACCACCGCCGAGGAACAGTCGTTCCAGACCGAGGACTTTCACGACATCCTCGACAAGCTCAGCGCGGGGAAGAGCTGACCGCTCGGGTGCGGCGTCGACCGCCACACCCGAGCGATCACGCACGGCCGGTCAGTGTCTCCGAGCGCTGCACGGTGCCGGTGATACCGGCGGCATCCTGGCTCGCCAGCAGGACGGCGGCCTCGGCCATCGCCGCCGGCGGCTCGATCGCCTCCGGCGGAATCTGTTGCGTGCCACCGGTTGCCTGCCAGCCTTCCGTCAGCACCACCCGCGACGGGCTCAGGCAGTTCACCGCGATGTTGTCGGCCTTCAGCTCAGCCGCGAGCCCGAGGTAGAGGCGCTCGACGGCGGCTTTGGACACCCAGTAGGCATTGGCACCCTTGTCTGTCATGGTCACGCCCGTGGTGGTCACGGCAACCAGCGAGCCCCTGCCACGGGCCCGCACGTGCGGGAGCACGGCCTTGGTCACGAGGAAGACACCGGTCAGGTTGACGTCGAGGCAGAGCTGCCAGCGCTTGAGCGGTGTTGACTCGACGGGACCGAGCCACAGCACGCCCGCATTGGCGATCAGCACGTCGATCCCGCCGAAGGCGTCGACCGTCTCCGCCACGGCCGCCCCGACCGACTCCTCGCTCGTCACATCGCAGGGGATGGCCAAGGCACGGCCACCCGAGGAGACGATCTGCTCGGCGACGGAATGGATCGTGCCGGGCAGCCGGCCTTCCGTCTCCGAGCGCGCCGCGACGGCGACCGCCGCGCCCGCCTCCGCGAGGGCCACCGCGACAGTCCGGCCGATGCCGCGGCTGGCCCCGGCCACGAACGCCACCTTCCCGTTGAGCGGGCCGCTCATTTCGGCGCGAACCGCAGTGCGCCGTCGAGACGGATCACTTCGCCGTTGAGGTAGTCGTTCTCGACGATGTGCTGCACCAGCGCCCCGTATTCCGGCGAGCGCCCCATGCGCTTGGGGAACGGCACCTGGGCGCCGAAGTGGGCTTCGAGCTTGTCGGCCGCCTTGCCGTAGGCCGGGGTCAGGAACGTGCCGGGGGCGATGGTGACGACGCGGACGCCAAGGGGAGACAGGTCGCGTGCGGCGACGAGCGTCATGCCGATCACTCCACCCTTGGCCGCGGAGTACGGCACCTGGCCGATCTGGCCCTCGTAGCCCGCGATCGAGGCGGTGTTGACGATGACGCCCCGGCTGCCTTCGACGCCGACCGGCTCCTGTCGTGCGATCGCGGCCGCGGTCAGTCGCATCACGTTGAAGACCGCGGTCAGGTAGTACTCGATGGTCGTCTTGAAGCCGTCGAGGGCCAACGGGCTGCCGTCCTTGCCGACGAGCCGCCCGCCGCCGGCCGGGCCGCCGTGAGCGTCCACCGAGATCCGGAACGGCCCCGCGGCCTGCGCCTCGGCGATGGTGGCCTGGACGTCGTCCTCGCTGGTGGCGTCGGTCCGCACGTAGCGGACGCCCAGTTCGGCTTCGAGCGCCTTGCCCTTCTCGTCGGCGACGTCGGCGACGACCACCTTCGCACCGGCCGAGTGGAGGCGGCGGACCGTGGCTTCACCCAGGCCGCCCGTGCCCCCGACCACGATGGCGGAGCTTCCACTGATCTCCATTCACGTTCCTCTCTTGCAACTGACGCTCTTTACTGGAGAGAATAGCATTCTCATGAACATTAGTCTGATCCTCGACATGGCCGCCTCCGCCGGAGACCGGGTGGCGGTGACGGCCGATGGCCGGTCGCTGACCGCGACCGAGCTGCTGAGCCGTGCACGCTCCGCGGCGGAGCGGTTCCGTGGCTACCCGTACGTCCTGTATCTGGGCACCAACCACCTCGCCTATCCCGTCGCCCTGTTCGGTGCGGCGCTGGCTGGCATCGCGTTCGTGCCGCTCAACTACCGGCTCGGCGAGGTTCAGCTGGATGGTCTGTTGTCCCGCCACCCCGGCGCGCTCGTGCTACGGCAGGCCGACCTGGATGCGTTGCTGGAGCCCGCGAGCACGCCGGAGCCGGAGCCAGTGGCTGCGCCGCAGGACCCGGACGAGGTCGCGGTGCTGATCTACACCAGCGGTACCACTTCCGAACCCAAAGCGGCCGTGCTTCGTCACCGGCATCTGCTCGCCTACGTGCTGAACTCGCTCGAGTTCGGTTCGGCCGCGGAAACCGACGCCGCGCTGGTGGCCGCGCCGCCGTACCACATCGCCGGGCTGACCAACCTGCTGTCCAATCTCTACACCGGACGCCGTGTGGTCTACCTCGCGGCGTTCGACGCGGCGACGTGGCTCGACACAGTGCGGCGCGAGCGCGTCACCCACGCGATGGTGGTGCCCACGATGCTCGCGCGCATTGTGACCGAAGTGGACGGTCACGGTGACGCGGGAACCCCGACATTGCACAGCCTCTCCTACGGCGGCGCGCGGACACCCCGGCCCGTGCTGGAACGTGCCCTGCGCGTCTTTCCCACCACGAGCTTCGTCAACGCCTACGGGCTGACCGAGACCGCGTCCACGATCGCGGTGCTCGGGCCGGAGGACCACCGCGGGGCGCTGGCGTCGAACGACCCGGCGGTACGGGAGCGGCTCTCCTCGGCAGGGCAACCACTTCCGGGCATCGAAATCCAGATCCGTACCGAGCACGGCGATCCCGCCGCACCCGGTGAGACCGGGCTGGTGTTCGTGCGGGGCGAGCAGATCTCCGGCGAGTACGGCGGCTGCAGCTCGCTCGACGCCGAGGGCTGGTTCGCCACCCGCGACCTCGGGCGGCTCGACGCCGACGGCTACCTGTTCATCGAGGGGCGTGCCGACGACACGATCATCCGGGGCGGGGAGAACATCGCGCCCGCCGAGATCGAGGACGTTCTGCTCGACCACCCGGGGCTCACCGAGGCCGCGGTGCTCGGGGTACCGGACCCGGAGTGGGGGCAGCAGCTGGTCGCCGTCGTGGTCGGCGACGGTGACCCGGACGAGATCAAGCGGTGGGTCCGGCAGCGTCTGCGTTCGGCCAAGACGCCTGACACCATCGTCTTCCGCGGCGAGCTGCCGAAGACCGAGACCGGCAAGCTGCTGCGCCGGGTGCTGCTCGCCGAGCTGGCGAGCAGCACCCGCGCGTGACGCTCAGCCCAGGGTGGCGATGACCTGGGGCAGATCGGCCGTCGTGCGGATTCCCGGGGCCGCCTCGCAGACGATGCGGACGGCGTTGACGGCGCGGTTCGCCGTGTACGCGGGGGACACCGAGGCGAAGCGCTCCAGCGGTACCGGGAACCGGACGTCGATGTCCATCGCCGCGTCGCCGTCGACGCTGACCCGCCAGCCGGTTTCGCGAAGGTCCCAGTCACGGTCGATGTCGGTGGTGACATACCAGGTCGCGGTGAAGCTCAGCAGCGGCCGGCCGTTGCGGATACCCGACGCGGTGATCCGCTGGGCCGCCACGGTGCCCGCTTTCACCGTACCCGCCGCGATCCGCACGTCGTGGCGCGCCGTCGCGAGCTCGCCGCTCGCCTCGATGGAGTCCAGCGGCAGGCCGAGTGACTCGGCCAGCAGCCGCAGCGACGGGCCGAAGCTGGTCCGCGCGTGTGTCAGCTGGCGGTCGGTGAACGTCGTTGGCGCGCGCCCGATTCCCATGACGTCGAACAGCATTCCGGGGGAGTCGCGCCGCGACATGTCGGCGTACTCGTGGATCGTGAGGCTCGTCAGTCGCCGCTGGATCGACGTGAGCGTGATGGGCAGGGCCTCGGTGATGAAGCCGGGGGAGCTGCCCGTGCTGTGGATCGAGGTGCCGCCGTCGTGGCACGCGGCGTCGACGCGCAGGCGGATCTCGGGCTTCATGCTGGCCGGGTGGTGGAAGTCGCCGCGGGTGGTCACGATGTTCGCGCCCGAGGACAGCAGCCTGCACACGTCGTCGACGTCGCACGCGATCGGCATGTACAGCACGCAGTCCGGTTCGAGTGCGAGGATCTCGTCGATATCGTTCGTGGCGGTGACGCCGCAGGCGTCGCGCCCGCACAGTTCGCCGGCGTCGCGTCCGGCTTTCTCCGGTGTGTGCACGTAGAGCCCCGCCAGCGACAGGGCCGGATGGTCGAGAACGCAGCGCAGCGCGTAGCTGCCGATGTTGCCGGTGGCCCATTGGACCACCCGCAGCGGTCGCACGGCGGCGCGGGACAACGAACTGCCTTCCATGTCACACCTCGCTGTGTGTCGGAACGACTCAGTGCTGGAAACGAAGGAGAGCTTCCTGGGCGAACGAGGCCACGAGCGTGGCGTCCTCGGCGAGCACGTCACCCCTGCCGAAGCAGCGGCCGTGCGCCATGAGCGGGCTGTGCTGGCGCAGCAGCAGCCAGCCGTCGGTGCTGAAAGGCCGGTGGAACCACAGAGTGTGTGAGGTGACGGCCGAGGTGAATGCGGTGCCGGCGTCCCGCTGGCTCACGCGGTCGAGTGGGCGCAGTGCCGTACTGATGAGGTGCAGGTCGGTCGCGTAGGCGATGATCGCAGGCGCCAGTTCGGCGCCCAGCTGCGGCGTGCGCATCCAGAGGTCGAGTTCGGGGCGCGAGGACTCCGTGGAGTCCAGGTCGGCGGTCGTGCGTGTTTCCCACGGCAGGAGGTCGAACGTCACGCGATGCTCGGCGCCGGGGACGGCGGGCAGCACCGGCACGGTCTGGCGGTCGAGCCCGTCCTCGACGGTGTGCATCGACACCGAGGCGGTGGCGATGACCTTCTGCTGTTGCCGGGCGACGATCGACAACGTCGCGAACGACCGGCCCTCGTGATGGCGCTGCACCTCGTAGCGGACGGGCTCGTCGGCCCGGCCTTCCTTGGTGAACAAGGTGTGCAGGGACTTGACGGCCTTCGCCGGGCAGGTCAGGCACGCGGCCCTGATGAACTGTGCGAGCAGCTGCCCCCCGAACAGCCGGTGGTCGTTCAGCTGCTGGTTGGGCCCCACGAGTATTGCGGCTTCCGGCCGGTGTCCGTTGGCCTCGGGGCCGGCCATCTCCAGGCACGCGAGAAGATCCGTCCACAGATCAGGCATGCACCGAGTGTAAGCCAACTCTGCAGATATGAGAACCGCGTTCTCGGCGGGCTTGTCAGTGTTTCGCGAAACCGTGTGCGCAGAAGGTCCAGATCTCGCCGGCCGTGAGCGGGTGCGCGGTCTCGTCGTCCGCGTCGCCGCTGGACTGGGCGTTGAACATGACGGTCTGCATGATGAGCGCGGCCGTGCGCCGGGGCTTGACGTCCTTGCGTAGCTGCTTGGCGTCACCGGCCTCGGCAAGCAGCTCGGTCAGCACCCCGAGCAGTGGTGCGTGTGCGGTCCTGACCTCGGCGGGGTGGGAGACCAGCAGCTGGGGCGCGAAGTCGGTGAACAGTGGCCGCTGCGCGCTCGGGTCGGGCCGACTGAGCTCGAAGAGCAGCTCGACGGCGACCTGGAGGCGGCTGAGCGGGTCGGTCTGGCCGCTCGCCGCCGCGCGGATCTGGTCGGCGGTGCGGGCCAGTGCGTCCTCGTACAGGGCGAGTAGTAGTTCGTGCTTGCCGTCGAAGTGCAGGTAGAAACTGCGCAGTGACTGGCGGGAACGGTCCACGACCTCCTGCACGGTGAAGTCCGTGCTGCCCTTCTCGGCGATGATCACCTGGGCAGCGTCGAGGAACCGCTGCACGCGCTGCTCGGCGCGGGCCTTTGCGGACTGGATGGAGCGCTCGACCGCGCGCTGCTTCCAGGCCGGCTCTTCGCTCGGGCTGGTCACTGGTGAATCCGTCTGCTTCCCCACGAGAAGACCATAACTGCACTCTACCGGTAGGGCTGCCCTCGGTCTCGGCGTGTCCCGCGCAGACCGGCACACCCCGGCTCACCTCCCCGGGGACGCCGCCGCGTGTCGGCGGAAATAAGGTTCTCCATTTTGGAGATTGATGCTACCATGACCATATGGCACACTTCTCGAAGCCTGCCGAGGGCAGCTGGACCGAGCATTTCAAGATCGACACAGGTCCGCGCTCGTACGAGGACTCGATCTCGCCGGAGTTGTACGAGCTCGAGCGCGACGCCATCTTCCGCCGCACGTGGCTGAACGTCGGTCGCGTCGAGCAGCTGCCCCGCAAGGGCAGCTACTTCACCAAGGAGCTAGATGCGGCGCGTGCCTCGGTCATCGTGGTGCGGGGTATGGACGGTGAGGTACGGGCCTTTCACAACGTGTGCCGGCATCGCGGCAACAAGCTCGTGTGGAACGACTTTCCGCGTGAGGAGACGAGCGGGGTCTGCCGGCAGTTCACCTGTAAGTACCACGCCTGGCGCTACTCACTCGAGGGTGAGCTGACCTTCGTCCAACAGGAGTCGGAGTTCTTCGACCTGGACAAGTCGCAGTACGGGCTGGTCACGGTGCAGGCGGAGGTGTGGGAGGGGTTCATCTTCGTCAACCTGGACCAGGACAACACAACGCCGCTACGGGACTACCTCGGCAAGTTCGCGAAAGGCATCGAGGGCTACCCGTTCCACAAGCTGACCCAGGTGCACAAGTACCGCGCGGAGATCGGCAGCAACTGGAAGCTGTTCATAGATGCCTTCGCCGAGTTCTACCACGCGCCGATCCTGCACCAGGGCCAGTACGAGCCCGAAGAGGCACGCAAGATCCAGAAGTACGGCTACCAGGCGCTGGCCTACGACGTCGACGGCCCGCACAGCATGGTCTCGTCGTGGGGCGGCGTCGCGCCACCGAAGGAGAAGAACGTCGTCAAGCCGATCGAGCGGGTGCTGCGCAGCGGGCTCTTCGGCCCCTGGGAAGCGCCGGACATCGGTCTGGACACGCTCCCGCCGGGTGTGAACCCGGTCAAGGACTCCCGCTGGGGCATGGACTCCTTCGTGTTCTTCCCGAACTTCATGTTGCTGATCTGGAAGCCGAACTGGGTGCTGACCTACCACTACTGGCCCACGTCGTACAACACGCACATCTTCGAGGGGACGGCTTACTTCGTCCCGCCGAAGAACGCGCTGGAGCGGCTGCAGCAGGAGCGCTGCGTCGTCTCGTTCAAGGAGTACGGCCTGCAGGACGCCAACACGCTCGAGGCGACGCAGACCATGCTCGAATCGCGCACGGTCACCGAGTTCCCGCTCAACGACCAGGAGATCCTGCTCCGCCACCTGCACAACGCGGCGGACCAGTACGTGCGTGACCACCAGCGGCGGCAGGCCAGCGGGGCCCCCTCGACCGCGTCCTGACCTTCCGGAGGAGATCACAAGCATGGCCAACGTTTTTCCACCCGAGTTCGCCGGCCTCGAGCCGTTCGCCGCCTGGGCGCTGCAGGGCGAGCGCGCGCGCTACGTCAAGCGGGTGGCGAGCAGCATGGATGAGCTGCAGGCGTTCTACGACGCGGCGTTCCCGCTGCTGGAATCCGCCACCGGCTATCTCGAACAGGTCTCGCTCGACGACATCAGCGAGGAGAACAAGCACCTGCTGTGGTTGTTCTGCTCGCTCGTCACCGTGGCGTTCCCGGTGGAGGGCTGGCGCCAGGCCCGGGTGCCGGACAGCGGCGCATCCAGTATCGACGCCGTGCTCGAACCGGCCGTCTGAGCCGCGCCATGGCTCGTACCCGCAAGCCGCGGTCACCGATCCACCTGCGTGCCGCCCGGCTACTCGACGTGGACACGGGCGAGCTCATCGAATCCGGTGAGCTGCTCATCTCCGGCGACCGCATCGTCGAGGTCGGGCCGGCCACGGTGCCTGCCGAGGCGGAGGTGATCGACCTCGGTGACCTGACCCTGCTGCCGGGGCTCATGGACATGGAGCTCAACCTCCTGCTCGGCGGCCCCGACCACGCGAGCCCGCTCAACGCCGTGCAGGACGACCCCGCGGTGCGCACCCTGCGGGCCGTCTTCAACGCCCGCCGGACGCTGCGAGCGGGGTTCACGACGGTCCGCAACCTCGGCCTGTTCGTCCAGACCGGCGGGCTAATGCTGGATGTGGCTCTGCAGAAGGCCATCGACCTCGGCTGGATCGACGGTCCGCGTGTGGTGCCCGCCGGGCACGCCATCGCCCCGACCGGCGGGCATCTCGACCCGACGATGTTCCAGGCGTTCGCGCCCCACATCATGCCGTTGACCGTGGAGGAGGGGATCGCCAACGGCGTCGCCGAGGTGCGCAAGGCCGTCCGCTACCAGATCAAGCACGGCGCGCGGGTCATCAAGGTGTGCGCCTCGAACGGCGTCATGTCACACACCGGACCCGCGGGCGCGCAGCAGTACTCGAACGAGGAGCTGGCGGCGATCGCCGACGAGGCGCACCGTGCCGGGATCAAGGTCGCGGCCCACTGCATGGGCGACGACGCGATCCGCAACGCGATCGAGGCTGGCATCGACTGCATCGAGCACGGCTCGCTCGCCACTGACGACACGCTGGAGCTGATGGTCGAGCGGGGCACGTTCCTCGTGGCGACCACCTACCTCACCGACGGCATGGACACCTCGCACGCGGCACCGGAGCTGCAGGCCAAAGCCGCCGATGTCTTCCCGCGCTCGAGAGTGACCATCAGCAAGGCCATCGAACTCGGGGTCCGCATCGCCTGCGGCACGGACGCGCCCGCGATCCCGCATGGGCGCAATGCCAAGGAACTCATCGCGCTCGTCGATCGCGGCATGACGCCGCTCCAGGCGATCCGCGCGGCCACAACGGTCGCCGCGGAGCTCATCGACGTCGACGACCGGGGGCGCCTGCAGGCCGGTCTGCTCGCCGACGTCATCGCCGTCCCCGGCGACCCGCTGTCCGACATCACAACGACCGAGCGGGTCCGCTTCGTGATGAAAGGCGGGCACGTCCACCGCCACGACGCCGCTTAGAGCGCTCTACGAGCGGTCCGGTCACCAGATCAGCTCTATGCCGACCAATGTCTTGAACGCGTCATCGGCAGTGACCAGTGGGAGCGATTCGATCATGCACTGGGCGGCGATCATCCGGTCGAAAGGGTCACGATGGTGCCATTCGATCGATCCGGCGAGCAGGCTGTGCTCCTCTGTGATGGGGATGGTCTTCACCGCCAATCGCCCGAGATGCTGCCGGTACGCGTGGATCAGCACCTCGGAATGCGGCAGCTTACCGAGACGATGCTTCGTCGCGATCTCCCATGCGGAGGCGGCTGACACGAACAGTTCGCTTCGGCGGTCCCCGACGGCGTCGCGGACCGGTCCGGAGAGCCGTGTGGGGTCGGTCAGCATCCACAACAGCACATGAGTGTCGAGCAGGAGCTGCCGTTGGGTCACGACTCCCACGCCGCGATCTCGTCCTCGGGGAGCGGCTCGAAGAACGACTCAGGAACCTGGTAGGCAACGAAGCCGAGCTCCCGTTCAGGTGGCTCCTGTACGGGAATTAACCGGGCGACTGGCGTGTCACCGCGGGCGATGATGACCTCTTCGCCCTGTTCGACCTCAGCCAGGATCGCCGACAACCGTGTCTTGGCTTCCTGTACCTTCACTGTCCGCGACATGCTCTCAACTCTAGTTGACCAACTGGGGTTGGTCAACCTTGGCCAGGCATGGCTAGCCGCTCCTCACAGCTGCGCGAGCCGTGGTGCCGAACCCTGCTCGCGCAGCAGCGCTCCCGCTTCGCGGGTCAGTTCTCGCGCGCTGCCAAGCAGGCCGTCGAGCACGAGTGCCCGCCGCACGTGCCGGTGCAGCTCGTGCTCCGCGGTGAACCCGATCCCGCCGAGGACCTGCTGGCAGTGCCGCGCGGTGGTCAACGCGGCCCTGCCGGCCGCGGCCTTCGCCAACAGTGACCCGAGCTCGCCGTCCGCGGCGACGAGGGTCGCCTCGGCGCCTTCGATGGCCACGAGGGTCTCGGCGAGCCGGTGCCGCACCGCCTGGAAGGCGGCGATCGGCTTGCCGAACTGGGTGCGGTCCAGCGCGTGCCCGCGTGCCAGCGCCAGCATCGCCCTGCTCGTGCCGGCCAGCCACCAGCCGAGGGCGCGGCGGCCTGCCGCGAGCGGCACCGGGTTGCCGGCTGGGACGGCGCGCACCGGGAGGTCGCCGTCGAGTGCACCGCTCGCCCGGCCGCTGCGCTCCCACCGCACCCACGAACCGCCCGCGTAGGGCAGCGGAACGACCTCGCCGAGGTCGTGTCCCGCCGCGCTCAGCACCACGTCGTTGATCAGCGGAGCGTGTGCCCCGGTCTCGCCGAGCAGCCGGAACACCATCGAGATCGCGACATCGGGCAGCTCGGTGAGCAGCTCGGCCCAGCCGAGCCCGGTCAGCGCCACGTCGAGCTCGCGCCCGGACGCCGACGTCATGGTCTTGCGCAGTGTGCCGGCGAGGAGGTCCAGCTCGGCGGGCTCCATGGTCACTCCCTCCCCAGCTCCAGCAGCCGGCGGGCGATGATGTTCCGCTGGATCTCGGCGGTGCCGCCGTAGATGGTCGCCGCCCAGGAGTACAGATACTCCTGCCGCCACGGCGACTCGGTCAGCTCCACCACCCCGGGAAGCAGGTCACGGGCGGTGTCGAACAGCTGCTGTTCCGCGGTTGCCAGCAGCACCTTGTCGACCGAGGTCTCCGGGCCGAGCTGACCGTCGGCGGCCAGCCGCTGCTGCGTCGCGTGTGACCGGCAGCGGATGGTGTGCAGTGCGAGGTAGGACGCGCCCAGCGCGGCGTCGTCCGCGACGGTGGCCTCGGCGAGCAGCCGGTCCAGCCGTGTGTAGAGATGGGCGATCCGGTGCCAGAAGCACGTCGAGCGCTCGTGGGGGAGCAGGTCCATCGCGACCTGCCAGCCGTCACCGGGACGGCCGAGGATCCGGTCGCCGGGCACCACCACGTCGTCGAAGAACACCTCGCAGAACTCGTCGCGGCCGTGGATGGCACGCAACGGCCGCACGGTGATGCCGGGGGTGTCCATGTCCACGAAGAACGCGGTGATGCCGGCGTGGCCCGGCCCGGTGCGGGCGAGCAGCACACAGCGTGCGGCGAACTGCGCCAAACTGGTCCAGACCTTCTGGCCGGTGACGACCCAGTCGTCGCCGTCGCGCACCGCGCGGGTGGCCAGCGACGCGAGGTCGCTGCCGGAACCGGGTTCGGAGAATCCCTGGCACCACTGCTCGGTTCCGTTGAGCAGGCGGGGAACCATCTCCGCCGCCAGCGCGGGCGGAGCGTAGGAGATCATCGCCGGGGCGAGCACCTCGACCATGGAGTAGCCGCCGGGGTCGGCCAGCTCGCGGCTGGTGACCTCTTCGCCGAGCACGGCACGCAACACCGCGGGCCCGCCGAGCCCGCTCACCTCGGCAGGCCAGCCGTAGCGCATCCAGCCCGCGTCGTAGAGGGTGCGGCGCACGCGCGCGAGCTGCGCGACCTCCTCCTTGAACGACTGCGCGCCGGAGCCGGGGGAGAGGTCGTGCTCGTCGAGCCACGTCCGCACTCCCGACCGAAAATCGGCTGTGTTCATGCGCCGGAGCGCCGGTACGCGTGAGGGCGTCCCGAATCGTGTGCCCCGCTGCGCCGGATGAACGTCATCGCCCTCGTGTGCAGCCGCCAGCCGTCCTCGGTGCGGACGTAGGTGTCGTTGTAGTACCCGATCCGCATGTCGTGTGTGGCGTGGTCTACGAAGCACAGCGGCTGGGTGCCGGTCGCGGTGTCGCCGGAGCGCTCGATGAGCGGCGTGCCGGTGAGGAACAGCCCCCTGGGCGCGGCATCGACCAGCGCGGGGAACTCGTCGAGGTGGTAGGTGTCGCCGAACGCGCTGTAGGTGCCGTCGGGCGTGAACACCGACAGCAGCCCGTCGATGTCGCCCTGGGTGATGGTCATGGCGTACTTGGCGAGCAGCTGCTGGATCTCCACCAGATCGTCAGTAGACATAGGTCTTTCCGTCCCGCTAGTGACTGTCGTCCTCGGGCTCGATGCCGAAGGTGTTGAAGGCCATGGCCATCAGGCAGTAGCCGCCGATCGTGAAGATCAGGTCCATCCGCTGGCGTTCGTCGAGGTGACGGCCGAGGGCTGCCCACGTCTCGTCCGAGAGGTTGGAGTTCTCGTCGAGCTCGTCGACGGCCGTCAGAACCGCGGCGCCCAGCTCGTCGGTGGCTTTGCCGTGCCCGGCTGCCTCGATCTCGGCCTCGGACAGGCCCAGCTCGGCGGCGTACTTCGCGTGGTGTGCCCACTCGTATGCGCAGCCGCGCCGCGTGGCCACGCGCAGGGTCGCGAGCTCACGCACGCGGGCCGGCAGTGTGGAATGCGCGAGTAGGTACGTGCTGAAGCGCAGGAACACCGTGGCCAGGTCGGGATGGCGTACGAGGGTGGACAACGCGAGGCCGGCGCCATCCGGATCCTGCCTGTTTCGCGGTACGAGCCCGGCCAGCGCGCCGCGCGCCCGGTCGTCCCATTCCTCGGCCGGTAGCGGTGGCAACCGCATCAGGTGTCCCTTCCATCTCCTGCGAGAATGACATTCTGATATTCGACTTTCAGGTTTACCTGCTGGTCCATCGCGCGTCAACCAGCGGGCCCGACGGCAGCGGCGCTATTCAGTCATGTTCACCTCGCTAGCAGATTGATTCTCCTGTGATGAGAAGATAGTTTTCATCAAGGAAGAGCGCCAGGTTCGAAGGGGACATCGAGAATGAGCTCACCAGCACCGACGCTGCGTCCCGGTGACCAACTCGCCAGCACCGCCTGCACCACCCGGGTGGTCGTCGTTCGCGCCCCCGCCGACGGTGCGCCGGTGATCAGTTGTGGCGGCACCCCGATGGTTCCCGCGAGTTCCGTACCGGCGGCGCCCGCCACGGGCACAGGCACCCTGCTCGGTAAGCGATACGTGGACGCGAACGAGACGCTCGAACTGCTCTGCACCTCCTCCGGCGCCGGTGAGCTGAGCTGCGACGGCGTTCCGATGACCACCAAGGCCGCGAAGCCGCTGCCCGCCTCCGACTGAACAACGAACGTCCGTGCGCAGAGGAAAGGGAACCGTGATGAACCGTGACGAGCTGATCCTGATCAGCGTCGATGACCACATCATCGAGCCCCCGGACATGTTCGTGAACCATCTGCCCGCGCGGTACGCCAAGGACGCGCCGCAACTGGTCCACCGGGAGGACGGCACCGACGTCTGGAAGTTCCGCGACACAGTGATCCCCAACGCGGCACTCAACGCGGTCGCCGGGCGGCCCAAGGAGGAGTACGGCATGGAGCCGCAGGGGCTGGACGAGATCCGGCCCGGCTGCTACGACGTGCACGAGCGGGTCAAGGACATGAACGCGGGCGGGATCCTCGCGTCGATGAACTTCTCCTCCTTCCCCGGCTTCTCGGCGCGGCTGTTCGCCACGGAGGACAAGGACTTCTCGCTGGCGCTGGTGCGGGCGTACAACGACTGGACCATCGACGAGTGGTGCGCCGCGTATCCCGGCCGGTTCATCCCCATGGCGTTGCCGGCCATCTGGGACGCCGAGGCCTGTGCGGCGGAGGTCCGCCGGGTGGCCGAGAAGGGCTGCCACTCGCTGAGCTTCACCGAGAACCCGGCGGTTCTGGGCTACCCGAGCTTCCACAGCGACTACTGGGACCCGCTGTGGCGCGCGGTGTGCGACACGAACACGGTCCTGTCGATCCACATTGGATCCTCCGGCAGGCTCACCGTGCCTGCGGTCGACTCGCCGCCGGACGTGATGATCACGTTGCAGCCGATGAACATCGTGTCGGCCGCGGCCGACCTGTTGTGGTCGCGCGTCCTGAAGGACTTCCCCGGCATCAAGATCGCACTGTCGGAGGGCGGCACGGGCTGGATCCCCTACTTCCTCGAGCGGGTGGACCGGACCTTCGAGATGCACGCCACCTGGACGCTGCAGGACTTCGGCGGGAAGCGGCCCAGCGAGGTGTTCCGCGAGCACTTCCTGACCTGCTTCATCAGTGACCCGCTCGGCGTGCGGCTGCGCCACGACATCGGCATCGGCAACATCTGCTGGGAGGCGGACTACCCGCACAGCGACTCGATGTGGCCCGGCGCGCCCGAGGAGCTCAGCGACGTCCTCACTCGCTACGAGGTGCCCGACGCCGACATCAACAAGATGACCCACGAGAACGCCATGCGCTGGTACTCCTTCGACCCGTTCGCGCACATCCCGAAGGAGCAGGCCACGGTGGGCGCGCTGCGCAAGGTGGCGGAGGGCCACGACGTGTCCGTCCAGTCCCGCAGCCACCGGGTGATCGCACCGGAGGAGAAACTCGAAGGCTACCGCCAGCGGGCACGCAGGGCCGTTGCCGCGGCCCAGTAGCGAGCAGGAAGGTACGTCCGCCAGTGGACTTCGAACTGACCGAGGATCAGCAGGTGATCCGGAAGGCGGTCGCCGACGTGGTGCGGCGGTTCGACGACCGGTACTGGATGGCGAAGGACCAGGCGCACGAGTTCCCCACGGAGTTCTACGAGGCCATCGCCGCGGGGGGCTGGCTGGGGATGACGATCCCCGAGCTCTACGGTGGCCACGGCCTCGGCATCACCGAGGCGACGCTGGTCCTCGAGGAGGTCGCCCGCTGCGGCGGCGGCATGAATGCCGCCAGCTCGATCCACATGTCCATCTTCGGGATGCATCCCGTCGTGGTGCACGGTTCCGAGGAGCTCAAACGCCGGACACTGTTCCGCATCGCCAGCGGCGACCTGCACGTCTGCTTCGGTGTCACCGAGCCAGGAGCAGGCCTGGACACCTCGCGCACCACCACGTTCGCGCGGCGCGAGGGCGACCACTACGTGGTGCACGGCCGCAAGGTGTGGATCTCGAAGGCGATGGAGTCGGAGAAGATCCTGCTGCTGACCCGCACCACGAAATACGACGAGGTCGCCAAGAAGACCGACGGGATGACACTGTTCCTGACGGATCTGGATCGTGAGTACGTCGACATCCGGCCGATCCCCAAGATGGGCCGCAACGCGGTCACGTCCAACGAGCTCTTCATCGACGGGCTGCGCATCCCGGCCGAGGACCGGGTCGGTGAGGAGGGCCAGGGGTTCCGGTACCTGCTGGACGGCCTGAACCCCGAGCGGATGCTCATCGCCGCCGAGGCGCTCGGCATCGGCAGGACGGCGCTGGACAAGGCGGTGAGCTACGGCAACGAGCGCGTGGTGTTCGGCAGGCCGATCGGCATGAACCAGGCCATCCAGTTCCCGCTCGCCGACTCGCTGGCCCGGTTGGACGCCGCCGAGCTGATGCTGCGCAAGGCCACGTGGTGCTACGACAACGGGCGGCCGTGCGGGCGCGAGGCGAACACGGCCAAGTACCTGTGCGCCGACGCCGGATTCACCGCCGCGGACCGGGCGCTGCAGACCCACGGCGGGATGGGCTACGCCGAGGAGTACAACGTCGCCCGCTACTTCCGGGAGGCGCGCCTGATGAAGATCGCACCGATCAGCCAGGAGATGGTCCTGAACTACCTGGGCTCACACACTCTGGGACTGCCGAGGAGCTACTGATGGCCAACGGGAACGGCATGTTCGACCTGACCGGCCGGTCGGCGCTGGTCACCGGCGCCGCAGGGGGCATCGGCTCGGCCGTCGCGAAGGCGCTCGCCGCCGCCGGTGCGGCCGTGCTCGTCACCGACGTCGACGCCGGTGCCGCCGCGGTCGTCGCCGAGCGGATCTCCGCCGACGGCGGGAAGGCCGACAGCACCGCGCTGGACGTGACAGACCGCGCCGCGGCGGCGGAGGCGGCAGCCCGGGCGGCCGCGCTGTCGGACGGAAAGCTGCACATCCTCGTGAACAATGCCGGCATCACGGCGCCCGCGATGTTTCCCGACCTCGATGAGGAGTCGTTCCGGCGACTGATCGACATCCATGTCCTCGGCACCGTCAACTGCTCTCAGGCGGCGCTGCCGCTGCTGCCGATCGACGGCACCGGGCGGATCATCAACGTCACGTCGTCGGCCGGGATCACCGGCACGCTGGGCCAGGTCAACTACTCGGCCGCCAAGGCAGGCATCATCGGGATCACCAAGTCACTGGCACGCGAGCTGGCGCGCAGGAACATTCTGGTCAACGCACTGGCGCCGCTGGCGGCGACGCCGATGACGGAAATCATCCGCACCAACGAGAAGTTCGCGGCCCAGCTGCTCGCCCGCATCCCACTGCGGCGCTGGGCGGAGCCCGATGAGGTCGCCGGAGCCTTCGTCTTCCTCGCCTCGGACGCCGCGTCGTTCGTCACCGGCCAGGTGCTGCCGGTGGACGGCGGCATGGTGATGTGAGCCGCAGTGTCCACAGTGTCTATTTCGGAGGGACCGCTGGCGGGGATCACGGTCGTCAGCCTGGAACAGGCGGTGTCCGCGCCCATGTGCAGCCGGACGCTGGGTGATCTCGGCGCGCGCGTCATCAAGGTCGAGCAGCCGCGCGGCGGCGATTTCGCCCGCCATTACGACAATGTCGTCAACGGTCTCGCCGCGCACTTCGTGTGGGTCAACCGGGGCAAGGAGTCTGTGACGCTCGATCTGAAGACGCCAGGCGGGATGGCCGTGCTGCACCAGCTGATCGACAGGGCCGACGTGCTGGTGTCCAACCTGGCGCCGGGCACCACGGCCAAGCTCGGGATCGCGCCGGACGATGTGGTCGCAGGCCATCCCGATGTCGTGGTGGTGGAGATCGACGGCTACGGGCCGGGTGGTCCGCTGTCCCACAAACGTGCCTACGACCTGCTGGTGCAGGCGGAGTCGGGGGCGTGCGCGATCACCGGGCAACCAGGGTCGCCCGCCAAGCCCGGCCCGCCGATCGCGGACGTCTGCTCCGGGCTGTACTCGGCGCTGTCCGTGGTGGCCTTGCTCTACGAGCGGGAGGCGCGTCGTGGTCGCGGGGCGCGGCGCGGTGCGGCGGTCGCCGTGAGCCTGTTCGACACCATGACCGAGCTCATGGGCTACGCGCTGACGTTCACTCAGCACTCCGGCGCGGACCAGCAGCCGCGCGGCATGGGGTCACCGGCGGTGGCGCCGTACGGGGCCTACCGCACGGCCGACGCGCAGACCGTGGTGCTCGGCACGACCAATGACCGGGAGTGGCAACGGCTCGCGCGCGAGGTACTGGGGCGCCCCGAGCTGGCGGACGACGAGCGCTTCCGGACCAATGCGGGGCGCGTCGCCCACAGTGACCTGCTCGACGCGGAGATCGGCGCGTGGTGCGCGCGGCACGACCTCGCCGACGCGCAGGAGCGCGCGGACGCCGCGAAGATCGGCAACTCCCGGTTCAACCTGCCGAGCGAGGTCCTCACGCACCCGCATCTCGCCGCCCGTGACCGGTGGCGCAAGGCCGATACGCCGGCCGGCCCGGTGCCCGCGTTGCTGCCGCCGCCCGTCATCTCCGGCTACGAGCCGCCGATCGGGGCGATCCCCGCGCTGGGCGAGCACACCGACGCTGTGCTGGCTGAACTCGGGTACGGCGCGGCCGAGATCGCGCGGCTGCGTGAGCAGGGCGCCGTCGGGGGACCGGCGTGACTCCGCCTGTTCTGTTGACGAGCGACCGCGGGGGCGTGCGGACCCTGACCCTGAACCGGCCACACCGGAAGAACGCGATCAACCGCGAGCTGTGGGTGGCCCTGCGGGACGCGTTCGCCGCGGTCCGGGAGGACCACGATGTCCGGGTGGTCGTGCTCACCGGGGCGGGCGGTGCGTTCTGCTCGGGCGCCGACATCTCCAGCGCCACCAATGATGTCCACCCTCTGGAGAGGATTCGCCCACTCAACGACGTCGCACTCCTGCTACACGAGGTGCCGGTACCCACGATCGCCAAGGTGACCGGGGTCGCGGTGGGCGCGGGGTGGAACCTCGCACTCGGCTGTGACCTCGTCGTCGCGACACCGGAGTCGCGGTTCTCGCAGATCTTCGTCCGGCGCGGTCTCTCTCCCGACTGCGGCGGCACGTGGCTGCTGCCCAAGCTCGCTGGCCTGCAGCAGGCGAAGCGCCTGGCCCTCCTCGGCGACATGATCGACGCCGAGGAGGCCAGATCGCTCAACCTCGTGACCTGGGTGGTGCCCGGCGAGGAGATCGACACGTTCGTTGACGAGCTGGCCGACCGGCTGGTGGCTGGGCCGCCGGTCGCGCTGGCCCAGACCAAAGGTCTGCTCAACGAGGGCGCCGATCGCACGCTGCGCGACGCGCTGGCGAGCGAGGGCCGCGCACAGGCCACGAACTTCGCCACCGCGGACGCACCGGAGGCCTACGCGGCGTTCGGCGAGAAGCGAGCACCCCGGTTCTCGGGGCGATGGGCGGGCAGTTTTCAGTCCACTGTGGAGGTTTCCGATGCGTGAAGCGGTCATCGTCGAGGCGGTCCGGACCGGCGCGGGCAAGCGGAATGGAGGCCTGTCCGGCTGGCACGCGGCGGACCTCTCCGCTGTGGTTCTCAATGCGCTGCTCGAACGGACCGGCGTGGACCCGGCGATCGTCGACGACGTCGTGTGGGGCTGCGTCTCCCAGATCGGCGACCAGGCGAGCAACATCGGGCGCTACTCGGTGCTCGCCGCGGGATGGCCCGAGACGGTTCCCGGCACGACCGTCAACCGTGCCTGCGGGTCGAGCCAGCAGGCCTTGGACTTCGCCGCGCAGGCCGTCATGTCCGGCCAGCAGGAGGTCGTGGTCGCGGGTGGCGTCGAGGTGATGAGCCGGGTGCCGCTCGGCGCGGCGAAGACCGGCGGAACGCCGTACGGGCCAAGGGCGCTGGCGCGTTACGACGGGTTCTCGTTCAACCAGGGCATCTCCGCGGAGAAGATCGCGCAGAAGTGGGGCCTGCGCAGGACGCAGCTCGACGAGTACGCCGCGGTCTCCCACGAGCGGGCGGCTTCGGCGCAGGACAGCGGCGCGTTCGACGCGCAGATCGTGCCGGCGACCGCGGACGGGACCACGGTGGCGGCCGACGAAGGGGTGCGGCGCGGCACCACGGCCGAGACGCTGGCCGCGCTCACACCCGCATTCCTCGACGACGGCGTCATCCACGCCGGGAACTCGTCGCAGATCTCCGACGGCGCGGCCGCGCTATTGGTGACCACTCCCGAGAAGGCGCGGGAGCTCGGGCTCACTCCGATCGTGCGGTACCGGTGCGGCGTGGTCGCGGGCGCCGACCCGGTGCTCATGCTCACGGGTCCGATTCCCGCGACGGAGAAGGTACTGCGCAGGGCCGGTGTCGGCGTCGCCGACGTCGGGGTGTTCGAGGTGAACGAGGCGTTCGCGCCGATACCGCTGGCGTGGCTTGCCGAGACCGGGGCCGATCCCGCACTGGTCAACCCGTTGGGCGGCGCCATCGCGCTCGGGCATCCACTCGGCGCGACGGGCGCGATGCTGATGACGCGCATGGTGAACCACATGCGCGACAACGGGATCCGCTACGGGCTGCAGACGATGTGCGAGGGCGGCGGCACGGCCAACGCCACGCTCGTCGAGCTCGTGAACTGACGGGGAGGACACGTGCGCCGAGAGGTCTTCACCTCCGATCACGAGGCCTTCCGCGAGGTCGTGCGGGAGTTCGTGGCCAGGGAGGTGGTTCCCCGGTACGAGGAGTGGGAGCGCGCGGGACAACTGCCCCGCGAGATCTTCGGCCAGCTCGGCGCCCTTGGCGTCCTGGGCATGGCGATCCCCGAAGAGTACGGGGGAGCGGGGTTCGCCGACTACCGCTACAACGTCGTGCTGCAGGAGGAGGCGGCGCGCGCATTGGTGACGCTGGGCACCGTGCGCACCCAGCTCGAGGTCATCCTGCCGTACCTGCTCGCCTACGCCGACGCGGCGCAACGCGAGCGCTGGTTTCCCGGGCTGGCGGCCGGCACGTTGCTGACCGCGATCGCGATGACGGAGCCGGGCACGGGCTCCGACCTCGCCGGTATCCGCACCACGGCTGTCCGCGACGGGGACTGCTACATCCTCAACGGTGCCAAGACGTTCATCACCGGCGGGCTGCTCGCCGACCTGGTGATCGTGGTGGCCCGCACGTCGACCGATGCGCGGGACCGGAGGGCGGGCCTGAGCCTGCTGGTGGTCGAGGACGGCATGCCGGGGTTCACCCGCGGGCGTGTGCTCAACAAGATGGGGATCAAGGTCCAGGACACCGTCGAGTTGTCGTTCCACGACGTGCGGGTTCCAGTGGCGAACCGGCTCGGCGAGGAGGGCAAGGCGTTCCACTACCTCGGGCGCAACCTGCCGCAGGAGCGGATGACCGTGGCGGTCGGGTCGGTCGCGCATGCACGCGCGGCGCTGAACCTCACGGTGGACTACGTCAAGGAGCGCACCGCGTTCGGCCAGCCGGTGGCCTCGTTCCAGAACACGAAGTTCGAGCTCGCCGCGATGGCCGCTGAGATCGAGGCGGTGCAGACGATGCTCGACCGCGCAGTGCTCGACCTCGTCGACGGGGTGCTCTCCGGCGCCGACGCGGCCAAGGTCAAGCTGGTCTGCACCGAGACGCAGGGCAGGGTGGTGGATCGTTGCCTTCAGCTGTTCGGCGGCTACGGCTACATCCTGGAGTACCCCATCGCCCGGCTCTACACCGATGCCAGGGTGGCGCGCATCTACGCGGGCACGAGCGAGGTCATGAAGCTGATCATCGCCAAGTCACTGGGGTTGTGAGTGCCGCCGCCTCGCTGAGACCCTTGTCACACTTGGAAAACTAACCTAATGTATGTTCGGTAGGTCGGTTTGAACAAGATCGGTTGAACAAGGGAGTTCAGTGTCCGATCAGCGTCCCTATGCCACGCTGCTCGCTAAGGGCGAGGACCGGCGCCAGCGGATCCTGGCTGTCGCGCAACGGCTGTTGACGAGCAACGGCTGGCGCAACACGACGCTGGGGCAGATCGCAGGCGAAGCCGGCGTCAGCCCGGCGGGTCTGTTGCATCACTTCGAGTCCAAGGAACAGTTGCTGCACGCGGTGCTCGAAGCGCGCGACGCATACGACAACGCTCACCGGGACACCTCGGGTGATCTCGTCGAGCAGATCCGGCACGCGGCAGAGCGGTTCGAGCAGGTGCCGCAGCTGGTCGGCATGTTCATCGTGCTCCTGGTGGAGAACCTCGACCCCGCCGCCCCTTTGCGCGACCGCCTTCTTCACCGGTACCAGTCGGCCACCGAGATCATCGCCGACGGGATCCGGCGCGGGCAACGCGAGGGCCGGTACCGGGACGATGTTGATCCAGTGATCAAAGCCAGGGGGATCGTTGCATTTCTTTACGGGATGGAGACAACATGGCTGCTCGATCCGTCGGTTCCGGTGACCGAGGTGTTCACGGACTACACCCAGTCGCTAGCCCTTCAGCTCGCCGTGCCCGAAACCGTCCGCTGAGGCACCGGCTGGTGGTGTTCGCGCCGACGATCGTGGGCGCCGTGCGAGCTGCGGGCGGCTGGCTGTTCGATTCTGTGATGGCCGGCTCGGATGTCATGGTTCTGGTCTCCGAAAAGGGCGACTGCCGGCCGGTGGAGATTCTCGGCGCGCTCGGTGGTGATCTCCAGGTCGCACTGGGCACCCGTGTGCACGGCCCGCGACCGCATACCCTGGCGGTCGGCGCCGAGCTCTACGACGCCGACCTGCGAGTGCGGCGGCTGGTGCAGCTGATTCTCGAGAACGGTCTGACGGAGGTCCGGTTCTTCGGCGAGAACTGGCCTGCCGACCTGGACGACGACATCGAGCGGATGTCTCACCGGCTCAGCGTCGCGGCGCGCGCCTTCAAGACGCAGGCCCTCGCCGCCGCGGCCGCGCCGGTCGAGCCGGTCGAGACCACTGAGGTGTTCGTCAGCGGCGAGGTGCTTTCCCTCGCACCGGAGACCCCGCACCTCGTACCCGTCTAGAAAGTGTGGGGGCGGCGGGTGTCGAGATCGGAACCGATCTCGACACCCGCCTTTCCACACTGTTCGACCATCAGGACGCCAGCACCATCGGACCCGGCGCGGTGGCATGATCCGCTTTCAGCCAAGTGTGAAATGCGTGCAGGGTGTTGCGGCGGGGTTGTTGTTCGGGGTCGATGTGGGGTGGTGGGATGTACCAGGGGATTCCGTTGGTCATGCGGATCTTCCAGTTGCTGTGGTGCACCACCCGGTGGTGATGCTGGCAGACCAGGGTGAGATTGTCCAAAGTGGTGGGTCCGCCGTTGCTCCAGTGGACGATGTGGTGGGCCTGCGACCACTTGGCTTTGCGGTCGCAGCCCGGAAAACTACAGCCCTTGTCCCGGTGGATCAGGGCCCGCCGGAGGCTTCGGGGAACCGTGCGGGTCGTCCGTCCGACGTCGAGGACCTCGCTGGCGGTACCGAACACCATGGGGGCGGCTTTCGCATCGCAGGCCATCCGTCGGATCTGCCCGGCCGACATCGAGAGGTGACCGTCGACCAGGCCCCGGCCGATCCCGGTGGTGAGCTGGTCCAGTGTGGCCGACACGAGAAGGGTGACCGGTTCCCCCGCCTCGGTGGGGGTGTCCGGGCAGCGGGCGGCCAGGGCGAGGATGTCGGCGAACGCGTCGCCGTAGCGTTCGTCTCGGGAGCGGAGGTCCGGTCCATCATCGCTGGACCGGGGAGCGGTTAACGGGGACAGGAGGTTGGCCAGCAGCGCGCCGGTTTCTTTGTCCAGCCCGAACGTGCCAGTGACGCCGTCGGCGGTCTCGTGGAAGTCCAGCCACCGTTTCGGCTGTATCAGGGTGTCATCTTTGGGTTCGGCGCCATCGGGGTCCAATCGGTCCCGGATCTCCCGACCCAGCCTGGCAATGATCCGAGGCTCGCTCACGATTGCGGCCTC
>NZ_JBEYXW010000015.1:0-156437 GCF_040645195.1 Saccharomonospora sp. NPDC046836
CACGGCATCCGCGTGGTCGCTGCCGGAGAGTCGCTACTCGCGCCGCGCATCACACGCCGTCTCATCGCCCAGTTCACCGCACAACGAACAGCCAGCAAGGCCGCCGAGCATCGGCTCGCCGTCCTCACCGAACGGGAACGCGAGGTCCTGGCGCTCGTCGGTCAGGGCATGAGCAATGACGAGATCGGCGCGGAACTCTTCCTCAGCCCAGCCACCGCCCGCACGCACGTCAGCCATGCCATGGTGAAACTCGGTGCCCGCGACCGTGCGCAACTGGTCGTCATCGCCTACCAGACTGGACTCGTCACTCCGTAGCGATCGAGGGGCCTGCTCACACCGCCTCCAATACCTCGAACCGGGCGAGTACCTCGGCCTGCAGGGCGGCGACGGCTTGGTCGGACGCGCGGCGGGGCCGGGGAAGGTCGACGTCGATGATCTCGTGGATCCGCCCGCCTGGGGCGAGCACGACGATCCGGTCGGACAGCTGCACGGCCTCCGTGACGTCGTGGGTCACGAACATGACGGTGCGGCGCGACTCCAGCCAGATGCGCTCCAGGTGCTCGCGCAACGAGCGCGAGGTCATCGCATCGAGATGACTGAACGGTTCGTCCATGAGCAGCACGTCCGGTTCGACGGAGAACGCCCGCGCGATCCCGATGCGCTGCTGCTGGCCGCCGGATAGCTGGGCCGGGAAGCGGTCGCCGAGCTCCGCGAGCCCGACCAGATCGAGATAGTGGTGGGCTCGTTCTTCCCAGCCCGACCGGTCGCGCTGCACGAAGCCGATGTTCTGCATGACCGTGCGCCACGGCAGCAGCCGCGGGTCCTGGAAGACGTAGCCGACGTGGGCGTCGCGGTCCCCGGCCCGCAGGCGCACGGAGCCCGAGGTGAGCGACTCGATGCCGGAGACGATGTTGAGCAGGGTCGTCTTGCCGCTGCCGGAGGGACCGACGACGGACACGAAGGTCTCGCCGCTGATGGTGAGGTCGATGCCGTCCAGTACGCGGGTGGGCCTGCCTGCCCGGTCGTGGAAGGTCTTGACGAGGTCGGTGATCTCGATGGAGGCCACGGGTCTTGCCTTTCGGTCGCTCGGTCGGGTCAGAGGGAGCGCCAGCGTGTTGCGGCGCGCTCGACCGGGCCGAGGATGACCTGGTCGACGAGGATGAGGAACAGCACGAACACGAGCACCCAGGCGAGGAAGCCGTCGAGCTGGTTTGCGTCGTACCAGTAGCGGGAGCGCCACCCGACGCCCGAGGTGGAGCCGAACCACTCCGCGAGCAGGAGCCCGTTCCACGCGCTCATGATCGAGAAGCGGACTGCCGCGACCGTCGATCCGGCGACGGCGGGGGCGATGACGTGACGCAGCACCTCGGCGCGCGAGACGCCGAACGCGCGCGACATGAGGATCAGCTCACCCGGCACCGCCTGCACCGCTTTGACCACGTTGACGATCACGAACGGCAGCCCGGCCAGGAACACCGTGACGACGGGGGTGAGCCAGCCGAAGCCGAACCACATCGTCGTCAGTAGCGCCCAGATGACGGCGGGTGCCGCGAGGGCGGCCATCGTGAGGTCGGTGAGTGCCAGTTCGGCCCACCGCGAGCGCCCCATCACCACGCCGAGGACGACGCCGACCACGAGCGTGAGCGCCATCCCGAGCAGGAACCGGTTCATGCTGACCGCGAAGTTGGCCATGAGCTGCCCGTCGGCGTGCTCGGCGGCCAGGCGGGCGACGGTGTCGGCCAGGCTGGGGACGCGGTCACCTGCGAGGGCCAGCAGCTGCCAGGCCGCGAAGATGGACGCGACCGCGGCGGTGACGGCGAGCATCCCGGTTCCGTGGCGGCGCAGTAGCGCGGGCACTCGGGTACTGGCAGGGGCGGTCATCGAAGGTCCTTTCGCCAGGCGAACAGGCGGCGCTCCGCGAGGCCGAGCCCCCGCTCGATCAGCACCATCGTGATGACGAACAGGGCGGTCCACGCGAGCATCCCGACCACGTCGAACTCCTGGTAGGCGCGGCGGATCATGAACCCGACGCCGTCACGGGCGCCGAACACCTCGGTGAGGGCCTCGACCTTCCAGGCCATCGCAAAGCCGTAGCGGATGCCGGTGAACACGAACCCGGTCAGCGCCGGCACGTACAGGTGCCGCGCGACCTGTGCCGGGGTTCGGCCGAATGCCCGGCACATGGCGAGCAGCGCGCCGTCGACCGAGCGGACTCCCTCGGAGACGTTGAGGGCGACGAACGGGATCGAGACCAGCGCCGAGACCACGATCGGCCCCGTTGCCCCGACCCCGAACACGACCAGTCCGAAGACGGCGTAGACCAGGCCGGGCAGGTTGCCGAGCAGGAACAGCGGCAGTGAGAAGTAGCCGGTCAGGAACCGGCTTCGGCCCATCGCGAACCCGATCGGGATGCCCAGGATCAGCGCGATACCGAACCCGGCGAGGATCTTGCCGATGCTGGACGCGAAGTTGACCGCGGCGTCACCGGAGATGACGATCTCGGCGACACGGGCACCGACGTCGACCGGGCCGGGCACCACGGAGTCGTCGATGACGCGGGCGAACAGCCACCAGCTCACCAGTGCGGCGGCGATGGCGATTCCGGACACCAGTGCACGCGACGGGCCGGGTGCGACCGCACGCCGGCGGGACCGGCGTGGGGTCGCGGCGCTGGGACGCGTTCCGGACAGGAGCGTCATCGCACGGCCTCCTCGGTGCGGAACGCCGGGGCGGTCACCTCGTCGGCGATGACACCGGTGCGGTGCAGCAGGTCGAAAACCTGCGACTCGTCCGCGGCCCAGCGTCCGTCGAACCGGACCTCGTCGACCACCCAGTCGTGTTCGGTGACGTAGTCGGTGATCCATGCGACGTCCTGCGGGGCTTGCACGGCGAAGTGCTGCGGGTAGCGGGCGATGATCTCCGCGCGGTGGTCCCGCCACTCGGCCAGCCCCCGGTCCCACAGATCCAGGAACGCCTCGATCTCGGCAGGGTGGGCTTGCGCCCATCCCCGTTCCGCGACGAAGACGTTGCCCATCGGGCCGACGTGCCCGGGTGCGTTCAGCTCGGCGAAAAGGTCGGCCGAGGACCGTCCATTGTAGAGCGGGCGGACGCTGCCCTCGCGCTGTTCGTGCACCGACAGATCCGGGTAGCAGATGCACGCGTCGATCTCGCCGCGCGCGAGCAGCCCGGACAGGTTCTGGATGTCGGCGACGATCAGGTCGATGTCGGCAGCGCCGTCCGCGCCGACAAGGTCCATGTCGTGCATCTGCCGCGCCAGACCGGCCCACACCAGCGTCCCGGACACTGTCGTGAAGACGCCGAGGCGCCGGCCGCGCAGGTCCTCCAGTGTCCGCGCGGGATCGCCGGCCCGGACGAGCAGGCGGCTGCGCTCGGTGTTGTAGCGGCCGATGATCACAGTCTCCCGGCCTGTCTGCTCCTGCAGGTCCGGTACTTCGAACGACGCCGAGGAGATGATGTCGGCGTGGCCGCCTGCGAACAAGCCGAACTCGTCCCAGGTCGCCGAGGTCTCGATGCGCAGGCCCCGCTCGCGCTCGAACTCCTCGAGGATGCCCTCGTCCCGCATGTAGTCCCAGATCGGGTCCGGGGCGAAGGTGAACCGCACGACCCCCTCTCGCGGAGTTCGTGACGACGGCGGGCCTCCCAACCCCGCCGCGCACCCGGAGATTCCCAGGGTGATCGCGGCGAGCACCACCGCGATCACCCTGCTCGAACGTCTGTTGTTCATGCAACACACCTCTCTGTGGCTGCTATGGGGCCGGGACGCTAGGGCCGCACTCCGAGGAAGGCTCGGGCGTTGGCCGTGAGCACGCGAGCGTCGAGACCCCCGCTGGTCGCGAACCCCAGCGGGTCGCGCTGTGCCATGTCGAACGGGTAGTCACTGCCGCAGACCACCGCCTCCTTGCCTGCCCGCTCAGTGAGCAGGTCCAGAAGCTGCGGGTCGTGGGTGACGGTGTCGAACCAGAGCCCGCGCACGAGCTCTCCGGGTGGGCGGGTGGAGTGGCGGCGAACATCGGGCCGGGTGCGCCAACCGTGGTCCCAGCGGCCGAGGATGCCTGGTGTGCAACCGCCACCGTGCACGAAGCAGATCCGCAAGGTGGGGAGCTGCTCGCGGATCCCACCGAGCAGCAGTGCCGCCACCGCGGTGGCGGTCTCGACCGGGTTCCCGATCAGGTTGGCCAGGTAGTGCGCGCTCCACTCCGGACGCGGAAGCTGCATCGGGTGCACGAGCACGGCCAGGTCGAGGCGGGCGCACTCGACGAGGACATGGTGCAGCACCCCGCGGTCGAGCGACTCCCCGCCCAACAGCGGCGGGATCGCGACACCGGCGATGCCGGGCAGTCCGGCGAGCCGCTCCAGGTGGGCCGAGACCGATGCCGCGCTGTCGAGCGGGACCAGCCCCAACCCGGCCAGCGCGCCCGCCGACTCCCCCACCACGGTGGCAAGTGCGTCGTTGAACGCTGTCACGTAGCCGGCTGCGGGCCCGGCAACGGGAAACGCGAACGGCGGCGCCGAGATCACCCGCACCCCGATACCGGCGGCCGCCATGTCGTCGCGAATGGCCGGAACGTCACTCATCGCCCTGGTCGCGATCGACAACGGGATCTCGCCGAGGTAGAGCTCCCCGTCCCGGTCCCGCAGCGGCCCGTACGGCGCACCCGGCGGCAGCTCGAACAACTCGTTGGGCAGCCAGTGGGCGTGCACGTCGATCGGCCCTTCGGCCAGCGCCCCGATCATCGCGCCGCCAGCGGCAGCGGCGAGTTGGCGCTGTCGAGGTGCTCGACGGTGGTGAACACGAGATCGGTGTCGCCGGCGTTCTCGATGTCGTGCAGGAGGTACTGCCCCTCGGCGAAGGTGAAGTGCCGGGTCTCCCCTGCCGAGTAGGAGACCTCGCGGGTGGTGCCGTCGCTGGTGTGCTGGCGGCTGCGGCCGCCGTTCACCGCGGTCCAGAAATAGTCGAGGACATGGCGGTGGGCATGCCAGCGCTCACCGGGGGCCAGGCGGATCTCCCACACCCGGACGCGGTCGTTCTCGCTGAGCAGCCGGGAGCCGACCTTCCCATCGTGGGCGTGCTCGTCGAACTCGGCACGCAGCTGCGGGCTCCAGCCCTCGAAGTCGGAGGCGATCAGGGTTCCGGCCAACGGCAGGTCGGACAGGAAGGCGGTGTCGGTGCTGTCGGTGCTGTCGGTCATGGTCATGTTCCCTTCGAGTGTGATCGAGGCCGGTCAGCGGCCGGGTCCGTAGAGGCCGAAGCGCAGGCTCGGGTCGCCGGGGGTCCAGGTGTTGTGGAACTGGGAGCGCTCGCCCATGTCCTTGACGCGGTCGAGCAGCTGGGAGCCGAGCTCCAGCTGGGCGGGCTCCCACTTGCGCAGCGCGGCGGGAATGTCGCCGTCGGCGTCGGTGAGGGCGTCGGCCAGCGCCCACGCGTTGGCCGCGGCCTTCGCGGTGCCGGCCGCGGCGTGCGGTCGCGCGGCGGAGGCCGCATCGCCGAGCAATGCGATGCGACCGTCGGCCATCCGTGCCGAACGGACGTCTGCGACGACCTGGAGGTACGGCTGTTCGGTCGCGGTGACGACCGCCGCGGCGGCCGGGGCCAGTATCGCCGCGGCGGTCTCGCGCATCTCGTCGACGTAGCGGTCCTGGACCAGGCCCGGGTGCAGCGACACCGTCGCGGAGAAGCCGCGCTTGTCGATCAGCATCTCGGCGAGCTCGCTCCCGGCCGCCACGTTGCGGTACCAGACGTAGTTCATCAGCCGGTCCTGCGGACCGGTGCCATCCTCCCCCGGGATCGGGTAGACCGTGATGTGCGAATGCGGAACGACGCTGTAGGAGATCGCGTTGCCCAGCAGCGAACGGATCTCCGGGACGAGCTGATGCTCGGGCACCGTGCCGCGCCAGCCGACGTAGCCCGAGTACTCCAGCGTCGCGGCCGGGTCGAGCAGCCGTCTGCCGACCGAGGAGATGCCGTCGGCGAACACGACCAGGTCCGCCTCGGCGCGCCTGCCGCTGACGAACCGCACGGTTGCTGCCCTGTCCTCCTGGGCAACGCCGCAGGCGAACTCGCCGAGGTGGTAGCGGTCGGTGCCGAAGTCGGCCAGCAGCGCTCGGTAGAAGGTGCCCCACGAGGTGTAGTTCCAGCGCCGCCGGTCGCGGTGCACGATCTCGTTGTCCTGCCCCAGGTACTGGACGTACTCGGTGGCGGTCGACAGGGCCTCCGGGTTCTGGTCGCTGCGCTCGGCGAACCAGCGGACGGTGTCGGGCTGCAGGACGATCCCGCCGCCGCGACCGTCGAGCGGGGTCGGGGTCCGTTCGAAGACGTCGACCTCGAAACCGAGGTCGCGCAGCAGGAGTGCGGTGGTCAGCCCACCGATGGAGCCGCCGATGACGGCGGCACGGGCGCCCGTGTAGGGGGTCATCAGATCTTCTCCTCGGAACTCATGGCGGCGTCGCGACCGGATTCGACCGCGGGAGGATCGGGGTCGGCGGGCAGCGCCTTGCCGCGGGTCTCGGGGGCGAAGAACAGCCCGATCGCGCCCAGCAGCCCGACGGCGACGACGCAGGTCGTGGCGAGGCCGAGGTCGCCGCCGAACCAGGACGCGGCGATGACGCCTGCGACCAGCGGACCTGCCGCGGTGATGTAGCGGCCGATCCCGTTGTAGAGGGCCATACCCGTGGCACGAACCGACGGCGGGAACAGCTCGGGGCCGTAGACCAGGATTCCCGACAGTGCCCCGTAGAGCCCGAACCCCGCCACCGGGATGACCAGCAGGAAGGTGCCCCAGTTGTGCTCGAACGGGAACAGGAACCCCACGCTCAGCGCGGAGATCACGAAGCTCGTGACGAACGCACCACGACGCCCGATCCAGTCGGCCAGGAAACCCCACGTCGCGTAGCCGAGGATGCCACCGGCGTTGAACAGCATCGACGCGACCGCGACCCGGGAGTTCGCAATGTCCGGTGCCAGATCCGCGGCAGCCGAGACCTGGCGGATGATCTGCGGGTACCAGGTCGACACACTCCAGAACGCGACGAGCGAGCCGGTGGCCAGTGCGGTGCCGACCAGTGTGCGGCTCAGCAGCGGCGGGGTGAGCAGCCGGACGAGCACGAACCGGTCCTGCTCGGCGCGGTGTCCACGGGCACGGCGGACGCGGCGGGCGGCGATCGAGCCCTGGATCTCCGGCGGCTCGGGGACGTGCCGGCGGATGAAGTAGACCAGCAGCGCAGGCAGGACGGCGATGCCCATCATCAGCCGCCAGCCGTAGTCGCCGAGGATGGCGTAGGACAGGGCGGCGATGAAGAAGCCCATCGCGTAGCCCGACATCATCACGCCACAGGCGCGGGCGCGGTAGCGGTTGCGCCACACCTCGGCGACGAGGGCGGCACCCACGGGTGCCTCCACCCCGGATCCCAGACCGGCGATGAAGCGCAGCAGGCCCAGCTGCCACCAGGTGTCGGCGAACGCGGCGAGCGCCGTGAACACCGCGTAGGTCACGATGCCGGCCGACAGCACACGGACCCGGCCGAAGTAGTCGGCAAGGATCCCGAACAGGATCCCGCCGGTGCCCCAGCCGAACAGGAACAGCGCCACGGTGAGACCGCCGTAGAGCCCGATCGTTCCCTGACCGGCCTCGATACCGCTGTTCGGGAGCAGCTCGGTCATCGCAGGGCTCAGGATCAGTGCGTAGAGGCTCCCGGCGAACCCGTCGAGGGCCCAGCCCATGGTCGTGCCGGCCAGCACCAGCCATTGGGTGCGGGTGATGACGGTGCGCCAGGTGCCGGGCGCCGCGGCCGAAGAACTCGACATGAACGGCTCCTTCGCCGAAGGTCGATTGCGGATCAGTTGAGGCGGCCCGGGGTGCCGGTGCCGTACCAGTCGACGTCGTCGGCGGCCGTGCGCACGACGACGGTCTTGAGCCAGGTGAAGTCGTCGAAGGATTCGGTCCCGGCATCGCGCCCGGTGCCGGACTCCTTGATGCCACCCCACGGCAACGACGGTTCGAGGCGGTGATGGTCGTTCACCCAGACCATCCCGGCCTGGATGCGGTCGGCCACGCGGTGGCCGCGGGCGAGGTCCCTGGTCCACACCCCGGCGCCGAGGCCGAAGCGGTTGTCGTTGGCCTTCGCAATCGCGTCGGCTTCGTCGTCGAACGGAACGACGACGGCGACCGGGCCGAAGATCTCCTCGCGCGCCACCCGCATCGCCATCGTGGCATCGGCGAGCACGGTGGGCTGCACGAAGAAGCCGCCGTCCAGCGGAGCGGCGAGCTCGGGCACGCCGCCGCCCGCGGCCACCCTGGCGCCTTCCTCCCGTCCGGCGGTGATCAGGTCGAGCACGCGATCGCGCTGCGCAGCGCTGACCAGGGGGCCGAGCTGGGTGGCGGGGTCCGACGGGTCACCGATCCGGATGGCATCGGCACGCCGGGCCAGTGCCTGGACGAAGCGGTCGTAGGTCGATCGGTGCACCAGGAACCGTGAGCCGGCGACGCAGGACTGACCCGCTGCCACGAAGGCGGCGAAGGCCGCGCCCTCGGCGGCGACCTCGGGCTCGATGTCGTCGAAGACGACGATCGGGGTCTTGCCGCCGAGTTCGGCGGTGACCCGTGCGAAGCGGTGTGCGGTGGCCACGGCCGCGGCACGGCCTGCCTCGGTGCCCCCGGTGAGGGTGATCTTGGCGATGTGGGGATGGCCGGTGAGCCGCTCCCCGACCTCCCGGCCGCCGGTGACGACATTGACGACGCCGTCCGGGACCTGCGCCTCGGTCAGCAACTCTGCGAGCGCCAAAGTGGACAGTGGCGTGGTCTCCGATGGCTTGACCACCACGGTGTTCCCGGTGGCGAGCGCTGCCGACAAGCTACGGGCCAGTATCAGCAGCGGGTGGTTGAACGGCGTGATGATCCCGCACACGCCCAGCGGCGCACGCCGCTGATAGGTCAGGTAGGGGCCGTCGGAGGGCAGCACCGCATCACGCTGCGCGGCGAGCAGGCCCGCGTTGTAGCGGAACCACTCGGGCACCCGGGACAGCTGAGCGCGGGTCTCCGTGACCGGCCGCCCGTTGTTGCGGGTTTCCAGCCTGTAGAGCTCCCCGGCCGCCGCCTCGATCACGTCGGCAACGCGCAGCAGCAGCCGGCCGCGCGCGGTGCGGGTCAGCGAAGGCCACTCCCCTGCATGCAGCGCGGCGCGAGCACGCTCCACAGCGGCGTCGACTTCGGCGAGGCTGCTGTCGGACACGATCCGGATCACCGTGCCGGTCGCCGGATCGATGACCGGCCGGCCGCCGTCCGTCGCCGGTGAGGAGGACGGGGTGGTGGGCGTAGCGGTCGTCGTCGACATTGACGGCCCTTTCTGCTCCGGTGCGGGTCGAGATGAAGTGTCGTCAAGCGTCGACGTCCTGCATATGGCTTGTCGAACACTCTTTGCAGGATTTTATGTTTTGTGGGACATTCGCCCGGTGAGCGAAGACGAGGACCTGCGGGCCTGGCTGACCGCGATCGGCACCCTGACCTCCGCGGTGAACTCGGAACGGGGACTGCGCGACGTGCTCGACCTCGTCGCCTCCACTGCCAGGGAGCTGCTCGCCCTGGACTTCTGCGGGGTCCTGGTGCCCGATGCCGATGAGACCAACCTTGTCATCGCGGGATGGAGCGGGCTGAGCGAGACCTACGTCGCCCGGATCAACACCGACCGGCCGGTGCGGCTGGGCGGCGATGCGCGCTCCGAAGCGCCGTCGAGCCGCGCCTACCGCTCGGGACAGCCGTGCGCGGTCTCCGACATCGGCCGCGAACCCGGGTTCATCTGGGGCGGCGTCGCTCACGACCAGGACTACCGCTCGATGCTGTCGGTCCCGCTCGTCACGGCGGCCGGGGTGATCGGGACACTGAACAGCTACCGGTCCGAGGTCCACGACTTCGGCGCCGAGGAGACCGAACGTCTGCAACTGCTCGCCGAGCACGCGGCGATCGCCATCACCTCCGCCCGGCTGGTCGACGACCTGCGCCGCCAGCACGAGCTGGTGACCCGCTCCGAGGAAATCCACGAGCGACTGCTGCGGGTCGCGGTCCGCGCCGGCGGCGTGGCAGGCATCGCCGAGGCCCTGCACGATCTGCTCGACACCCCCGTCGTACTGCAGGAGGCCCGAGGCGACATCCTTGCCGCCGCCGGAACCCCGCTGACCCCGCCTGCCGCGCCTGCGGCGGCCTCCGAACTCGTACGCGAGCACGACGGCCACGTCGTCACCGATGTGCTGCTGTCCGGCGAGATAGTGGCGCGGGTCTGGCTTCCCTCTCGCCCCCTCGGTCTGTCCGCTTTGGACCGTCGCGCGCTGGAACACGCGTCGGTAGTGCTGTCGCTGGAGCTGCTGCGCCGGCGCACCGCGATCGAGGTCGAGCAGAACCTGCGCGGCGAGCTGCTAGCCGAACTGCTCGGCGGAGCCGACCCACGGAACCCGGTCCTGCAACACCGGGCACGTCTGCTCGGCCACGACCTCGCCCGCCCGCATCGCGCCCTCGTCACCCACCTGACAACAGCGCCAGGGACGGATCCGGCCAAGGTCACCCGGCGGGCTGTCGGGGAAGCGACCCGCCTCGCCTCCAGCGTGAGTCCACGGCCTCTGGTGGCGACCCATCGGGACGCGATCGTGGCGCTCTGGCCGGCCCCGGCAGCCGGCCCACAGGCTGCCGACGCCATGCATCGCGCCGTAACCGCCACCAGCGGCGTCGTCTCGGCGGCCGTCGCCGTGTCCGACACCACCGAACACGGGTTCGCCGAGGCCTACCGCACCGCCCGAGGTGCCCTTGCCATCGCCGAACGCGACACCGGCGCGGGCGGTGTCATCACTCTCGACGGCCTCGGCGTCGCTGGTCTCCTGCTCCAGCTCGACGACCCTGCCCCGTTAGTGGCCTATGCCGAACGCACCATCGGTCCCCTCATCCGGCACGACGACGCGCACGGCACCTCGCTGGTGCAGACCCTGCGCACCCACCTGGCCAACGGCCTTGACCGGCAGGCGACGGCCCGCGCGCTGACCCTGCACCCCAACACAGTGAGCCAGCGGCTCAGGCGTATCGAGGACCTGTCCGGACTCGACCTCCGCGAACCTTCAGCTGCCCTGGAGGCACGATCAGCCCTGGTGGTGGCAGACGTGGCGCACAGCCTCGGCGACCGCGCCGGCGGATCGAGCTGACGGCTCGGCGCGACGCTCAGCCCGCCATGAAGCACCTCGTTGGCCCGGTCACCGAGGACGCCGGCCGCCTGGCCCTCCACCTCCCTGTCATGGAGGTGGACTGCCCAGCCACGTGGGTACGCGAGCTCGGCCAGGACCTGGCGGGGCAGTGCTGTGGCGAGCTGGTCCAGCGCCGCCGTGGCGGCATCGTCGAGAGGTCTGCCCTCGTGTTCGATCGGTGCCGTCGGCATGCCGGGTTCGATCAGCTCGATCCGCCTGCGGTCCACGACCTGGTGGTCGGCCGTAGCCGTGACTGCCACTGCCCAACCGAGATGATGAGCGATGCCCAGCCGCATTCGGCCGACACTACTGCTGGTCCAGCTCGTCGAACCACACCACCAATCGGTGCAATCATGGTTAGGCCCCCTGCGCGAACAAGGAGGCCGTTGTGACAGCAGGAACCTTCAGCGTTGGCCACATAGCGCTGACCGCAGCGATCACCGGTGTCCTCGCACTGGGCGCGGCAGCGTGGCGGCTGCCGCGCGGGGCGTGGCTGGACGTGGTGAGTGTCGCGGTGCTCGCCGCAGGGTCGGTGTTCCTGTGGCGGATCTCGGCGAACATGCCACAACTCAACAGCGACGGACTGCCCGGCTTCTCCGCCAACGACTGGCTCGCGCCTGTGCTGACGTATCTGTTCCTGACCGTCTACGCCGACCTGCGGCCACCCGCCGACCCCCGCCGCTACAACCAAACCCGAGCACTGGCTGTGCTCGCCTCCCTGGTCGTCAACGTGGTCACCATCTGAACTCCGCCCCTTGCTCTCCAGAGTTGCCGGAACCGACCTACTCGGTGTGAGAATCCCAAGGATTGACCACGTGCACGCCGGTGCCGGAGAAGTCCTCGACATTCCGGGTGGCCAGGAGCGCCTCATAACAACGGCAGACCGCAGCGATCTCCGCATAACGCACGGCCGCGACACCGTCGAAAGGCACGCGGTTGGGGCGCTCGTGCCCAGCCGGAGCAGCATCGCCAGCCCAGCTAATCCATGGTGGGGTTGGCCCCACCACCACGAACGGGGGCTGGCTCCATGGTCGGCCGAGGGGCATTCCCGCAGTCTGGTGACGGGTCTGGTTGCCCCGTATCCGAGCGGCTCGGGTGCGCGCTGACGGAAGGAATCCCGACCGGATGGACGTGCCGAGCTTCCCCGCTGCCGGACCGATGCCGGGCTGGGCGTACCTGGCGCTGTTCGCGGTGACGGCCGCGCCGGCGATTCCCAACGCGGCGCTGGTGGCGGTCGCGGGGGCGTTCGCCGCTCAGGGCCAGCTGTCCTTGCCACTGCTCGTGTTCGCCGTGCTGGCCGGGACGATGGCAGGCGACGTCACCGTCTTTGCCGCGGCGCGCAAGCTCGGCAACCGTAAGGCAACGCCACGGCGGCCGTCGCGTTTCCACAGGATCGCGGAACGAGCGGCCGCCCAACTCCACCGGTACGGCACGCCGGTGATCGTCGCGCTGCGGTTCGTTCCCGGAGGGCGCCCGGCCGGTGGCGCCGCGGCCGGGCTGAGCGGGTACCCCGCTCGCAGGTACCTGACAGCCGCGGCCATTGCCGAGTGCGCGTGGACGGCGACCTACGTCGGCGCCGGTTACGCCGGTGGCGCCGTGACATCCGGACCGCTGCCGGCCCTGGCCATCACGGGCCTGCTGTGCGTGGTGGTGAGCGTGGCCAACGTGCTGCTAACGGGTTCTCGTTCCCGGCGAGCAGAACGTGACCTCCGGGTAGCACGTCGATGGTCGGGTCAACAGCGGTTGCGGCCGATGGCGCAGGTGCAGGTCGACGAAGGCCCGGACGTAGCTGCGCGTGATCTGCAGGGAGCGGTCTCCTGGCAGTTCGGTGCTGAGGCTGATACCGAGCTGGTCGGCCAGCGGCGCCAGGTCGGTGAACGAGTGATGCGCGGCGCCGGCCACCACCAGCCAGCGTTTCCACCCGGTCAGACGCGGCCACTCACGCTCCCAGCCGGCGGCGGCGGGCGTTCCCGTTTCTGGGTCGTACTGGGCCTGCCTGCCCAGGAACAGGAACGGCCGCGACAACCCGCCGTCCGGGATCGCGTCGTCTGTGCTGCCGTCGATGTCGATCCCGGCGTGGATGCGGGAGTCGGCCAGCATGGCGGCGATCGTGCTCGCGCCTCCCGCCGAGTGGCCTACCATCGCGATCCTGGACGGGTCGATCAACCAGGCGTCCGTCCACTTCGGATCATCTCCGGTCAGTTCGTCGAGTACGAAGGAGACATCCACCGCCCGTCCCCGCACCAGCTTCCGCCAGAACGCCGGATCGTGGACGATGCCTTCGCCAGCGGTACACGTGGTGACCCGGCCATCGGGGAACGTCGTAGCGACGTTCTCGTAGGTGTGATCGATCGCGACCACCACGGAGCCGTTACTGGCCAGGTCCTCGGCCAGAGCCGTGAGCGTTGCGCGGGGCTTGGTGAAGCCGGGCGACAGCACGACAAGGGGCAGACTGCGTCGCTGCCCCACGGGTGGAGCGTCGACGAAGGCGTTGGTCCGCACCATGCTCAACACGTCGCGCGGGAGGCCCCCGCTGCCCGCGCCCTGGAGAAGCAGGTCCGACTCCGTCGGCGTCAGGTATCCGGCCCGGTGCGTGCTCGGTGTCGCCGCCGGATACCACACGGAGATCATCAGCTCCCGCGCATTCACACCGGCAACCCAGGTATCGGCGCGGGACACGTCGCGTAGATGCAGGGACGTGGTCCCCACCGGATGCGTACCGGTCGGCGCGGGCAGGGACATCTGACTCATCTGGTCATCCTCCCCAGCCGCCCGCCAACCGCACCATCCGGGAAGTCCACGATCTACTGCTCAGGGTCATCCCGTACTCACGGAGTAGCGCTGAGGCCGTGCCCGTCAGTCCATCTCGACCGGAGCGGTTCCCAGCACGCCGAAGCTGACCGCCCAGTAGACGACGTAGAGGCTCAGCAGCAGGTAGCCGTGCCAGCGCCGCAGCCGCCCCGTGGAGAGAAAGTAGGCGGCAAGCCACGTCAGAACGATGAGTGCCGGCAGATGCCAGGACAGGACGTCCGACCCGATCACGAGCCCACCGGCCAGGAGGATGATGCCGAGCTTTCCCGTCACCGAGAAGATGACGCTGCCGATGACGTTCCCGACACCGATCTCGGGGGCACCTTTCCTGGCTGGTTCGACCGTGAGGAAAATGTCCTCAATGGTCAACACCACCGTGACGATGGTCGCGCCGAACAGGGTTCCCTCGAACCCGTACGTGTCCAGAATCCCTTCGATTCCGATGCCCATCGTCGACGCACCGACAATGAGGCCCGCAAGAGCGAGAATCGCGAGCACGAGCCCGCGCCACCCGGAATGCCTGCGCGCTTCGGCGAACGGCATGTGATCGGTGAAACGCCGACACTCCGTTCCTTCGTCCGGCAGTTCCCCTCCACCGGTCACGGCTCCTCCACCCGACGGTGCTCCCCCATCGGCCGCACCGCTCACCTGCATGGCCGCCTTTCCCGGCACCTCGGTTCCGCCGCCCGTTCGGGCAAGTGCGTAGGCTTCGTACAGTTCCGCGTCGCGGAAAACCGGCGCATTTCCACGCGATTCTCGGATCGCGACGTAGCAGATGAACAAGACGAAAAGCCCCACGAGCACGATGCCGTCGACAACGGTGAGCGGCGCCTTCAGTACCAACACGAACATCACGAGTGGAGCCGCGGCGAAAAGGGCGAGATAGTCGCGCGGCACGTTGACCTTGGTCGGGGTGAGGATGGCGGCGAGTGCGAGCACGACCCCAGGCAGCGAAAGAGCAGTCCCGAAAACGATACCGAGTGCGACCTCATCGAGATCCTCGACATTGAGTACGACTCCGAGAAAGATGTCGTCGAACTCGATACCGGTGAAGACGATCGACAGCAGGAACAGCGAAACCCCGAGGCCGCCCGCAATCCCGACCAGGTAGCCGACCAGTTTCTCAGCGCTGTACACCAACAGCACCGCTCCGGAGATGAAAATCAGCAGCGACGTCATGGCAGAGCCTTCCTCGACGGGGCACTAGTCCGACACGACACCGCTACTCACCTCGAATGATCCGGATGTGGTCGCGACCTGAGCGCTGCTGCAGACGGCCGCTCGGGGTCGTTGGCGGCCTGTACCATCTCAGCGACGATTCCGTGTTCCGGTGCGAGACGGCATACCGGGTCGGTCCGGGCAGCGTCGCCGGTGAGCTGGAATGCCTGGCAGCGGCAGCCACCGAAGTCGAGTTCGCGGCGGTCGCAGCTCCGGCACGGCTGCGGCATCCACTCCGTTCCGCGGAAACTCTGGAACAGCGGCGATTCCGTCCAGATCCACTGCAGTGAGTGCTCGTGCACACTGGCACGAGGCAACGGCAGCTGGTGCGCGGCAAGGCAGGGCAGGACGTCTCCGTTGGGCGCTACGGCGAGCAGCCGCTGCCCCCACCCGCCCATACAGGCTTTGGGATAGTCGCTGTAATAGTCCGGAAGAACGTAGATCAGCTCCGTTGTCCCCTTGAGTCGTTCCCGCGCAGCGCGTACGGCCTTCTCCGCCCGCTCGAGTTGCCCCCTGCTGGGCAGCAGCGCGTGCCGGTTGTGCCACGCCCAGCCGTAGTACTGCGTGTTGGCCAGCTCGACGCGGTCGGCCGCCATCTGCTCCGCCAGCTCGATTATGCCGGCGATGTTGTCGATGTTCTGCCGGTGCAACACGACGTTCAACGTCAGAGGCCACCCCAGCTCTTTCACGACACGAGCCGCAGCGATCTTACGCTCGAAGGACCGGAGACCGGCGAGGCGATCGGACGCGACCGGTTCCTCGGCCTGGATGCTGATCTGCACATGGTCGAGACCGGCGACCCTGAGCTCCTCCGCGCGGCGCCGGGAGAGCCCGAGCCCGCTGGTCACCAGATTCGTGTACAAACCAAGTCGGTGAGCACTGTGGACGATCTCCACGATGTCGTGGCGCTGCAACGGTTCGCCGCCCGACAGGTGCGCCTGCAGCGCACCCAGTTCCCGGGCCTCGACCAGCACCCGCCGCCACTGCTCCGTGGTCAGTTCATCCCGGTAGTCCCCCAGGTTGATGGGGTTCGAACAGTAGGCACAATGCAGCGGACATGCGTAGGTGAGTTCGGCCAGTAAACCGAATGGTTTAATCATCGCCGATCTCCACGTATCCCCTTTCGGTCAAGCGCAGGAGAAAATCCCGCACCTGATCATCGGCCACCTGGTCGTACCGTCCGCGGAGGTCCTCCACGATCTCGGCTGCTGTCCGTCGCCCATCGCACGCCGCGAGAATGGCCGCAGCAGTGGCATTGAGAACCGTCACCGACTCAGGGGCCAGCAGCACATGCCGCTCGCGCACCCGGTCGAACATCAGCCGCACGTGCCGGGAAAGCCTTGGCCTACCTTCAGTTCGGATAAGCTCGGTCGATCGCATCGAGCATGCTCCAGAGGACGTCGCATTTGAACGACAGCGCTGCCAGTGCCTTTTCCTGTTCCTCAATGGACCGGCACCGTTCGGTGACCACTTCCAGCGCGTGTTCCGAGTCGCGGGGCGCCTGCCGCAGGCGGGCCCGGAAGTACGCGAGACCGGCGCTGTCGATCCACGGGTAGAAACGCTCGAAGGCCGCGACGCGCTCGGCCATCAGGTCGGGTGCGAAAAGCTCGGTCAACGACGAAGCCACGGCCTCCACCCACGGCCGGGTGCGGGCGAAGTTCACGTAGGCGTCCACCGCGAACCGCACGCCGGGCAGAATGTGCCGCCCGTCCACGAGTTCCTTCCGCGTCAGCCCCACCGCCTCGCCAAGGCGCAGCCACGCTTCGATGCCGCCTTCGTCGCCGACCGTGCCATCGTGGTCGACGATGCGCCGAATCCAGCGCCTTCGTACATCGGGTTCCGGACAGTTGGCAAGGATCGCCGCATCCTTGCGTGGAATGTTCTCCTGATAGTAGAAGCGATTGCCGACCCAGCCCTGTACCTGGTGCTTACTCAGCCGCCCCTCGTTCATCGTGACGTGAAAGGGATGCTGATCGTGGTAGCGCTGCGACTGTGCGCGTAACGCCGCGACGAAACTCTCGGTGCCGGACAACGTCATCGTCCTTCCTGGCGCAGCTGGGCAGAAACCGGTGGGGCGCCGGTCCTCGGTCCGGCGCCCCCACCAGGTCGTGCTAGTCCTCGAGTCGGGCGACGTACATCGTGACCTCGGGGGCGACCCCGACTTCTTCGAACTCCGGGGCCTCCCACACCTCGGCATAGGGCCGAATGGCGACGGGTTCCATTGCTGTTGCACCTCCCCTCGGCCGATGTTGTGCACCGCTCGCCAATTCGTGTTGCTGGCGATCACTCCTGCGGCAGCGCGAAGACGAAGAGCGCGTCCCCGTGGGGACCTCCCATCATCCCTGGTGCGAAGCCTTCGACCCACGAACCCCAGCCGACCGGCACGGCGATGTACTGCCGTCCGTCGACGGAGTAGGTCGTCGGACTGCTGTGATGTCCGCTGCCCGTCTGGAACTGCCACAACAGCTCGCCACTCCGCGCATCGAACGCGTTCAGCTCGCCCGATGGCGTGCCACAGAACACGAGGTCACCTCCCGTGGCCAGCACTGAGGAGGAGATCGGCAGATGCCAGCTCCACCGCCATACTTCCTCGCTCGTGGCCGCGTCGAAGGCCTTGACCTGCCCTGCCATGTCGTCGGTGTCCACAGTGACGCTCGCGCCCCAGTAAGGGATGCTCTCCTTGAACTCCCGGCGCCGCCGCGTGACCGTCGAACCGACGTCCTGAACCGGCACGTAGAACATGTTCGTCCTGGGGCTGTAGGCGGCGTGGCACCATTCCTTCGCGCCGGCGGGCCCCGGCCAGAAATGCACGGCCTCGCCTTCCTTGTCCGGGAAGATCTGCGGCTTGACGGTGCCGTCGTTGCTGATCTCGCCCCAGGTGATCCGGTCGGAGAACGGCGTCACGCGAACCAGCTCGCCGTTCGTCCGGTCCAGTACGAAGAAGTAGCCGTTCTTGTCGAAGTGAGCCAGCAGCTTCCGGCCACTCTGCTCGAACAGGATGCTCTCCATGTTGGAGTCGTAGTCCCACAGGTCATGCGGGGTGAACTGGTAGTGCCATTGAATACCACCGGTATCCGGGTTCACCGCGATCACGCTGTCGGTGTGCAGGTTGTCGCCCTGCCGGATCTCGCCGTCGAAGTCCGGCGCCGGGTTGCCGGTCCCCCAGTACAGAAGGTTGAGCTCCGGGTCGTAGGTACCCGTGACCCAGGTGTTGCCGCCACCCCGAGCCCAGGCAGGGCTGTCCGAGGGCCAGGTCTCCGAGCCCCGCTCCCCCGGCTTGGGAACCGTGTAGCAGCGCCAGAGGCGTGCTCCGGTGTCGACGTCGTATGCGTCGAGATGGCCGCGTACCCCGAACTCCCCGCCGGAACTGCCGACGATGACCATGTTCTTCACGACCAAGGGGGCGACGGTCGCGCTTTCACCGGCCCGCACGTCACCGTGCACTGTGTCCCAGACGCATTCGCCAGTGGTCGCGTCCAGCGCGATCACATGCGCGTTCAGCGTGGCGACGAAGACCTTCCCCTTCGCCACGGCGACACCCCGGTTCACGTTGCCGCAGCACAACGACACGTCGAACGGGATCGCGTGCTTGTGCTGCCAGAGCTGCTGGCCGGTCTTGGCGTCAATGGCCCAGACCCAGCCGTCCCAGCCCGAGAGAAACATGACGCCGTCGACAACAAGAGGCGCGGCTTCGAACGCGTAGGTCGACGCGCCGGCGTGCAGGCCGTACGACCCGAACTGGAACACCCACGCGGTGCCGAGCCGTTTGACATTGTCCACGTTGATCTGGTCCAGCGGGCTGTACCGCTGCCCATCGTAGGCACCGTAGTAGGTGAGCCAGTTCTGCGGCTCCGAGCGTGCATTGAGAATTCGCTTGTAGTCGACGCTTTTCGCGACCGCGGGCGCGGTCCCCACCGTTGCGCTCAACTCGGACAGCTTCGCAGCCGGCGGCGCGTCCACATAGTCGGTCATGACCGGAGTCCTTTCTAGGGGCGCGGTTGCTCAGGCCGGTCCAGGCGGGCCTCCGGCGGGACGTCACCCAGCACGACTATCGCCCCGAACAACCCCCTGCCCTCGTCGTTGCCGACGTTGGAGCTGAACCAGTAGTAGCCAGGGCCATCGAGGTTGATAGTGGCCTTCCCCCGCGAGTAGACAGGCAACCAGATCCACCGGCTGTCACCATTACTCGGCAGGAGCGCGCAGTGGGTATTGGTGTCGTCGTTGAGAAGCTCCAACTCGAGATCACCACCATGCGGCATGACGAGAATGGAGGGATCCCAGATCAGCTGATCGGGCTCGATACGGATCTGGGCACGCATCTTCCCGTTGCGCCCCACCTCAGCATGCCCAAGGCCACCGTGGGTGAGCAGCCGACCGAGCGTAGCTTTGTTCTGCCTGTCCAAACCGATGTCGCTGATCAACGCGGACAGCTCACGCGTGACGGTCGCCATCGGCCTCACCTCCTCGTCCGATCTCCACCCCGAGGTACGTAATAGTGTTACCGAAGACCGAACTCGAAAAAGTTCGGCGACATTATTGCGGTAGTCGACGGAGAGCCTATTCGGCTCCAGCTGACGGTATCAACAAAGTTGTGCGGAACGGGAGCCCTCGGGCAACGAGCGGTGGGCACGTGGCAACCACCGGCCGGCGGAAGACGCTGAACCGAATCGGTGCCGTAGCCG
This sequence comes from Saccharomonospora sp. NPDC046836, assembly GCF_040645195.1. Taxonomy (NCBI): domain Bacteria; kingdom Bacillati; phylum Actinomycetota; class Actinomycetes; order Pseudonocardiales; family Pseudonocardiaceae; genus Saccharomonospora; species Saccharomonospora sp. NPDC046836. Next base: position 19,948 of record NZ_JBEYXW010000015.1, read on the forward strand.
TTGGTTGACGAACGGCTGCCGTTCGTCAACCACTTACTTCCGTTCCGCCCCCGTTCCTTGCCAGTGCGACCATGCGCGAAATAGCGTGCGACGCCAAACGTGCCCGCCGGGGATCGCGTCAGGCGCGGGCGACATCAACACGGCAGGAGGATTCCGATGCCAGCCAACCGCGTCGTTGTCTACAAAGGGCCGGGAGAAGTCGGGGTCGAGTCGATCGACTATCCCAAGCTCGAACTACCCGCTGACGTGGTGAAAGGCCTTGGCCTGCCGAAGAAGGCGCCACATGCCGCCATCCTGAAACTGGTCTCCACCAACATCTGCGGCAGCGACCAGCACATGGTGCGGGGCCGCACGACCGCGCCGGTGGGTCAGACACTCGGCCACGAGATCACCGGCGAGGTGGTGGAGGCCGGCGAGGACGTCCTGTTCGTCAAGCAGGGCGACATCTGCTCGGTGCCCTTCAACATCGCCTGCGGCCGCTGCCGGATGTGTCACGAGGGCAAGACCGGAGTCTGCCTCAACGTCAACCCGGCACGTGCGGGCGCGGCCTACGGCTACGTCGATATGGGCGGCTGGATCGGTGGCCAGGCCGAGTACGTCATGGTTCCCTACGCCGACTTCAACCTGCTCAAATTTCCTGACCGGGAGCAGGCACTGGAAAAGATTCTCGACCTGACAATGCTGTCGGACATCTTCCCGACCGGCTACCACGGCGCGTACACCGCGGGCGTCACCACCGGCTCGACGGTCTACGTCGCCGGCGCAGGTCCGGTGGGCCTCGCCGCGGCACACGCCGCGCAGCTGCTCGGCGCGTCCGTCGTGATCGTCGGCGACATGATTCCGGCACGGCTCGAGCAGGCACGCAGCTTCGGTTGTGAGACCATCGACCTGGGGGGGATCCGCCGCGCTGCCCGACATGATCGAGCAGATCGTCGGCGAGCCGGAGGTCGACGCGGCCGTGGATGCCGTCGGCTTCGAGGCGCGCGGGCACGGACGGGACGCCGGAGAGCAGCCGGCGACGGTGCTGAACGACGTCATGACCATCACCAGGGCCGGTGGATCACTGGGCATCCCCGGCCTCTATGTCACCGGCGATCCCGGCGGCGTCGACGAGAACGCCAAGATCGGTCAGTTGGGCGTCCGCATTGGACTCGGCTGGGCGAAGTCGCACTCGTTCACCACCGGCCAGTGTCCGGTCAAGCGATACAACCGGCTGCTGATGAACATGATCCTTGGCGGCAAGGCACAGATCGCCAAGGCCGTCAACGCCACGGTGCTCTCACTCGACGACGCGCCACGCGGGTACGCCGAGTTCGACAGCGGCGCGGCGAGGAAGTACGTCATCGACCCACATGGGATGGTCGCCGCATAGGCGAATCTCTGGACGGATGGCCGGGTCGCGCCAGGGAACGCGACCCGGCCGAGCACTGCGGCTGCCGAGAATGCTGGTTACGACAGGGCGCCGGCTCCGGCCGATGCGACAGCGTGGTCATTGTCGACCGTGCTCCCGCTGACACCGACAGCACCGATGACCTCACCATTCCGGTTGCGCAGTGGAACGCCCCCGGGGAAGGTGATCAGTCCACCGTTGGACACCTCGATGTTGTACAGCGGCCCACCAGGTTGGGAGAGCTTGCCGATCTCCCCGGTTTCCATGTCGAAGAATCGCGCCGTACGTGCCTTCTTGGCGGAAATGTCAATGCTGCCCAGCCAGGCGCCGTCCTCGCGCACGAACGCCTTCAGGTTCCCGCCCGAGTCCACCACCGTGATGTCCATCAACGTGCCCAGTTCCCGCGATTTCTTCATTGCTGCTTCTACGACGGCCTCCGCCTCTGACAGCGTGATGTCCGGCATGTCGTTCGCTCCCTCCTGAGTTGCTGGCGGGCACCGGCATGATCGCCGTCACGAGCCGACGCCCCCAGGGCACGGGCCGTTCCACGATGACCGGTTCAGGCTGGTCAGGGCAACCGATGAACGACTAATGGCGCGCATTCCGGCACGAACGGATGGCCGTCGGCAACGAAAGGCCATGCTGGGGGAAAGCGCCCTTTAGACACCGAGAAGCCTCCGTATCTCCGGAGTGTGCCTGCGCGAGACAGGGATGAACTCCGGCGCGCGAGGGTCCGTGATCAGTAACAGTTCACCCTTGATCCCGCGCTCCATTTCCGCGATCCGGCGCAGGTTGACCAGAAACCGACGGTGCACTCGGCGAAAGCCACAGGGGCTCAGCTCACGTTCCATGTTGTCGAGCCCGCGCGTAGCCGCTTGCACCTTCCCGCGATCGGTACTCAGCCAGACCGTGTTGCGATCGGCTTCGGCATACCGGATCTCCGCGGGGGCGAGCACGACGATCCGTTCGTTACGAACACCGATGACGCGTTGCGGCACCGGCGAGGCGCTGATCTCGCCGGATTGCTCGCGGTATTCCTCACCGTCCTGTGAGCCGAACTCACAGAGCATGCCGACCAGGCGATTGGCGGCGAGGATGGGCTGGAAACCCAGCGGTACGATCGCGTCTCCGCCTGTCACGAGACGACCCCAGCCTGTCCACTGAGGACGGCCGAGTGACCGCTGCGCCGCCCACCGCACCAACCCGGCGAGCTCCGGTATGTCGGGTGTCCACCGGTCTGCCAGATCGACCATCGGCGCCGCCTGCGGCAGGCCGAGTACCGACTGAGCGACCTCATCCGCGATGACGACCCTTCCGCCGAGGTCGAGCGCGACCAGAGCCCCGCTGGTGCGGCTGCCGGCGTCGGTGAGCCGCTGGACGATGAACTCGGCTTCCCGGACCGCGCGGTGCTTGATCTCGGACTCCACGCCGGCGGCCGTCGTCTCCAGCCACGAGGTCACCTGCTCTGGGATCTCGGCGCGCCAGCGGGAGACGTTGAGCATCGCGACGGGCGAGCCCGTGACCACGTCGCGGATCGCGACGCCTGCGCAGGCCCACTGGTGAAAGCCTTCGCACCAGTGTTCGGGTCCGCTGACCCTGATGGGACCGTCGACCTCGAGCGCCGTGCCCATTCCGTTGGTGCCCGCGGTCCGCTCGACCCACACCGACCAGGGAGCGAGGTTGTTCTCCTCAGCACGGGCCCGCACGGCGGGATCACCCCACGACCCGAGGACACGGCCCGCACCGTCGGTCACCGCGACGATGGCGTCCTGCCGTTCCAGTCGCTGCCCGGCCACGGCGGCGATCCCACCCAGCTCGGTCAGCAAGACGTCCTGATCCAGCCTGTGATCGGTGCTGTCAGAGGCTGCCGGCGCAGCCTGGAGAGTGGGATCGACAGCGTATGTGTCACGGCATCTGTACCAGGAGGCCAGGATCTCCGGCCGCACGGACCGCACTAGTGGATCCTGCACTGTCGGATCGCCCGTCGCGAAACGCTCCCACGCGCGGGCTACGGCGCGATCGTCCGACCGCACTCCGTTTCCGGTTGGTTTTCCAGTTTTCCGCGTCCGACGACTCGCAGTAGTCACGGGCGGGTCCGTCATCCGACCTCCTTGTCGTTGGACGTCGCTCTCGACCGCGCCGGAACTCGAACGGTGAGCTCACCTGAAACGCTATCGCTTCAGGGTAGCCAGCTCAACCACCGGGAACGGGCAACGGCACGAGGTATGAACCCATTCGGCCTATAGCTGCTGGTAGACGCATTCGAGACCCGGGTCGGCGGACGACAGTGGCGTTCACGCCCGCCGACGTGAAGTCTCTTGTGGACATTTTCCGCCCTCGCTTCACCATCAACCTTTCGCTCAACTTTCGCGCAGAACTCTTGCTGGTGCGCAACAGTGTCCGGCGCTCACGATGGTGAGGTACTGCCTGTAACGAAGCGGAGGAACTGCCATGACCGCCAACGGCGACCGCACCCAACGTTGGGGCGCCGGCGTGATTCCCTACGCCGAGATGGGCTACTGGCAGCCCGACTACGAACCGAAACCGACCGACGTACTGGCCGCGTTCCGGGTCACGCCCCAGGAGGGGGTACCACCGGAGGAAGCGGGTGCCGCGGTCGCTGGCGAGTCGTCCACTGCGACCTGGACGGTCGTGTGGACCGACCGGCTCACCTCGTATGACCGCTACCAGGGCAAGTGTTACCGGGTGGAGGCCGTGCCAGGCAGCAACGGCGGTCACGGCTCCTACCTGGCCTACATCGCCTACGAACTCGACCTGTTCGAGGAAGGATCGGTCGCCAACCTGACCTCCTCGGTGATCGGCAACGTGTTCGGTTTCAAGGCACTGAAAGCGTTGCGCTTGGAGGACATGCGGATCCCGCCGCACTACATCAAGACCTTCCAGGGCCCCGCGCACGGCATCGTGACCGAACGGGAGTACCTCAGCAAGTACGGCAGGCCCCTGCTGGGCGCGACGGTGAAACCCAAGCTGGGGCTGTCCGCGCGCAACTACGGCCGGGTGGTGTTCGAGGCACTGCGTGGCGGGCTGGACTTCACCAAGGACGACGAGAACATCAACTCCCAGCCGTTCATGCGGTGGCGCGACCGGTTCCTGTCCTGCATGGAGGCGGTCAACCGGGCGCAGGCGGAGACCGGTGAGATCAAAGGCCACTACCTGAACGTCACCGCGGCGACGATGGAGGACATGTACGAGCGGGCCGAGTTCGCCAAGGAACTCGGGAGCGTCATCGTCATGATCGACCTGACCGTCGGCTACACGGCCATCCAGTCGATGGCGAAATGGGCCCGGCGCAACGGCGTCATCCTGCACCTGCACCGCGCCGGTCACTCCACCTACACCCGGCAGAAGAACCACGGCGTGAACTTCCGTGTGATCGCCAAATGGATGCGGCTGGCAGGCGTCGACCACCTCCACGCCGGAACGGTCGTCGGCAAGCTGGAAGGCGACCCGAACTCGGTCGCCGGGTACTACGACACCCTGCGCCTGAACACGGTCGCGCCCGATCCCGCCAAGGGCCTGTACTTCGAGCAGGACTGGGCGTCCACGCCCGGCGTCATGCCGGTCGCATCGGGTGGGATCCATGCCGGCCAGATGCACCAGCTGCTGCACCACCTCGGCGAGGACGTCGTGCTGCAGTTCGGCGGCGGCACCATCGGCCATCCCATGGGCATCGCGGCCGGAGCGACCGCCAACCGTGTCGCGCTAGAGGCGATGATCAAAGCACGCAACGAAGGTCGCGACTACCTGGCCGAGGGCACGGATATCCTGCGGGCCGCGGCAAAACACAGCAGGGAACTCGACGTGGCACTGTCCACATGGGGCGATGTCACCTTCGACTACGCCTCGACCGACACACCCGACGTGGTGGTAACCCCGCTGGGGGTGAGCTGATCATGCGTATCACCCAAGGAACTTTCTCCTATCTGCCCGACCTGACCGACGAAGAGATCACCAAACAGGTTCAGTACGCATTGGACTCCGGCTGGGCCTTGTCGGTCGAGTTCACCGACGACCCGCACCCGCGCAACCATTACTGGGACATGTGGGGCCTGCCCATGTTCGATCTGCACGACGCGGCCGGGGTGCTCTACGAGGTCAACGAATGCCGGCGGGCTTACCCGGACTGTTACATCCGGGTCACCGCATTCGACGCCGGGTACGGCAGGCAGACGATCGCCCTGTCGTTCCTGGTGAACCGGCCCGCCGCCGAGCCGGGGTTCCGGCTGGACCGGCACGAGGGCAGCGACCGGCGGATCGGCTATGCACTGCACCCGTATGCGGCCGACCGGCCCGCCGGTGAACGCTACGGAGGCACCGGAACATGACCGGCTCGCAGCGCCCCGGCTTCGACATGCGCGGGCCTGCACCGGCGGCGGAAGACGGGCCCGCAGCCGAGGCACCGCCGCCGCTGGGCAGTGACGACACGGTCGACCTTGCTGCCGAACGCAAGGCGACCGACATCGACGCGGTGCTGGACATGCTCGACCGGGAGCTCGTCGGGCTGGCGCAGGTGAAGACCCGCATCCGGGAGATCGCAGCACTTCTGCTGGTCGACCGGATGCGGGCGCGGTTCGGCCTGAGCGCGTCCAGACCGAACCTGCACATGTCGTTCACCGGCAGCCCCGGGACGGGCAAGACCACGGTGGCGATGCGGATGGCGGACCTGTTGCACCGCCTCGGCTATCTCGAGCGAGGCCACCTCGTCGCCGTCACCCGGGACGATCTCGTCGGCCAGTACATCGGGCACACGGCGCCGAAAACGAAGGAGGTACTCAAGCGCGCGATGGGTGGAGTGCTGTTCATCGACGAGGCGTATCACCTGCATCGCACCGACAACGAGCGAGACTACGGCCAAGAGGCGATCGAGATCCTGCTGCAGGTCATGGAGAACCAGCGGGACGAGATCGTGGTGATCCTGGCAGGCTACCGCGACCGGATGGAGCAGTTCTTCGGCTCCAACCCCGGCTTCAGCTCGCGCATCGCGCACCACATCGACTTCCCCGACTACGACATCGACGAGCTGATGGCGATCGCGACACTGCTGCTGGAGCGGGAGAGCTTCCGGTTTTCCGAGCAGGCCGAGCAGACGTTTCGTGACTACCTCGAACGCCGTACCCGGCAACCGAGGTTCGCCAACGCACGCAGCGTCCGTAACGCGCTCGAACGCGCGCGCCTGCGGCAGGCGAACCGCCTACTGTCCGCCGAAGGGCGCCGCTGGGGCCGCGACGACCTGATGCGTTTCGAGCCGGAGGACTTCCTGGCCAGCCGGGTGTTCGCCTCATAGTCACCGGGCCGCGCCCAGCATGTGGTACAGCAACAGGAGCTGCGTGATGGCGAGTGGCTCGCTGCGCTGACCGTTGCCCAGGTCGCCCAACAGCTCCGGCGGGTCCCCTGCCTCGACGCCCAGCCGCGACCAGATCGCCTTACGCACCAGCCGGCTCTCCTCCGCGGGTGCGTATCCGTGGATGTGCAATGCGTCGACCGGTCGCCCGTCGACGTCCCGGCGCATGCGCAGGTGGATTGCCCGCCGCTCGCTGTCGTCGAGTACCGCGGACAGGTCCGGGTGCCGGATGGTCGGCCGCAGCAGCAACTCCGCGGACAGCGGCGTGCCGGGCGGGTCCTGGCGGGTCGGTATCGGCGCGAACCGCAGGACGAGGTCGGCGAACTCCCGTTGCGGGCGGATATGGGCGGCGGACTCGGGCTCCCTGCGTGCGAGCTCGGCCAGCACCTGGTCGGCGGTGTAGCCGCGTTTCTCCGTGTCCCGCTTGACCTTCCATCCTCGGCGGATCTCCTCGGGCGGGTCGAGATAGATCGTGATGTCGAAGCAGGCCCTGGTGAGCTTGGTGTGCAACGGAAGCAGCCCTTCGACAAGGACGAACTCGCGTGGTTCGACCAGCTCGGGGCGGGTCAGCCTGCCGGTGTCGTGATCGTAGACCGGTTTGAGGACGGGCTGTCCGGTGGCGAGCAACTGCAGGTGCTGCTCCATGATCTGCACGTAGTTGCAGTCCGGGTGCAGCGCCGTGAACGGCAGTGTCTTGCGCTCCTCCCGGTCGTAGCGGTGGTAGTCGTCGACACAGACGGCGGTGACCCGGTCGGGTCCCAGTGCGGTCGCGATCCCGGCCGTGAGCGTCGTCTTGCCCGCTGCGCTGTCTCCCGCGATGGCGATCATCACGGGACGACGGCTCGCCTGCTGTTCGGCGTAACGCTGCAGCATGATCAGCTTGGTTGGCATGTCGTTGCGCACCTCCGAATCCGGGTGGCCGTGCAGCCGGCCTCTGTTATGCCGCCCGCCCCATGCCGGCGTCGGCCACCATGGCCAGCCTGCGAAGCTCGGCGATTTCCGTGGTAAAGCTCGTGCGTTGTGTGAACAGGGCGCTGCCGGCACAGAACGTCGTGGCGCCCGCGCGCGCCGCGCCGGTGATGGTCGTTCGGCCGATACCGCCGTCCACCTCGAGTTCGATCTCCCGCTCTGTCGTCGCGAGGAAGGCCCGCGCCGAGGAGATCTTGGGCTCCATCGAGGACAGATAGCACTGCCCGCCGAAGCCGGGGTCGACGGTCATCACCAGCACGAGATCCACCAGATCGAGCACGTTGCTGATCGCGCACAGCGGGGTCGCCGGGTTCAGCGCCACCCCCGCGCGGGCCCCGAGGTCGCGCACGCGCGCCAGGGTGCGATGCAGGTGCCGGCACGCCTCCACGTGGACGATGACCAGGCCGCACCCGGCTTCGACCCAGCGCGGCAACATCCGGTCGGGCTCCTCGACCATCAGATGGGCCTCGAACTCCAGCTGCACCTCGGCACGCGCGGCGGCGATGATGTCCGGCCCCATCGTCAGGTTCGGCACGAAACGCCCGTCCATGACATCCCACTGAATCCGGTCGGCACCGGCGTCCTGCAGAGCGCGGCACTCCGTGCCGAGGCGGGCGAAGTTCGCCGGCAGCACCGAGGGAACGATCCGTGGCATCCCTGGCCTCCTCGAAGCTCGCTGAGAAAACCGACCGTATGCGCCGTGCGCGCCGTACCCATCCCACGCGCAGGGGGTTGGCCGGGGGATTCGCCGTGGACCGGCCTCGGCAGGCCACGCACCGGCGGAAAATGCGTACCCTGCGCTCATGCAGACCCGGCCGCTGCGTCTGGTGCTCGTCGATGATCACGAGATGGTTCTCGAGGGGCTCAAAGCGCTGCTCGCCCGGTTCCGTGGCCGGGTCCGCGTCGTCGGGCAGGCCATCGGCGCGGACGAGGCGGAACCGCTGGTGTCGTCGCTGGACCCGGACATCGTCGTGACCGACGTGCGGTTACGCGGCTCCGCCAGCGGCCTCGATCTGTGCCAGCGGCTGGTGGCAGCCGACCCGAAACGGCGGGTGGTGTTGCTCAGCGCCTACGACGATGAGCAGTACCTGTTCCAGGCGGTACGTGCCGGCGCGGCGGGGTACCTGCTCAAGTCCATCGACAGCGAGAGCCTGGTCCGGCAGCTGGAGCTCGCCGCGGCGGGTCAGACGGTGGTGGATCCGAGCATGGCCGGCCGCGCGGTCTCGTCCGCGGCACGCCTGCAGGCAGGCGAGTTCTGGCCGGGCGCCCATCTCGGCCTGACCCAGCGGGAGAGCGAGGTGCTCGGCCACCTGGTCGCCGGGCTGTCCAACCGGGCGATCGCGGCGCGGCTGGTGCTCGGTGAGGAGACCGTCAAGACCCATGTGCGGGCGATCTTCCGCAAGCTGGGCGTCGGCGACAGGGCCGGCGCGGTGGCATTCGCGCTGCGGGAAGGGATTTTCCAATGACCGGGCTCGGCCTTGCGGACCCGGCGCGGGAGAACGCGCTGCTCGTCGGCATCATCGACGCGATCTCGGCGGGCCCCGAGCTGGAACTGCTCGCGGCGCGGGTCGCCGACCTCATCGTCGCCGCGACCTCGACGGACGTGTGTTTCGTGCACGTGCTCGACGACACCGACCGGTCGCTGACACTGGCCGGCGCCACCCCGCCGTTCGACTCGCAGGTCGGGCGCGTGCGGCTGCAGCTCGGTGAGGGCGTGGCGGGCTGGACTGCGAGCAGGCGGGAACCGGTCGTCATCGTGGCGAACAAGGACGACGACCCGCGCTACCGGTACTTCCCGCAGCTGCGCGGTGAGGACTACACGTCGCTGGTGTCGGTGCCCATGGCGAGCAGGCCGGGCGGGCTGGCCGGGGTGCTCAACGTGCACACGCACGCGCGTCGCGAGTTCACCGAGCGGGACGTCCGGCTGCTCACCTCGATCGGCACCCTGCTCGCCGGCGCGATCCACCAGGCGAGGACACATCGCCGGCTGGCCGCGCGCGAACGTGCGCACGAACGGTTCACCGAGCAGGTGATCGCGGCGCAGGAGGCCGAGCGGCAGCGGCTGGCAGCCGACATTCACGACGGCATCACGCAGCGCCTGGTGAGCCTGCGGTTCCATTTGAACGCGGCGAGTGACGCGCTGGCCGATCCCGGCCCGGACGGCACCGGGTTCGCCGCCACGCAGCTGAACCGGGCCCGCGAGCTGGCCGACCTCACGCTCGATGAGACACGGGCGGCGATCAGCGGCCTGCGCCCGCCGGTACTCGACGATCTCGGCCTTGCCGACAGCCTGACGAGCCTGGCGCGTTCCATCCCTGGACTCGACGTCGTGCTCGACGTCGACCAGTGCGAACTGCCCGAACATGCCGAAATCGCGATCTACCGCATCGCGCAGGAGGCACTGCAGAACGTGCTGAAACACGCAGGCACCCGTGACGCCGGCCTGAGCCTGCACCACGCAGGCAACGACGTGGTGCTGCAGGTCAGTGACGCCGGTTGCGGTTTCGACCGCAACGGCAGGTCATCGGGCGGCGACCCCGCCGCGGGTGGCTACGGCATGACCAGCATGGCCGAGCGCGCGGAGCTGATCGGCGGCCGCCTCGAAGTGGAGTCCCGGCCAGGCGCCGGCACGAGGGTGATCGCCCGCGTGCCGAGGGAGAGCCCGCGCTAGTCCCCCGCGCGCACGAGCGGCCCGCGGTCGGTCAGTACCGCGGTGTTGTGGCCGATCCGGCTCGCCAGTGCCCACTGCCCCGCCGCCACCTGGTCCGGGCGACCTGCCCAGGCCGCAAGCGCCGGGGCCACCAGCGCCCGCCCGAACGAGAAGGTGACCGGCCATGGGGTCGGCAGGCGGCGGATGGCGGCGAGGTTGGCGGTCGCCGTGGCGGGGCGCTGCCCACCGGACAGGAACGCCACCCCGGCAACGTCGGGCGGCACGACGGTCTGCAGGGTCCCGACGGTGGCTCTGGCTACCTCATCGGGTTCGGCGACGTCACCGGAATCCGCGCCCGGCAGCACCATGTTCGGTTTGAGCACGATGCCGTCCAGCCGCACTCCGAACGCGCGAAGCTCGGCGAACACGTCGGCCAGTGTCAGCGCCGTGGCCGCCGCGCAGTGGCTGATGGGGTGCGGGCCGTCCATGAGCACCTCCGGTTCGACGATCGGTACCAGCCCCGCCGCCTGGCACAGGCGCGCATAGCGTGCGAGGGCATGTGCGTTGGCATGGCGGGCGCGCCGGCTCGGCAGGCCATCGCCGATCACGATGACCGCCCGCCACTTCGCGAAGCGTGCGCCCAGTTCCGCGAACCGGTCGAGCCGTCCGCCCAGCCCGTCCAAGCCCTCGGTGACCTTCTCGACCATGCTGCCCGCCAGTGGCGTCGTTCCGGTGTCTACTTTGATCCCCGGAAGAACACCCATATCCGCGAGGGCTTGAGGGAACGGGCGACCGTCCGAAAGCGACTGTCCAAACGTCTCCTCGCACAGGATGACCCCGCTGATCCCGTCGGCAAGGCCGGGTGTGGTCACCAACAGTTCCCGGTAGGCTCGCCGGTTCTCCCCCGTCGCGGGCACCCCGGCCACCACCAGGCGCCTTGACATGGTGGCGACGCTCTCGTCGGCGGCGAGGATTCCGTGGCCCGGCGCCATCATGGTGGCTGCCGTGGTCGCCGGATCGGTGGTGTTCATGTGCGACAACCGTAGGCGCGAGGCGTGCCGGTCAGCTCCCCCGGCGGGTGGAACGGGCGGGGGAACTTCGCGGCCTGCGCCAGCGCGGCTCGCTGTTCGCGCCGCTGGCCAGCAGGTGCTCGACGAACAGGGCGACGGTTGCCGACACCTGCCGGTGGGTCACTACATGCCACGGGCGGGACAGCGGGGTTGCCGGTAGCGGCACCGGCACGAGTTCACCGTCCGCGAGCTGGCGGGTGATCGCGTCGCGGGACACGAGTGTGACTCCGAGCCCGGCCACCGCTCCGGCCACGACGGCACCGTTGGAGCCGAGCGTGAGCCGGGGCGGCTCCACCTCCATCGCCGACAACAACGCCTCGCAGGCCGCCCGCGTCCCCGATCCGGTCTCACGGAGCAGCCAGGTGGTGTCCTCGGTGTCGAAGTCCGCTGCAACCGGCGGCGCCGCCACCGCCAGCAGTTCGTTGTCCCGCATCGCCTGTACGACGATGCCGCCCAGCCACTGCGGGGGCCGCCCTGCGATCACCACATCGGTCTCATGGGTGTCCAGCAGTGCCCAGACCTGCTCGCTCGCCGCGACATCCAGGCGGAGCTGGACATCCGGGTACTGGGAGCGGAATCCGGCGAGCGCGGTGGGAAGCACGTGGTCGGCGGCCGTGGTCACCGCGGCCAGCCGGATCCGGCCGCGGTTCGGGTCGATGTCACCGCGGGCCGCCGCAACGGCCTCGTCGTGCAGGCCGAGGATGGTCCGCGCGTATCCGGCGAACGTGTGCCCGGCGGGAGTCAGCCGCAGACCCCGGCCCTCGCGTTCGACGAGCGGCACGCCGACGTCCTTGGTCAGCGCGCCGACCGCCGCGGACACCGCCGACTCGGTCAGCACAAGCCGCTGCGCCGCCGCACGTACCGAGCCGGTCTCGGCCACCGCGACCAGCGCCCGAAGCCGCGCTGTCGTCGTCATTGAGCCACCTCCGCCTCCTCCGGCGCATGTACGGCAGCACCGACATCATGGCTGCGGAGCGGCCGCAGAGCGAGCTACCTGCCGACTTTCCTGCTGAGATCGTGCTCGGCGACTACGGAAGCGGGCAGCAGGTCACCGAGCGGGAGCTGCCGAGTACGCGGACCTTCGTGTCCACCCACGCCGCGGTCACCGCGCCAGCACATCCGAACCGGGCATGATCGACAAAACCCAGGCACTGCACCACCAGGCCCACGAAGCGTGTTTCATCGCCAACTCGGTCACTTTCCCGGTCCGGCACATGTCAATGGGCAACTAACGGAACTGCCGGCTGAGCGCTGCCTGCCAGGTGTGGTCGCTGCCGGCCTGGTCGAACCACACCGTGTGAGTCTCGGGCGTGACCGTGAGTCCGAAGGAGTCCCAGCCGGGTCGGCCGAGGTCGGTCCACGTGTGGTGCGCGTGCTCGACGAGACTCCAGAGGCGGCGCGGTCCGCCTTCGGCGACCGCGTGGCGTCCGTCCTGGCTGACGAGGGTGATCTCGGCCCAGGAGCCGTCCGGGGTGGCGATCCAGGACGCGGTTGGCGCGGTCTGAGAGTGGGCGGGGATCGCGCCGCCCTCGGGAATGGTGTAGCCATAGGCGATATCGCCGCCGAGGTCGAACGAGGCGAGGAACCAGAACAGCAGCGACGTCCACGGGGTATTCGGATCCAGACCGGTCGTGCGGTACTCGGCCTGATGGTGGTCCCGCCCGACGCGGAACCCGGCCGGGTTGCTGCCCTGTGTGGCGGAGGTCCATGAACGCCGCCCCTCACGACTCTTCCAAGCCCCAGTTCTCCTCCGGGCCCTCATCGCCGTCGGTGGAGGACTTGGTCTTCGAGTCCTTGCCCATCGTCTCGACCAGCGGGCGGCCGTGCTCGTCGACAGCGACCTGCGGCGCGGTGCAGTAGCGGAACTCCCGCCGCACCGGCGTCGCTGCGGCGGCCGCGCCGCGCAGCCCGAACGGGCGGGTCGCCTCGGGGCTGGGCTGGTGGGCGGTGGCGGGCTGGCGCACCAGGTAGCGCAAGGCCGCCGACGATAGCGGGCTGGCGTCCGGATCGGGCTCAGCGGATCTCGGCACCGTACACATGGTCGACGGTCATCGTCATCAGCACCCTGCGGTCGGACACCATCACCGACCGGTACTCATCCCAGTCCGGGTGTTCTCCGGCGGCGAGCCGGTAGTAGTCCACCAGCGCCTCGACCTCGGGGCCATGGGGGTCCGTCCCCGGGCCGGTGAGGGTCACCGTGCCCTCGGCGGTGGCCCACGCCCAGCCGTCAGGGCTGGTGACCTCCAGCGTGGCTCGCGGGTCCCGCCGGAGGTTCACCGTCTTGGCTCGTCCCTCGGTCATCGACACGTAGATGACGCTGGCTTCCCTGCGGTAGAAGGGCGTGACGGGCGAGAGCTGCGGGCGACCGTCCGATTTGATCGTCGCGAGCACGCCGAGCCGGCTTTCCGCCAGCAGCGTGTGCGGGTCGAACGGTGCGCTGGTCACGACCGCTCCTGAAGACGGCGTGCGGAACTGGTCGATCATCACCGCGTAACCGTCGCCACCGCGCCCCTCGGCCACGGCGCGGTCGGCCAGTGCCTTGATGAACCTGGGAAGTTCCGTGTTGACACCGAGGAACTCGCTTTCGTGGATGAGGTGTTCCATCGCGGCCAGGTGCGTGTCGAGGGTGGAGTCGAGCGCCGGGTAGGCGTTGTCGTCGATCTGCTGCGCGTAGCCGGTCAACCAGCCGGTCACGGTATCGATCCCCGTCTTCGCGAGCGGCGCGAACGACGCGGCGCCCACCCCGGCCGCACCGAGCACCGCGGCGCCGTGCAGGAACCCGTTCAGGATGCTCCACATCAGACCCAGCACGGCCATTTCGTGCAGCGCCGACAGGCCGTGATCGCCGCCGAGATACATTTCCGTGCCGAGTTTCCGCAGCGCGGACTCGTGTCGGTCGAAGACCGACCGCGGGCCGCTGTAGAGAATGGCGGCGTCCGCCGTCCCGATGCCCTGAGGGATGGCCATGATCGTGCCGTCGAGGTAGTCGATGCCCCGTTGCGCCGCCCACTCGGCGGTTTCCCTGGCCGCCTGCGAGTTGCCCGAGGTCAGGTTCACCAGCGTCCGGCCTTCGAGGACATCGCCCAGCGTGTCGAGCAGCTCGCCCACAGCGTCGTAGTCCGAGACGCAGACCACCACAAGCGGGCTGGCCGCCACGGCGTCGGCTACGGAGTCGGCGAGTGTCGCCCCCTGCGCGACAAGGTGTTCCGCCTTCGCTGCCGTGCGGTTCCACACGGTCGTGGGGTGCCCGCCGCGCAGGAACGCGCCGGCCAGCGCCTGGCCCATCAGGCCAAGGCCCAGGACCGTCACGGGCTTGTGCGTCGTGTGATCGTTCGAGGTGGGGTTGGTCATGGCAGAATCCTCAACCTTCACATCGATATGAAGGTCAAGGAGGAAGGCGCATGCTGATCGGGGAGCTGAGCCGGCGGACCGGAGTCAACACGCATCAACTGCGGTACTACGAGGCCCAGGGCCTGCTCGAACCAAGGCGCGCCGCCAACGGCTACCGCGAGTACACCGACGATGCCGTCCTGACCGTGACCCAGATCAGGAAGCTGCTCGACGCGGGGCTCTCGACCCAGGACATCGAGTACCTGCTGCCCTGCGCCACCGGCGCGGGCCCCGACCTCGAACCCTGCCCCGAACTTCTGGACACCTTGCGAGCACGGCTGCATGGAATGGACCAGCACATCACCACGCTCGTCCGCACCCGCCAGGCCCTGCATGCCTACATCGACGCCACCGAACAGCGTGTGTCACCACAGCCCCAGGACAGCGGTGTGGCCGCGTTGGAGCCCGCACCAGCGTGATCACCGGTGTGCTTTCCCGCACTCGGCCCGCACCCTCGCCGGCGACTTTTGCGGCGCGTTCAAGCAGGTGGACGGCCATCGGTATTTCGGGCACTGTGTGGGCATGACGATCAGTTCCGGGCGTGCAGCCGTTCTGGGCTTGCACTGGCAGGTCAACGTTATTAAGCCGGAAGGGTTCTTCGGGCAGATGCTCAGTGAACCGGTCGCCCGCAGCGGCGTGGTGGGGCGTGCGGTTCGTTTTCATGAAGCGGCCAGCGCGGCGGGAGCACCGGTTTTCTTCACCTGCTTCACGATCCCCGAGGGTGAGGGCGCGCTGGTGCGCAACACCGGCTTCATGCAGGCCGTCGGTGAGGCGCAGGAGGCGTTCCGCCCGGACGCACCAGGCAGCCGGCTGATCCCGGAAATGGCCGACGGCGCGCACACCATCGACAACCAGAAGTTGTCTGGTCTCGCCGGCAACGATCTGCCCGCCCTGCTCACCGAACGCGGCATCGACACAGTGTTCCTGACCGGGGTGGCCACGAATCTCACCGTCGAGCAGACCGCGCGCCACGCCACCGATCTCGGGTTGACCGTGCACGTGGTCAGTGACTGCGTGACCGCGGCCGACGACGCCGTGCATGCCGCCTCGCTGGCGAATCTCGAGCTCACCACCGCCGGTTCCCTTACCGCACAAGAAGTACTGGCCCGGCTGGCCGACAACCACGCAGCTCGGTGAGGATGCCCGAGCACCGGTTCGAGTAGTCCACTTCGGACAGATCTCCTCCGGTGAAGGCGCGGTGTTCGGCGATCCCCCTCGGCCGGGCGCCGCGCCAGCACCCAAGGTCAGTCGTTTGTGTTCAGGCCAGCAGGGACTTTCGACCCGCAGCCGCAACGGATTCCGCGCGTAAGGCGCTTGTGGACTCCCTCGCCGAGGCCGGCCTCGACCCCAAGGCCGGCACCGCGCCCATGCGCCGTGATCTGGAAGACGCGACCCAGGTGCTGCTGGGCCGCGCCCAGGACGCCGGAGCGGTGCGACCCGATGTCGAGCTGCCGGAGGTGATCGCGCTGATCACCGCGTTGTGCCTGGCCGCCGACCGCCAGCAGTGGAACGAGACCCTGCGCATACGCACGCTCGATGTCGTGTTCGACGGCTTCCGGGTTCGCTGAGACCACGGCGATCGCAAAACCCGTCCAGCCCTGCGAAGTTCGCGGACATCCAGCTCAGCGTGCCCGAAATCGGTGAAGCGATTCATCCGTTCCTGCTGCTGGAAGAGGTTCGCAGGACTCAAATGGCGACCCGGTTGACAAACGGATCAGGTGTTCCGTATAGTTCTAATCGAATCGCCCGTTCCGCTTCGGATCGCGGCTCCGATCCCACTCAGGGGCACAGTGAACGACGGAGAACCGCAATGAGAACCAATGTCACCTTTTCGAGCCACGACATCCCACTGTCGGGCGTTTTGTACCTCCCGGATGACTACGACGGGGGCACGCTGGCCGGTGTAGTCGTCGCCCACCCCGCTGGTGGCGTGAAGGAGCAGACCGCGGGCCGCTACGCCGAGGAGCTGTCCAAGAAGGGCTTCGCCACCCTCACCTTCGACGCAGCACGTCAGGGCGAGAGCGGCGGCGAGCCGCGGTACCTGGAGGACCCGTTCCAGCGCGCAGAGGACATTCGCAGCGCCATCACGTTTCTCTCGACCCGGTCTTTCGTGGACGAGCAGCGCGTCGGCATCCTCGGTGTGTGCGCGGGCGGCAGCTACGTCTCCTATACCGCCCAGACCGATCGCCGCATGCGCGCCGTCGCCACGGTGAGCGCCGTTGACCCCGCGGGCGAGCTGCTGCAGGACCCGGAGGTGCGCGACTTCCTCCTCAACCAGGCCGGCGTGCTGCGCAACCTCGAAGGCAAGGGTGAAGGCGCGTTCCTCACCCACGTCAACCCTGGCACTCAGGCCGAGGCGCAGGCATATCCGGAGCGCAGCATGTTCCGCGAGTCCTACGACTATTACGTCGACGGCATCGGCGCGCACCCCAACTCCATCGGCTGGGGACTGCTCCAGTTCGACGTGCTCGCGCATTTCAGGCCGTTCGAGCACCAGGACTGGATCGCCCCCCGGCCGCTGCTGATGATCGTCGGCACCGAGTCGGACACCCGTCACTTCTCCGACGACGCCGTCGCGCAGGTCGGCCCGACCGCCGAGCTGTTCGAGATCGAGGGCGCCTCGCACATGGACCTGTACTACAAGGACGAGTTCGTGGCCCCCGCCATCGAGAAGCTCACCGAGTTCTTCACCACAAACCTCACCTGACCTGCTAAGCCCGCGCATCGACGTCGGCGGGTCGCTGGCCGGCTTGCTGACCGCGCTCAACCTCGCATGCTCGGGTCTGACCGTCACGATCCTCGAGCGGGTGGCGAACCCACGCAACGGCGGAGTGTCGCTGGAACTGTCCGGCCGTGCCCACCGCTATCGCCGGGGCTATTCCTGGTACGCGGCCCGCCCGACGCCTCGTCGAGGGCGGGCAACGGTTTAGCCGCTCCTACACCCGCGGTCGCTGACATTCCCTATACGCTCAGCGGCCCTCTCTTGCGCCCTCTCTTGCTACGGAATACGCGAACTGCTGCCAGCGCTGAGCGTCGACGCTCAGCACTGGAAGCAGGCGTGTCTCGATGGGGTCAGCGCGCGGCCTCGACCGGGTAGGCACCGCCGTTGACGGGGTCGATGAGGGTGGCGGTGGATGCCGCGTCCAGCTGGGCGACGACGTCCTCGGGCAGCGCCTCCCCTAGTGCCGCCAGGTTTCCACGGAGGTGGTCGACCGTGCGCGGGCCGACGATGACGGACGCGACTCCGTGCTTGGCGAGCAGCCATGCCAGGGCGATCGAGGCGGGCTCGCGGCCCAGCTCTCGAGCGACTGCAGCCACGGCGTCGACCACGGCCAGGGTCCGCGCAGAATCGTCTCTCTGGACCGCGCTGCACTGTGTCCAATGTGGATCCCAGGCGGGGTTTATGGCGCGGTCGGCGCAGCTTGTGGTGGTGGCCGGTGAGCGGGCTAACAGTCCCGTTTGGCGGCTCGTCTCGGCTTGGCCGAACGCCACGGCCGTCGGCCTCCGGCCTGCTACCTGACGTGGGCCATGTCGGCGATCGCGGTGATGGTGGCGTGGACGAGGTCACGGCTGAGCGGGCGCTGCTGAAACGTCTGGTGCATGGGCCAGCCTTCGATGAGCGCGTCGATGGCGGCGCAGGCATCCGGGGGAAAGTGCAGGGCGAGGCTGTCGTGACTGCGCTGGAGCCATTCGCGGGTGATCGCGGCGACGGCACGGTTGTGGTTGGCGTAGGAGTACATCTCGAAGATGAGGGTCATGCGGCGAGGTGTGGCGTACTCGGGTCCGCAGATCAGGTCCACCACAGCCGCGCACGCTTCCTGCGTGTTCGTCGCGTCGTACAGAGCTGTGCGGTAGCTCTCTGACATGGCATCGGCGAGGCGGGCGAACGCCTTTTCGAGGATGTCGTCGAGCCCCTCGAAGTAGTAGGTCAGCGACCCGAGGGGCACCTGGGCGCGGGCGGCGATGCGCCGGTGGGTCGTCTTGTGCACGCCATGGTCGGCGATGACCTCCAATGCGCTGTCGAGAATCCGCTCCCTGCGCTGAGGGTCGTTCGGTACCTGTCGCCGTGTTCCGCCCATACTCGTCGATCTTTCCTGTGCCGCCCTGTGTCCAAACGCTCAGCTGGGCTTGCATGACTGTACCCAGCCAAGTGTGTACGATTGTACAGTCTTTGGCTGTTCGTCGTCGGGAGCGTGGTGTGATCGGCAAGCCGCTCCAGCGCCGTAATGCGCTGTTCGGGCTGTTCCTGTTGCCCGGCTTGGGGATCTCCTCGTGGGTCACCCGCACGCCGGACGTTCGTGACCTGCTGGGAGCCTCCACGGCACAGATGGGTTTCATCCTGTTTGGTCTGTCGGCCGGTTCGATGATCGGGATTCTGTCCTCGGGTGCCCTGGTGGCCAGGTGGGGCACGCGACCAGTAATGCGCCTGGGCGTGACCGGGGTGGCGCTCGGGGTCGGCATGATCGGTCTCGGCGCCGCCGCAGCACAGGACGTCGTCGTGGCCGTGGGGCTCGCGACCTTCGGGTTCGGCATGGGCGGCGGTGAGGTCGCCATGAACGTCGAGGGTGCCGAGCTCGAACGCATTCTGGACCGGTCGATGTTGCCGGCACTGCACGGGTTCTTCAGCCTGGGCACCGTTGTGGGGGCAGCGGTCGGGATGACGTTGACCGCAATCTCCTTCCCCGTCCTGGCTCATCTGCTTCTGGTCGCCGTCCTCGTGCTGGTTGCCGGCGTCCTGGCCATCCGGTTCGTACCGTCGGGGGTGGGACGTCGTGCGCGCGATGCCGCACAGTCAGCAGAGCGCCGTTCGCGGCCTGCGGTGTGGAAGGACTCGCGTCTGCTGCTGATCGGGTGCATCATCCTGGCGCTGGCGCTCGCGGAAGGAACCGCGAACGACTGGCTTCCGCTGGTCATGGTCGACGGTCACGGTTTCGACGCCGCTCTGGGCTCGGCGGTGTATGCCGTGTTCGCCGCGTCGATGACGGTGGGCCGCTTCGCCGGAGGCTGGTTCGTCGACACGTTCGGCCGCGCGAGCGTCCTGCGCGCGAGCGCTCTGATCGGCGCCGCAGGTCTGGCCCTGGTGATCTTCGCCGACAACCAGCCCCTGGCAGCTGCCGCGGTGATCTTGTGGGGTGTGGGGGCGTCACTGGGGTTCCCGGTCGCGCTGTCCGCCGCGGGCGACTCCGGTGACGATCCCGCAGCCCGGGTTGCCCTCGCCGCAACCGTCGGGTACGTCGCCTTCCTCGTCGGGCCGCCGGTTCTCGGTCTGCTCGGCGAAGCCGTCGGGCTGCGCCACGCCCTGATCTTCGTCCTCATCCTGGTCGCCGCGGCCTCACTGGCCGCCTCCGCCGCCCGCCCGGCGGCAACCCCGCAACGCGATGTGGAGACCTTCTGACCTCCCACGTCATGGCACTGTCCACTTCGAACGCCCGCTGGCCACCGCGGGAAGCCCGCGGTGGCCGGCACGGCTCGATTCAGCGGAGTCGTTCCCGAACTTCGCCCACCGCGGCCACGATGTTGCGCAGCGCGGGTTCAACCTCGGCATAGCCTCGGGTCTTGAGGCCACAGTCCGGGTTGGCCCAGAGCCGCTCCGATGGCACCGTCGTGGCGGCGGCGTGGAGCAGTTCGACCAGCTCACGGGTGCCGGGTACGCGCGGTGAGTGGATGTCGTACACGCCGGGGCCGACACCGCGAGCGAACCCGATGGCGCGCAGGTCGGTCAGCACCTCCATGCGCGAGCGCGCGGCTTCGATGGTGGTGACGTCGGCGTCGAGATCGTCGATCGCGTCGATGACATCGCCGAACTCGGAGTAGCACAGGTGCGTGTGGATCTGCGTCGAGGCGGCGGCGCCCGCTGTGGCCAGCCGGAAGGCGCCAACCGACCAGTCCAGATAGGACTTTCGTTCCTCGGCGCGCAGGGGCAGCAGTTCCCGCAGGGCCGGTTCGTCGACCTGCACGATCCGGATCCCCGCGCCCTCCAGGTCGTGGACCTCGTCGCGCAGCGCGAGGGCGACCTGGTCGGCGGTGACGGACAGTGGCTGGTCGTCCCGGACGAACGACCAGGCCAGAATCGTGACCGGTCCGGTCAGCATGCCTTTCACGGGTTTGGCGGTCAGGGACTGGGCGTAGGTGATCCAGTCCAGCGTCATCGGCTTCGGGCGGGACACGTCACCGTGCAGGATCGGTGGGCGGACACAGCGGGAGCCGTAGGACTGCACCCAGCCGTGCTCGGTGGCGGCGAAGCCGTCGAGCTGCTCAGCGAAGTACTGCACCATGTCGTTGCGTTCGGGTTCCCCGTGCACCAGCACATCCAGGCCGATGTCCTCCTGCAGCTCGACGACCCGCCGGATTTCGGCACGCATGTGGCCGGCGTAGGTGTTCTTGTCGATGCGGCCGGCGCGCAGGTCCGCGCGGGCACGCCGGACGTCGGCGGTCTGCGGGAACGAGCCGATCGTCGTCGTGGCCAGCGGTGGGAGTCCCAGCCGCTCTCGCTGCGCAACGGCACGCTCGGCGTAGGGAGCGCGGTGGCGGTGCTGCGGGCGGAGCGCGGCGATCCGGCCACGCACGCGATCGTTACGGGGTTCGGTCGCACGACCCCGGCGCACGATCTGACTCACCTGTGCGATCCGGGCGGTCACCTCGGGCGAGCCAGTGCTCAGGGCCTGGCCGAGGAGCACGACCTCGGCGACCTTCTGGCGGGCGAAGGCAAGCCGTTCCAGGAGCACGGCCGGTAGCGCGGTCTCGGCGTCGAGGTCGTAAGGCACGTGCAGTAGTGAGCACGAGGTCGACACTGCCAGTGACCCGACCGAGCCGAGCAGGCTCGCGCAGGTCGACGCGGCGGCCTCCAGGTCGGTACGCCAGACGTTGCGGCCGTCCACGACACCAGCCACGACGGTCTTGTCCCGCAGCCCACCGAT
Organism: Saccharomonospora sp. NPDC046836; assembly: GCF_040645195.1. NCBI lineage: Bacteria > Bacillati > Actinomycetota > Actinomycetes > Pseudonocardiales > Pseudonocardiaceae > Saccharomonospora > Saccharomonospora sp. NPDC046836. Next base: position 41,696 of record NZ_JBEYXW010000015.1, read on the forward strand.
CGACGCGATCCGGTCCGTGGCCCCCGCCCCCGCGACGAGATCGACCGCGACAGCCTCCACCGGGGTATCCGCGAGCACGGGCAGCGCAGCGCCGAAATCACCGAAGTAACCTGCGACAAGCACGCCGGGCCGTGTGGTGAGGGAACCCAGACGCTCGTAGGCGCGCGCCAAGGCGGCCAGCTCGGCGTCGGTGCGGTCCGCGACGAACGCGGGCTCGTCCAGCTGCACCCAGGCAACACCAGCCTCGGCCAGCCGCGCGAGCACATCGGCGTAGCCGTCGAGCAGCGGGTCCAGTAGGTCCAGGGGTGTGAAGCCCTCGGGCGCCCCAGCTGCGGGCTTGGCCAGCAGCAGGAACGTGAGCGGGCCGACCAGGACCGGCCGGGTGCTGACACCCTGCTCGGCGGCTTCACGATACTCGGCGATCGGCTTGTCGCCGGCGAGGGTGAACCGGGTTTCCGGCAGCAGCTCGGGAACCAGGTAGTGGTAGTTGGTGTCGAACCACTTGGTGAGCTCCAGCGGCGCGACACCGTCGCGACCGCGGGCCATCGCGAAGTAGGTGTCCAACTCGGACAGACCCAGGTCGTGGAACCGCGATGGCACCGCCCCGAACAGCATGGCGGTGTCCAGCATGTGGTCGTAGTAGGAGAACGTGTTGCCCGGCACGGAGTCCAGACCGGCCTGCGCCAGCTCGGCCCACGTCCGCGCGCGTAGGTCGCGTGCTGCGGCCTGGAGCTGACCCTGGTCGATCCGCCCGGCCCAGTAGTCCTCGACAGCGCGTTTCAGTTCCCGCCGGCCGCCGATCCGGGGGTAGCCCAGTACGGTCGATCCGATGGGCGGTAGAGGTGCGATCATCCGGCTCTCTCCTCGCGAGCTCGCTCGTCAGCGCCCGGGACCACGACGAGGGCAGGCGAGAACACGACACGTGGCGTGCCGCCGTTCGCACCAGCCTTCCCACGAGGCCCAGGCGTCCCGCACGCCAGGTGGCGCACGGACCGGCGGCAGGTCTTCGGACTCGCGGGCACCCACCGTTACCGGCGGACCTACTGGCCATCGCTTCCCAGACACCCCTGTGCCCAGTGCTTCATGACGGCGGTCGTTCCCACTCACCGCTGCGGGGCAGTCCCGGACTCACACCGGGTTCCCTGTTACCTCATCCCTGCCGTATGGGCCGGGATGAACCACCAGCACAGCCGAGCGTAGCCGACCGGGGCAAGCCCTGTCAGCGCCGGTGTCACGCAGGCCGGTGCTATGACCTCCCTATCGCCGCAGTCCCCATGCCGTGTCGAGCGCGTCCGCGGTGAGCACCCCGGCAGGCGGCCCTTCGGCGAGCAGCCGCCCTTTGCCGAGCAGCAGGCAGTGATCGGCGCGGTCGGCCTCGGCGAGGTCATGGGTAACGTGCACCACGGCCGCGCCGCGCGCGGCCTCGCCGGCGAGTGCGTCCGTGATGGCTTCTCTCGCGGGCCCGTCGAGTCCGGTCGTGGGTTCATCCAGCAGGAGCACATCCGCGCGCTGCGCGAGACCCTGCGCGACGAGTGCGCGCTGCCGCTGGCCACCGGAGAGGGACCCGAGTCTGCGCCGCGCGAGATCGGCGATTCCCAGTCGCGCCAGCGCGTCCGCCACGATGACATGGTCCTCTTCGGATAGTCGCCGCCACGGTCCGCTATGCGCCCAGCGGCCCATGGCGACCGTCTCGCGCACCGTGATGGGCAGCCGGTCGGACACCGCGCTGCGCTGCACCACGAACGCGGGACGCGTTCCGCCGGGCAGGACCACCGACCCCGAGCCAGGCGGCACCACACCGGCGACGGCGCCCAGCAAGGTGGACTTCCCGGAGCCATTCGGGCCGGCGATCGCCGTGATGCTCGCGGACGGCAGGCGTGCGCTGATCCCGTGCAGTACCACCCTTCCTGCGTATCCCGCCGACAGCGCGTCGATCCGGACTCCAGCCATGCGTTCACTGTGTGTCATGACACCTCTATTTGAAACGACAATCGTTTTCATTATAGGTTCCTGGCCGTGGAATGGTTGTTCGCCCCGTTCGAGGTCTCGTTCGTCCAACGGGCGCTGTGGGGCGGAGTTCTGGTGTCGCTCATCTGCGCGCTCGCCGGGACGTGGGTCGTGCTGCGCGGGATGGCGTTCCTCGGCGACGCGATGTCGCACGGGATGCTGCCCGGTGTCGCGCTCGCCTCGCTCGCGGGCGGCAACCTGCTCGTGGGCGCCGCGCTCAGCGCCGGAGTGATGGCGCTCGGGGTGACCGCGCTGGGACCCTCCCGCCGGTTCTCCCAGGACACCGCCATCGGCCTGCTGTTCGTGGGCATGCTCGCGACCGGGGTCATCATCGTCTCGCACTCGCAGTCGTTCGCGGTGGACCTCACCGGCTTCCTGTTCGGCGACGTGCTCGCCGTCCGCGAGCGGGACCTAGCCCAGCTCGCCGGCGCGCTCGCCGTGGCCGCCGCCGTTTCACTGCTCGGGTACCGCGCGTTCGTGGCGCTCAGCTTCGACACCCGCACGGCCCACACCCTGGGGCTGCGGCCACGCCTCGCCCACGGTGCTCTGCTCGGCCTGCTCACGCTCGCGATCGTCGCGTCGTTCCACGTCGTCGGCACGCTGCTCGTGTTCGGCCTGCTCATTGCGCCGCCCGCCGCCGCGATGTTCTGGGCCTCCCGCATTCCGCTGATCATGTTCGGTGCCGCGCTGCTCGGCTGCCTCGCGACCGGCACCGGGCTGCTCGTGTCGTGGCACTGGGGTACCGCCGCCGGCGCCACGATCGCCGCCGTCGCCGTGGCGCTGTTCTTCGTCTCCGCACTCGCCGCCCGCGTGCGCGAACGCCTCATCCGCAGCAGCACTGAAGAAGGGATCGCATACTGACCGTGAGACGACATCACAGAGCCACCGTGCTGGCACTGACCACCGGGTTGCTGCTGACCGCCTGCGCCGGCGAGCCCACCGAACCCGTCGTGGATGTGCCACACGGCTACGTGGAGGGCGCCGAGGAGACCGCCGAAGCCCAGTCGCGGCTGGTGCTCGCCGACGCCGCAACCGGCGCGGTCCGCGTGCTCGACCTGCTGACCGAGGAGGTCACGCGCCTCGACGACATCGCCGCTGTCGAGCGCGTCAGCACCGACGGCCGTTTCGCCTACCTCGCGGCGGGTGGTACGACGCATGTGGTCGACGGCGGCGCCTGGATGGTCGACCACGGCGACCACGTCCACTACTACCGCGCCGAGATCAGGTCCACCGGAACACTCGCGGGACACGCGGTGGCGGCGCACACCGACGCGGCCATCACCGCGGTCACGCTGGCGAATGGCACCACGACCGTACTCGACCGGTCCACAGTGGAGGATGGCGGCACCCGACTCGGCCCCGCGCTCGACGGGGTCGCCGTGCCGTTCGAGCAACGCCTGCTCGTGGCCTCCGGGGACGGCGTCGCGATCCACGACCGCGACGGGGCGCCGCTCGCCACCATCAGTGAACCGTGCCCCGCGGCCGACGGCACCGCGGTGACCCGGCGTGGCGTCGTGTTCGGCTGTACTGACGGCGCACTGCTCGTGCGGGAGGACGACGGCGAGCTGGTTGGCGAGAAGATTCGGTATCCCTGGCCGGTCACCGAGCCCGAGCGGGCACGCGAGTTCACGCACAGACCGGGCAGTGCGACGCCGGCCGCGCCGGCGGGTGAGCGTGGCGTCTGGTCCCTCGACGTGGCCGCACACGCCTGGACCCTGCTGGAGACCGGACCGGTCGTGGCCGTCAACGCCGTCGGTGAGGGCGGGCCGCTGCTGGTCCTCACCCCCGACGGCGTGCTGCATGCCCACGACCCGGCCACCGGCGAGCGGACCGCGAGCAGGCCACTGCTCGACGAACCGGTGCCCAGCGGTATCGCACCGGTGATCCAGGTCGACACCAGCCGCGCCTACGTCAACGATCCCGCGGCACGCCGCGTGTACGAGATCGACTACAACGACGACCTCCGCGTCGCCCGCATCTTCGAGCTGGACATCACGCCGTCGCACATCGTGGAGACGGGCCGATGACGGCCAGACTGCGCGCACTATGCCTCGTCCTGCTGCTGGCGATCGCAGGGTGCACCACCGCCGGTTCCGGCGAAGGCGGTGTGGTGGTGACGACCAACATCCTCGGCGACCTCACCCGTGCCGTCGTCGGTGACCAGACGCAGGTGACCGTGCTGATGAAGCCGAACACCGACCCGCACTCGTTCGCGATCTCGGCGCAGGAGGCGGCGCGGCTCGAACAGGCCGAGCTGATCGTCTACAACGGACTCGGCTTGGAGGAGGGCGTACAGCGTAACGTCGACGCCGCGGCGACGGCAGGAGTGCCCACCGTGGCGGTCGGTGAGCAGGTGGACCCGATCCGCTACCGCGGCGACGAGCAGGCGGGCGAGCCGGATCCGCACTTCTGGACCGACCCCCGCCGGGTGCGTACTGCGGTCGAGGCCATCACCGAGCGGGTCGTGCGCGACGTCGGCGGCGTCGACGACACCGTGATCCGCGCCAACGCCGCCGCGTACCTGGAGCGGGTGGACGAGCTGGATCGCTGGATGACGGCGAGGTTCGCCGTGATTCCCGTGCAGCAGCGCAAGCTCGTCACCAACCATCACGTGTTCGGCTATCTGGCCGAGCGCTACGGGTTCGAGGTCGTCGGCGCGGTCGTGCCGAGCGGCACGACACTCGCGTCGCCGAGCGCGTCGGACCTGAGCGAGCTCGCCGGGACCGTCCGCGCAGCCGGGGTCGGCGCGATCTTCGCCGACTCCTCCCAGCCCGACCGGCTGGCGCGCGTACTCGCCGATCAGGCCGGAGTACGGGTGCGCGTGCTGCCGCTGTACTCCGAGTCGCTCACCGGACCCGACGGTGGAGCACCGACCTATGTGGACATGATGCGCGCGAACACCGACACCATCGTGGCCGGCCTCGGCCGGAACTGACCTGTCACAACAAGAAGATACGGAGAAACGATGACACTCAGCCTGCGATCACGCAGAGCAGCCGGACTGTCCACAGCGGCAGCCGCGGTGTTCGCGCTCGGCGCGTGCGGCAGCGGCGAGCAGGAACAGGCCGCGCGGGAGGGCGGCGCGGAACAGGGGCAGAGCCGGGCGACGGTCACCGAGCCGGTGGTGGCGACCTACGACGGCGGCATCTACGTGCTCGACGGCAGCACGCTCGACGTCAGGGCCGACCTCGCGCTCGACGGCTTCAACCGGCTCAACCCAGCGGGCGACGACCGGCACGTGCTGGTGTCGACCTCCGACGGGTTCCGCGTGCTCGACGCCACCGGCGCCACGCTGACCGATGTGGAGTTCCCCGGCGCGGAGCCGGGACACGTGGTGCGCCACGCCGGGCGCACGGTGCTGTTCTCCGACGGCACCGGTGAGGTCCTCAGCTTCGACCCGCACCAGCTGGGTGCGGGCACACCGGAGACGGCGTCCTACACCACCTCCGAGCCGCACCACGGTGTCGCGGTCGAGCTGGAGAACGGCGAGCTGCTGGTCACCCTCGGCAACGAGGAGGAGCGCACCGGGATCATGGTGCTCGACGCCGGGCGGAACGAGATCGTCCGCAACGAGCAGTGCCCCGGGGTGCACGGCGAGGCGACGGCGCGGGGCGAGACGGTGGTGATCGGTTGTGAGGACGGCGTTCTCGTCTACCGTGACGGCGTCATCACCAAGATCGACAGCCCCACCGAGTACGGCCGGATCGGTAACCAGTCCGGCACCGACAGTTCGTCCATTGTGCTCGGTGACTACAAGCAGGACAAGGACGCCGAGCTGGAACGCCCGACGCAGGTGTCACTCATCGACACCGAGACCGGCGCCCTGCGGCTGGTGGACCTCGGTGCCAGCTACACATTCCGCTCGCTCGCCAGGGGCCCGGCGGGTGAGGCGCTCGTGCTCGGCACCGACGGCGCGATCCACGTTCTCGACCCGGTACGGGGCGAGGTGGTTCGCACGATCCCGGTGATCGGTGAGTGGGAGGAACCGCTGGAGTGGCAGGAACCGCGCCCTGCGCTCTTCGTGCGCGGTGGCACGGCCTTCGTGTCCGACCCAGGTGAGCGGCGCCTGCACTCCGTGGACCTCGGCACCGGTGAGAAGACGGCGACGGCGACCCTGGAGCAGGTGCCCAACGAGGTCAGTGGCGTCGTGGCCCAGAACCACTGATGACGCCGCGGCCGACCTCGTGGCCGACCACATCGTCCGCTTCTACCAGAACCGCATCCTGAACCTGGAGCAGTGACCGGGGTTGGTGCGGCCGGCCACCGAGTGGCCGGCCGCACGCCGGTTGGGTCAGGGTGCGATTCCGGCGCCCGGCTGCCGACTCAGCGCTGTCTCCCTGGCAGCCGTCAACGCAGGCCAATGCTGGGAGCCGCGTCGCGGGTAGACCCGCGAGGCGTAGTCGGCGGGAACGTATGCAGGGTCGAAGAAGCAACCGGTGGCGTAGATCTCGTCGAAGGCCGGGCACGAGGCCGCCACGGAACCAGGCGTCGGTTTGCGCCCCGTGCTCACCCAATCCGAGAGCGCCGAGATCGCGCTGGCGTACTCCGCATCGCTGAGCGAGCTGTGCTCGTTCTCCCGGGTGAACGTCTGTACCAGGCCCCCGGCGTTGCGCGCGCCAGCCAGACTTGCCCGGTAAGCCGACTCGTGCTCGACGAACGCCGTCGGGTCGTCGATCGCGTGCAGAGTGAGCACCGGGATCGGCACGGCGCCGGTGATATCGCTGTCGAACGAGAGATCCCGAACTGCGGAGGGATCGGCGGAGAACCGCTGGACACCGGCGTTCAGCGCCGCGTCGTCGTGCGAACCGGTGTAGCGGACACCCCGATTGGTGAACGGATTGCGCCCGTCCAGTCTGTTGTGGACGATGTCACGAAACGTCAATGTCGCGAACCGCAGATGAGACTCGAGCGTCCGCTCCGGGATCTTGGTCACCGCGAGAATGTCGGCGAGGTTGCGCTGCTGCCGTGGCGTGCGGTCCTGCGGAGCCGACTGGAAACCGGTGCACTCCTGCAGCCGGCCCCGCAGATCGGCGTTGGTCATCGTCGTACCCGGGGGCAGTCCCATCCACAGTGGATACTGGGGCTCGGTGGGACGCGGGTGGTTTCCACAGTAGTACTGGTAGACGGCGCGCAGGTCGACGCGATAGTCGTAGCCACGTGACCCACCGGCGAGCACACCGTTGGTGAGCAGGGCACCATCATACGGACCGTCCTTTGCGGATCCATAGATCTCAGCGACCTTCGCCGCCACGTTGCCACCCCAGGACTGCCCGTGCACGAACGTCCGCTCCGGGCGGCCGAAGGTGGTGACGAAGAGCTGGCGCAGGTTCTCGGTGTCCGCTGCCGCCATCCGGGTCCCGTAACCACCGCGGCGGTACGACGAGCCCGCCCACGCGTAGCCCTCGCGGACCATGACGCTCCAACGGGCCAGGTCTTCACCACTGCGTTCCGGATCGGATCTTTCGGTCAAGTCGGGTCCGCCGTGGGCGTGCATCACCAGCGAGCCGTTCCAGTCTTCCGGGATGGCGATCGTGTAGTAGGCACCGTTGTGGTCCTGCCCGCCGTAGCAGCTCGCCTGCGCCGCGATCTCCGGAGGGCACTCGGCCGCAGCGGGTGCGCTGCCGGCCGTCGCGGCACCGGGTGCAACGCCGACCAGGCCGACGACCAGCAGCCCGGTCAACACCAGGCGCCTGCCCCGGCTGCGCTTGCGTTCGCCGGCGCCCCCGGCGCGGCTCGGTAACTGACTCGTGTCCACGGTGACCTCCTTCAGCCCGGCGCGCCTTCGCGCCGGGCTGCGATGCTAGGCACCGGGCGGGCATCGGCCACCGTTTCGTTCATAAAGTTGACGGTTCGCCGGATCATGGGAGGTCGACGGCGGGCAGCGTCCGATGGTGGAGGAGAAGCTGGAACGAGGCTGGAAAGGAGGAAACCCACTCCCCTCCCTTTCAAGGTATAGCGCACAGGGGGGCTTGCGGCAAGACCCGGGTTGTGCCGCAGAATCGCCGACCGAAGCCGGAACTTACGGAAATGGGAGTCGCGAGGGTGCGTGTGCTGTTGTCGACGTACGGGTCACGGGGGGACGTCGAAAGCCCGCCGGGTGGCCGACCTGGGCATCGGCGTGGCACACGACAGTCCGGCTCTGACCGCCGAGTCCCTGTCGGCCGCGCCCGGGACGGCCCTGTCCCCCGCGACCCGCGAACGAGCAACCGCCGTGGCCGACATGATCCGCACCGATGGGACGACGGTGCCCGCGAAACTGATGCTGGACGCGGCCAGCCGAGCGTGAATCACCGACCAAATCGAGAAACGCGCAGAATCCACTATGGATTCGGCCGCTGTGAGGGGAATGTGTCAACTCAGGGGTACGAGGACGAATTGCAATCCGAGCGTAGCTACGTGGCCGGTCTCTACACGCGGCTCGATGCCGAGCGCGCGCGAGTGAAGAGTGATTACGAGGCGGCGTTGCGCGGAAACGGCGGGACGCCCATGGAACGGGACGACCAGGTGCGCGCACTGGCGAAGCAGGCGAAGCGGCTGGACGTGGCGGACAACGGGCTGTGTTTCGGCCGATTGGACAGCGTGTCGGGGGAACATTCCTACATCGGCCGGATCGGCCTTTTCGATGAGGAGAACTCCTACGAACCGGTGTTGCTCGACTGGCGGGCGCCGGCGGCGCGCGCGTTCTATGTCGCCACTGGCGCGACCCCGGAGAACATGCGCCAGCGGCGCCAGTTCCACACGCGCGGGCGTCACGTGGTCGGTTTCACCGACGAGGTGTTCGGCCGCCCCGGCGGGGATGAGCGCGGGGACGCCGCCCTGCTCGCGGCGGTCAACGCGCCACGCGGTGAGGGAATGCGCGACATCGTGGCGACGATCCAGGCCGAGCAGGACGAGATCATCCGGCTCGACCACCCGGGGGTGCTGGTGATCGAGGGTGGCCCTGGCACAGGGAAGACCGTGGTGGCGCTGCACCGCGTCGCGTACCTGCTCTACACCCAGCGGGAGCGGATGGAACGCCACGGTGTGCTGGTGGTCGGGCCCAATCCGGCGTTCCTGAACCACATTGGCCGCGTGCTGCCGTCGCTGGGCGAGTCCGATGTGGTGTTCATGACCCCCGGCGACCTCGTGCCGGGCCTGCGAATCACCACAGAGGACACCCCGGAAGCCGTGCGGCTCAAAGGTTCCCTGAAGATCCTGGACGTGCTGGCGGCGGCGATCGCCGACCGGCAGCGGCTGCCGGAGGAGCCCGTGCCGGTCGAGCTGGGCGGCGTCATGGTTCGGATCGATGCCGCGACGGCGGAGTGGGCAAGGGACGAGGCGCGCGAGAGCGGGCTGCCGCACAACGAGGCCCGCGCGGTGTTCACCGACATCGTCACGTATGTGCTCACCGAACGCGCGATAGCCCGCATCGGCCGCGGCTGGCTGACCCGGGACGACCGCGAGGAATGGGAACGGCTGCGGGCGGGTCTGCTCACGGAGCTGGCGGAGAACGACACGTTCACCGCCACGCTCAACGAACTCTGGCCGATCCTCACGCCGGAGACACTGCTGGCGCAGCTGTACTCCTCCCCCGACCGGCTCCGAGCCATGGGCGCTGACCAGGCGCTGTGGCGCGCAGACGGCGACGCCTGGACGGTGTCGGATGTGCCGCTGCTCGACGAGCTGATCGACCTGCTGGGTCGCGACAAGACGGCGGACAAGGCCGCCGAGCGGGTCGCCGAGCGGAAACGGAAGGCCGAGGCCGAGTACGCGGCCGGGGTGATGGACGTCATGAAGCTGGACCGAGAGGAGATGGACGAGGACGTCATGCTGGCGGCCGAGAACCTGCTCTACGCCGAGGACCTGGCGGACCGCTTCGTCGAGCAGGACACCCGGGACCTCGCCGAACGCGCGGCCGCGGACCGGGACTGGACCTACCGGCATGTCGTGGTCGACGAGGCGCAGGAGCTGTCCGAAATGGACTGGCGGGTGCTGATGCGGCGCTGCCCCGGCCGATCCTTCACGGTGGTCGGCGACCTCGCCCAGCGCCGGTCGGTGGCCGGAGCGACCTCGTGGGACACGATGCTGGAGCCGTACGTGCCGGGCCGCTGGGTCTACCGGTCGCTGTCGGTGAACTACCGCACCCCGGCGGAGATCATGACCGTCGCCGCCGCCCTGCTCGCCGGGTTCGCACCCGGGGTCCAACCGCCGGAGTCGGTCCGCGCCTGCGGGGTCCAGCCATGGTCCAGGCAGGTCACCGAGGACGAACTGCCCGCTGTCATCGAGGAATTCGTGCGCGACGAAGCCGGCCGGGAAGGCACCAGCGTCGTGATCGGACCACCGGGAATGCCGGGCACGGTAGCGGCCTCGGAGACGAAGGGTCTGGAGTTCGACGCCGTCCTGGTCGTGGAACCGGAACACATCCTTGCCGACGGCCCACGCGGCGCGGCCGAGCTCTACGTCGCGCTCACCCGCGCCACCCAGCGCCTCGGCGTCCTGCATCAGGGCCCACTGCCGCAGGCCCTGACCGGACTATCCGAAACCGGCGGGTGAACCAGCCGGTGTGGTCAGGAAGCGATGTCGAGCAGGACCTTCAGCAACTCGCTGGGCACGTCCCGCATGAGGTTGTGTCCGCCGTCGAGCGCATGCGTGGTCCATGCGGGGTCCTCACGTGGTCGGAGACCAGTGTCCAGCAGGAGTCGCCGTCCGCGGTTGTGCTTCAAAGACGATGGTCCCGACACCGGCCCACACCCCGGATTCAGACGAGACACCACCACGACGGAGCACCGGCCTGGTTCGCGACAGTCAAACGGATCTAGCTTACGGACGCCGAGACCGGCTCAGCGCGTCCACCCGCCGCAGGGCATCCGGCAGGCGATGGGGGCCGCTCATACGGCCAACCAGATCGGCGGCACGGTCGATCGCCATACCGGCAGCGGTCACGTACAACGGGCTACGCGCGGCGCCGCGACACACCGCGACCGCATGAGTGGCCGAGCGGAATGCGGTTTTGGCGACCCCGATGACCGGCACGCCGAACTCACCGTGGGCGTGGCGGCCGAGACCGGGCCGACCGAGCGGGTCCAGGTCCACATAGCCATCGACCACCAGCAGGTTCACGGACCCGGCGATGGCCATGACGGAGCGCGGGGCGGGCAGTTCACGATCGGCGAAGTGTCCTGGCCGGTACCCGGCTACCGCGTCCAGCGTGGCAACGTGTTCGGCGATCACCGTGCCGAAGGTGGCGTCGGCCGCGATCAACAGCGCGGCGACCGCGCCACCCTCCGGCGGGTAGAACACGTCAGCAACCGCATACCGACCAGCCTCGACCATGCTCGCAGTATCGGACAGTGCTGAACCGCGGCGCGGGGCGGCAGCCCCATCGCGCAAGGGCACCGCCCCCAAGGGCCCCAAGGTTTGCGTTCAGCGCAACCAAGGTGGCCTTGGGGACACCTCACCAGTTCCCGCGAGCGTGCTGCGGGGCGCTCGCGCGATAACGCAGTCCGTCGATGAGCAGGGCGATCATGCGGCGCGTGTGGTCAGGTCGCTCGCCCGCTGTGTGCAGGCACAGGTTGGCCACAGCCTGGAGCAGGTCCATGGCATCCAGGTCGCCACGGATCGCACCGGCCGCCGCCGCGGACTCGATCAGCGATCCGAGGGCTGGCCGGAAACGCTTCTCGAAGTAGGCGGGCAGGGCGTCGAAGGCCGGATCACCCGAGTGCAGGGCAGCCGCGAGTCCACGCTTGGTCGCGATGAAATCGGCGTACCGGTACAGCCACCGCTCCAGTGCCTCGCTGGGCTCGTACTCGGCCGCGAGAACGGGGGCTTCGTCGGCGCAGGCATCGACCTCGCGCCGGAACACAGCCGTGACCAGGTCGGAGCGGCGGGGGAAATGGCGGTACACGGTGCCGACGCCGACACCGGCATTCGCCGCGATCTCTCGTACGGGGGCGTTCACCCCCGAGGTCGCGAACACCGCCTTCGCGGCCGCGAGCAACGCGTCGACGTTGCGCTGCGCGTCAGCCCGCAGCGGACGAGCAGGCGCGTCTGGTCCGCCTGCCGCCTCCAGCCTTCCCACGGTCGCGGATTGACCACCGGGCTCGATCCGTTCCCGACCCACGTCACCCTCTTTCCGTCCGATCGATCATAGGTCACCGAACGGCAACAGGTTGAGAAGCGGAACAGCGATCCATATAATCGGATCAGTGTTCCGGTTACCCGAAGGTCGTCGAGCCGTCGAAGGAGTTTCCGTGGCAGGCAATGCCGCTTCGATACGAATCAACGGAACCGCGGTCGAACCCCCTGACGACCCGCGTGTGTCCTTACTCGACCTGCTACGAGAAAGGCTCGAGCTGCACGGCACGAAGAAGGGCTGTGATCAGGGGGCATGCGGCGCCTGCACGGTGCTGGTGGACGGCGAGCGCATCGTGTCGTGCCTCGCGCTGGCCGTGCAGTACACCGGGCGCGACGTCGTGACCATCGAGGGACTGGCCGGTGAGCACGGGCTGCATCCGCTGCAGCAGGCGTTCATCGAGCACGACGGTTTCCAGTGCGGCTACTGCACGCCTGGCCAGATCTGCTCGGCGGTGGGCATGGCGGCCGAGCTGGAACGCGGAGTGCCGAGCTACGCCACGGGCGATCTGTCGACCAGGAAGATCGCGCCCAGCCATGACGAGCTGCGCGAGCGGATGAGCGGAAACCTGTGCCGCTGCGGAGCACACAACGGAATCGTCGCCGCGATCACCGAGACCTACGCGAAGGAGGACCGATGATTCCGTTCACCTACGCCCGGGCTGGTGACGCGGCCGACGCCGTTCGGCTCGGCGGGGCGACCGACGCGAAGTATCTCGGCGGTGGCACCAACCTGGTCGATCTTCTGCGCGAGACGATCGAGCGGCCCGCCGCGCTGGTCGACGTGACAGGCCTGTCCTCGGCCATCGAGGAGCGCGAGAACGGCGGCCTGCTGATCGGTGCCGCGGCGCGCAACACCGCGGTCGCCGAGCATCGATTCGTGCGCACCCGGTATCCCGTGCTCTCCCGTGCGATCCTGGCAGGTGGGTCCGCGCAGATCCGCAACATGGCGACCGTCGGCGGCAACATCCTCCAGCGGACGCGCTGTCCCTACTTCTACGACGCCGACGGATTCCGTTGCAACAAGCGGAATCCCGGCCAGGGCTGTGACGCGAGGGACGGGTTCAACCGTACACACGCGATCCTCGGCGCCTCGTCGGCCTGCGTCGCCGTCCATCCGTCGGACATGTGCGTGGCGCTCGCCGCCCTCGACGCCGACGTCCACCTCCGGGGCGCCGCAGGCACACGGACCGTGCCACTGACCGAACTGCACCGGCTTCCGGGGGATCATCCCGAGATCGAGACGGTTCTCGAACCGGGCGAACTGATCACCACGGTCGAACTCCCCGCGCCGCCACCGAAGACCCGCTCGCTCTACCGCAAGGTCCGCGACCGGGCGAGTTACGCGTTCGCGCTCGTGTCGGTCGCCGCGGTACTCGGCGTGGAAGACGGCAGAGTCACCGACGTACGGCTGGCGCTCGGCGGTGTCGCGCCCAAGCCGTGGCGCGCCCGTACGGCGGAGAACGCGCTCACAGGTGGGCCCGCCACGACACAGGCGTTCCGCGCCGCGGCCGAGGCCGAACTCGCCGACGCCATTCCGTTGCGCGACAACGGATTCAAGGTCGAACTCGCGAAACGCACCATCACCGCCGTACTCGGCGAGCTGGCAGGAGGCCAGGCATGAGCAGCGCGCACGACAGCACCGTGACCACCGAGCCGGAGGGCCCGGTCGCACTGGGCCCGCACAGCTGGGAGTCCGGCGAGCGGCCCGACCCGCTGGCCTCCCGAAGGGGACGGGTCGGCGCACCGGTGTCGCGCCTCGACGGCCCGCTCAAGGTGCGCGGCAAGGCGCCGTACGCCGCCGAGTTTCCACTCGACGACATGGTCTACGCCGCGCTCGTCTTCAGCACCATCGCCAAGGGCCGGATCGCCACGCTCGACACGGCCGCCGCGGAGGCCGCCCCTGGTGTGGTGCTCGTCATGACCTACCGCAACGCACCCCGGATGCGGCCGATGCAGCTGTTCGGCAGCAGCGAGAAGGCGGGCGGCGGCGACACCATGCCGATCATGCAGGACGAACGCGTCTACTGGAACGGCCAGCCGGTCGCCCTCGTCCTCGCCGAGACCCAGGAGCAGGCCGACCACGCCGCGTCGCTGGTCGGCCCCACCTACCAGGCCGAGCACGCCGTCACCTCCTTCGCCGAGGCGAAGGCAGCCGGCACCGACACCGCCGAGTTCCAACTGCCGCTGCACCTCGAGATCGGTGACGCGGAGGGCGCGCTGTCGGCGGCCGCCGTCTCGGTGGACGTCGGCTTCCGCACCCCGCCGCACAATCACAACGCGATCGAGCCACACGCGTCGACGGTGGCCTGGTACGGCGACGAGCTGGTGGTGCACGACGCGACCCAGATCGTGTCGCACACCGCCTGGACGCTGGCCCACATCCTGGGCATCGACGAGTCACAGGTGCACGTCACGTCGCCGTTCGTGGGCGGCGGTTTCGGCGGGAAACTCGTGAGCCAGCACCAGGTTCTCGCTGCGGCGGCCGCAAGGATCGCGGGCCGCCCGGTACGGATCGCGGTGTCGCGCGAGGGCGTGTACCGGCTGATCGGCGGCCGGGCACGCACCGAACAGCGAGTCGCGATCGGCGCGGCCGAGGACGGCCGGTTCACCGCGCTCATCCACACCGGGACGCACGCGACGACCCGGAACAACCTGTGGCCCGAGCCGTTCGTGCTGGCGACGCACAGCCACTACGCGGCGGAGACCTTCCTGCTCGACGTGCAGATGGCCTACCTCGACATGGTGGCCAACGGCAGCATGCGCGCACCGGGCGGCGCCGTCGGTGTCCACGCGCTGGAGTGCGCGGTGGACGAGCTGGCCGTAACGCTGGGCATGGATCCCGTCGAGCTGCGTATCCGCAACGAACCCACCACCGGCCCTACCGACGGGCGGCCCTTCTCCTCGCGCCATGTCGTCGAGGCCTGGCGCGCGGGCGCCGAGCGGTTCGGCTGGGCGGAGCGGAACCCGGTGCCCGGCTCGGTCCGCGACGGCGAATGGCTGGTGGGCATGGGATGTGCGGCCGCGTCGCACCCCTACGTGCGGTTCCCCGGCGGCGCGGCGCGGATCACGCTGAGCGACGACGGAAGCGCCCGTGTGGAGGTCGCCGCGCACGACATGGGCATGGGCACCGAGACCGCGCAGGCCCAGGTGGTCGCCGAGCGGCTGGGGCTCGAGCCGGACGAGGTGTCGTTCGAGTACGGCGACTCGGCGTTGCCGGGACTCGTGCCGGCCGCCGGTTCGCAGCAGAGCGCGTCGATCGGGGCAGCCGTTGTCTCCGCCCAGCACGCCCTGGTGGGCGAGCTACTCAAGCTCGTCGGCGACGACTCACCGCTCGCCGGGCTCGAAGCCGACGAGATCGGAACCCTGGACGGTGGTCTCGCCAAGCTCGATGAGCCCGAGCGGCACGAGAGCTACGCCTCCATCCTCTCCCGTGCCGGGCGCGACGAGCTGACGGTCGAGGCGAGCGGTCCCCCACCGCTCGAGATGATGAACTGGTCGATGCATTCGTTCGGCGCGATGTTCTGCGAGGTCCGCGTCAACGAGGTCACCGGAGAGGTCCGCGTCAGCCGCTTCCTCGGGTCGATCGACTGCGGTCGCGTGCTCAACGCCAAGACCGCGGCCAGCCAGATCCGGGGCGGGATCATCATGGGGCTGGGGCTCGCACTCATGGAGGAAACCCAGTTCGACGAACGCAACGGCCGCATCCTGAACGCAAGTCTCGCCGAGTACCACGTGCCGGTGCACCTGGACGTCCCGCAGATCGACCTGATCTGGAACGACATCCCCGACCCGTACGCGCCGGTGGGCGCGCGCGGCATCGGCGAGCTCGGCATCACCGGCGCGGGCCCCGCCGTGGCGAACGCGATCTACAACGCCACCGGCAAGCGCATTCGCGACCTGCCGATCACGCTCGACACGTTGCTCTGACTGCGCACCCGTTTCACCTGATGTCCGGGTGGTCGACGAGTTCGAGGCTGCGCTGCCAGAGTTCGCGGCGCGCGTGGTCGTGGTAGGCCTGCGGGTGGGCTTTGGCGTCGTGGGCTTGGTTGAAGAACCGGCCGGTCGTGGTCGCGAGGTCGCCGTCGGCGATGAGGCGGTGGGTGGCGGCGACGCCCGCGTCGAGGCTGTCGACCGAGTGACCGATCTCGTCCAGGACGATCTTGGTCGGCATGTAGGTCGCCGGGTGAAGGCTGTTGACCGTGACCTGGGCTGCGGCCAGGCGTTCGGCGAGTTCGAAACCGGACATGATCTGGGCGAGTTTGCTCTGGCCGTAGGCGCGGGTCCCGTTGTAGCCGTGCTCGATCATCAGGTCGTGGAAATCGAGCGGGTGCTGGCCGAGAGAAGCGACGTTGACGACGCGGGCGGGTGCCGACTGCCGCAGCAGGGGCAGTAGTTCCAGGGTCAGCAGGAACCCGGCCAGGTAGTTGACCGCGAACCGCAGCTCGTGCCCGTCGACGCTGGTTTGGCGGGTGCGGCCGTCGGGGTGGCCGCTGCCGATGCCCGCGTTGCTGACGAATGCGTCAAGCCGATCGGTCACGTCCAGCACGTCCGCCGCAAGCACGCGTACCTGGGCGAGCTCGGCCAGGTCGGCGACGACGGTGCGGACGTGCCCGCCATGAGTGTCGCGGATGGCGTTCGCGGTGTGGTCGAGCTTGCCGGCGTCCCGGCCGTGCAGGATCAGGTCAGCGCCATCGGCGGCGAGCCGGTGGGCGAGAGCTCGACCGAGGCCGTCGGTGGCCCCGGTGACGAAGATCGTCCGCTGTCGGTTCACGCATGTGTCCTTCGGGTCGAATGCGAGGTGGGGCGTGGCGGGGCGAGCATGGTGGCGAGTTCGTCGGCCAGCCGCTTGTCGAGAGGCCGGTCGGTGGCCAGAAGTCGGTACCAGATGGTGCCGAACACGATGTCCGCGATGGTGTCCGGAGACGGTCCTGGTGGCAGGTCCCCGCGATCATGCGCGCGATCCAGGATGATCCGGAGCGCGTCTCGACGGCGTTGGAGGAACTCCGTTCGGAAGCGCTCGCCGAACTCGGCGTCCATCTGCGCCTGGGCCATGAGCGCGCGGAGGGCGTCAACGACCGGCTGCTTGCGGCCAAGGGCGAAGCTGGTGGTCAGGAACCGGCGAAAGTCCTCGGTGTAGTCCCCTTCGTCGGGAATGGGCACGTGCAGGTCGGCTTTGACGGCCAGCGCGTCGAGCAGCACGTCGGCCTTCGACGGCCACCAGCGGTAGATCGTCTGCTTGCCCGCGCCGGATCGTGCCGCGATGCCCTCGATCGTCAGGCCCGCGTAGCCGACCTCGGAGGCGAGCTCGAACGCGGCGGTGAGGATTGCCAGCCGGCTCTCCTCGCTGCGCTTGCGTCCTGGGCGTACTGGAACAGGTTGGTCGCTCATCGGCACCCATGCTAGCTTAAATCAAACCGAGACGTATCGGTTCGATTTTGACCTTCTGGAGAGATCACGATGAGCAAGCACACCGCGTTGATCGTCGGCGGAACGTCGGGCATCGGCCTGGCCACCGCCCGCCGCCTGAACGACCGTGGCGCAACCGTCCACATCGGAGGCCGGAGCAAGGAGCGGCTCGACACCATCGCCACGACCGATCCGGCACTGATCGGCCACCAGGCCGACGGCGGCGACCGCGATGCGATCACCGCCGTTGCCGAAACGATCGGCACGATCGACTGGCTCGTCATCACCCTCAGCGGAAACGAGGGTCCGGGGCCGATCGCCGAACTGGACCTGGACATGCTCCGGCGCGCCTTCGACGCCAAGTTCTGGGGCCACATCACCACCATCCAGGCGGTGCTGCCCTACCTCGCCCCCACCGGCTCGATCACCCTGCTGGGCGCGATCACAGCCCGCGCCGCAATGCCCGGAACCGCAGGCATCGCAGCCATCAACGGAGCCGTCGAAGCACTGGTGAAACCGCTCGCCGTGGAGCTTGCCCCCATCCGGGTCAACGGGGTGTCCCCCGGTTTCGTCGACACTCCATGGTGGAACGCCCTACCCGAGGATGCGCGACGCGACTACTTCGCCCAAGCCGCACAAGCACTCCCCGCCCGCCGGGTCGCCACAGCCGAGGACATCGCCGACGTCGTCGCCATGGCCGCAACCAACGCCAACATCACCGGCACGGTCATCGAAGCCGACGGTGGAGCACGCCTGGTGTCCATGGCCTGAGCCGATAACGCCACGGCAACGAGGCTTATCGTGCGGTGGTGATCTGTTCCCGGAGAATGTCGCCATGGCCTGCGTGACGGGCGAAATCCTCGATCAGGAGCAGGTGGATGAACCGCAGGCTGACATCGCCGGCCTGGGGATGCGTCCTGGTGTCGTCGAGTGCGAAATCGGCGGCGATCACGCGGGAACGCTTGCTGGCGCGCTCGAATTCGGCGATCACGCCGGCCAGTGATTCACTGTCGGCGACAACGAAACTGCCCTCGCCCGGGGTGGCGTAACCAATCCGCACCGACGACCCGGCCACGGTGGCGCTGGCACTCGCCCGTGTCGCGCCCGGCCTTGCGGTGGTGGACCGGGACACCCTGGTCACGAGCTACGCGAAGGACCAGGAGCTCGGCGCGTGGATCAACTACCTGATGGCCGGCATGATCATCGCGTACACGGCCATCTCGGTGGTGAACAGCCTGGTCATGTCGACGACCGCCCGCCGGCGTGAGTTCGGCCTGCAACGCCTGACCGGCGCCACCCGAGGCCAGGTCCTGCGCATGATGACGGTCGAGGCGGGCATGACCACGGTCATCGGCGTCCTGCTCGGCACGGTGGTGGCGTTCACGACACTGCTGCCGTTCACCCTGGTCACGGACGGCTCGCTGCTGCCGAAGGGTCCGATCGCCATCTACCTGGCGGTCACCGGCGCCGCGGCGGCACTCACCTTCGGCGCCACCCTCCTGTCCACCTGGCTGGGCCTGCGGTCCCGGCCGACCGAGGCGGCAGTCGCACCCGCCTGAGCCGGCCGACGACGGCGGGCGGTCCTCCACGCTGGAGGCCCGCCCGCCGTTCCACGATCCGCACGCTCCGAAATGCGTTCAACGATATGTTGAATCGAATGGAGCACCGCGGATTAATCGGGCGAAGTGGGAACAATTGCAGGGACACTTGGCCGTTTTCAGTAGTACGTATCGGTTGGCGCGTGTCATTCAGCCCGTTTTGGACATGGCAGAGAAAACCCCAGAAAAATGGACAAACCAGCTGTTCCGGGGAGTTTTCAGCCGACGATTTCCAGTCGACCCCCGTTTCGTGACTGTTCAATTAGCGACCCCTGTTCGCGTCATTTCCTGTGCCTAAGTTTCGTGACCGGTTCACGAACGGAAAGGGCGCTATGGACACACCCGTCGCAGTCCGGGCTCGTGGCATCACCAAGTGTTTCGGCGATGTCCTCGCGCTCGACCGCATCGACCTGGATGTGGCACAGGGGCAGATTCACGGGCTGGTCGGGCCGAACGGCGCCGGGAAGACGACGTTGCTCGGCCTGCTGCTGGGTTTGGCCGTCGCCGACGAGGGCAGCCTCGAGATACTGGGGACGCGGGTCGGGCGGGCGCTGGCCGCTCCCGACGGTGTCACCGGCTTCGTGGACGGGCCCGGCCTCTATCCCTCGCTCACGGCCAGGCAGAACCTCTCCGCGCTGGCCGCGCTCCGCGGCCGCGGTGCGCGCACGACGGGAATCGACGACGTGCTCGACCGGGTCGGGCTCACCGACGTCGCCGACGACCGGGTCCGGGGCTTCTCCCTCGGCATGCGCCAGCGCCTCGGGCTCGCCGCCGCCCTGCTCACCGGTCCCCGGCTGCTGGTACTCGACGAGCCTTTCAACGGCCTCGACCCCGCCGGCAAGAAACACCTGTACGGGGTCCTCACCAGGCTCGCGGCGGACGGGTCGACCGTGGTGCTCTCCAGCCACCGGATGGACGACCTCGAGGCACTCTGCTCCCAGATCACCATCCTCGCCGTGGGGCAGGTCGTGTTCACCGGAGCGCTGGCCAAACTCTCCACCGAGGATCGCGAACTCGACTACAGACTCCGCACCTCCGCCCCGCACGCCGCCCGCCGGCTGATCAGTGACCTGCCTGGTCTCCACCTCGTCGACGACCCCGCTGCCGGAACCCGGCAGGACACCGGGCTGCTCGTGGTGCGCGCTCTGCTGCCCGCCCTCGACGACCTGGTGGCGGCGCTCGTGCGCACGGACATCGCGGTGCGCGAGCTGGCACCCGTGGTGTCGCCGCTGGAAGCCGCGTTTCTCGCCCTCACCGAACAGCAGGAGTCCACCTGATGACCGCAACGATCGCCGAGCCCGTTGCTCCCGCTGCCCGCCCGGTCTCGGTGGCGCGTGGTTACCGCTTCGAGTTGGTCAAACTGCTGTCGCAGTGGCGAATTCGCTTGCTGGTGCTCGCCTGCTGGATCGCGCCCGCGCTGTTCGTCGCCGCGGTGAGCCAGCAGAGCTCGCTACCGGTCGACACCCTCTTCGGTCGCTGGATGAACGCCACGGGGTGGGCTGGACCGCTGGTGATGCTCGGTTTCGCGGGCACGTATGCACTTCCGCTGCTGACCTCGGTGGTCGCCGGTGACGCGTTCGCCGCCGAGGACCGGCTCGGCACCTGGCGCCACCTGCTGGTGGCGGTCCGGTCGTACCGGCGGATCTTCGTGGCGAAGGCGCTCGCCAGCCTCACTGTCATCCTGGTGCTCGTGGCCGGGATGGCCGTGTCCAGCACGGTCGGCGGGGTCGTGGCGGTCGGCAACCGGCCCCTGGTCGGCCTCGACGGCCACCTGCTGGCCCCTGCTGATGCCGCCGGGCGGGTCCTGCTCGCGTGGGTCTGCGTGCTTGCCCCGACACTGGCCCTCGCCGCGATCGGGCTACTCGGGTCCGTCGCATTAGGACGGTCACCGGCAGGCCTGCTCCTGCCCGCGGTCGTCGCCCTCGCGATGGCGCTCGCCCAGACGCTGCCGCTGCCGGTCGCCGTCCGTCTCGCCCTGCCCAGCTACGCCTTCATCGCGTGGAACGGCCTGTTCACCAGCCCGGCACAAGTCGGTCCGCTCCTGATCGGCATCGGGGTCAGTCTGCTGTGGACCGCCGTTGCAACCGTGCTGGCCTATCTGGTCTTCCTGCGGCGCGACTTCACCAACCTCAGCTACGACGGTTCGGGTCGGCGGGCACTCACCGTCGGAACCCTGCCGCTGGCCGGACTCCTCGCCGTCACGGTCGGCATCATCGCCGCATCGACCCCGGCCATGGGTTCCGGGATCGAGCAGGACAAGCTGCAACAGTCGATCGCCACGGCGTTCGCCCACCTCTACCGCCAGCAAGCCCAGCAGCTCAACCGGCCGGACGTGACCGAGGAGCAACTCGCCACCACGGTCGCCTGCACCAAGGGCGACGGCCGGGTCGCAGCCCAGGGCCCCGGCAACGACTGGCGGTGCGTCGTCTCGTGGCATCTCCCCGGCGTCGAGGCCACCGGATCGGCCATCTACCAACTCGACGTCATGTCAGACGGGCGGTACGTCGCCGATGGCGACGGACCGAAGGAAGTGAACGGCTACTTCCAGGTGCGGACCCCGACCGGGGACCAACCCAACCCGCTCTGGCAGTTCGACGGCAACGTCGAACTGCTCTCCACCACATCGAAGGGATGACTCAATGCAGGTAACGCGCCGTAGACGGCGTGCCGAGAAGGACCGGTCAGGCCTTCTCGGTCAACTCACCGGCCGCCGAGTACGCCTCGCGACCGCCGGCACCACCGCGCTCGCCCTCGTCGCAGTCGGCGGCAGCATCGGTTTCGCACAGACACACCAGTTCGGCACCGACCAGGTCGGCCAGACCACCGACAACGGCCAGGTCGTGTCCGCCGACCAGTACATCGCCCCGTACGGTCAACGCCTCGTCCTCAACAGGGGCAAGATCATGTCGTCCACGCTCAGCCCGGACGGCACCCACGTCGCGGCCTCGGTCGCCGACGGTGGGATGGCGCTTGCCATCGTGGATCTGAAGACATGGACGGTGCAGCAGTACGTCGGCAACAACGCGGCGGCGGGTCTGCGGATCCCCGCCAACGACGTCGGCCAGGAAGGCCCCACGTACTCGCCCGACGGTAAGTCGCTGTGGCTGGGGCAGACCGACGGCTACCGCAGGTTCACGGTCAACCCCGACGGCACTCTCGCCAACCCGACCTTCGTCTCGATCCCGGCGGACGGGCCCAGGCACGCGCTGGTCAGTGCAGCCGTGTTCGCACCCGATGGGTCCACTGTGTACGCCGCGGTCAACGGCCAGAACCGCGTGGTCGCCCTCGACGCGGCGACCGGGGCCATCCAGCAGAGCTGGGCCGTGGGCAATGCCCCGCGTGACCTGGTCAAGGTAGGGAACACACTCTACGTCAGCAACGAGGGTGGGCGTCCGGCGAAGCCTGGCGAGCCCACGATCAACTCGTACCACACCCAGGTTCCTGCCGACCAGGTGACCGCTGCCACCACCACCGGCACGGTCAGCGTCATCGACCTGGCGAACCCGGCCGCCACGGTCGGCAGCGTCGACGTCGGTCTGCACCCGACCGCGATGTACGCCAAGAACGGGGCACTGTTCGTCACCAACACCGCGACCAACGACGTCTCGGTCATCGACACCGCCAGCGACAAGGTGGTCCAGACTATTTCCACCCAGCCGTGGCCGGAAGCCTCGGTGGGTTACCAGCCCGACGCGGTGACGCTCACCGACGACGGTCACCTGCTGGTCACGCTCGGCCGCGCCAACGCGGTCGCCGTCTACCGGTACACGACCCCACTGGAGCCGGTCAGCTACGTCGGCCTGCTCCCGACGGACTTCTTCCCCGCGGAGATCGCCACCGTCGGCAACGAGGTGGTGGTCTCCAACACCCGTGGTATCGACGCCCGCCGCTCGACCGGCGCCACGCACGGTACCCACGACACGACGTCGAGCCTGACGCGGTTCACACTGCCCAGCGATGGCGACATCAAGGCGGAGACCGGCAAGGTCTTCACCCAGAACGGCTGGCATGGCGGCTCGGTAACACTGTCCGACGGCACGGGCGACAAGCGCCCGGTGCCTGTCCCGCTGAAGCTCGGAGACCCGTCGACGATCAAGCACGTCTTCCTGATCGTCAAGGAGAACCGGACCTACGACCAGGTCTTCGGTGACCTCCCGCAGGGCAACGGCGACCCGTCGCTCGCGCAGTACGGCGAGAACGTGACGCCGAACCAGCACGCGCTGGCGAGGGAGTTCGGCTTGTACGACAACACCTACGACATCGGCACGAACTCCGCCGAGGGGCACAACTGGCTCATGCAGTCGGACAACCCCGAGTACACCGAGTCCTCGGCCGGTGAGTACAAGCGCAGCTACGATACCGAGGACGACGCTCTCGGCCACCAGCGGACCGGCTTCATCTGGACCGGTGCGCAGGCGGCGGGCAAGACCGTGCGCAACTTCGGTGAGTTCCAGCAGTTCCTGACCAAACCGGCAGGCGCGAACTGGCAGAACCTGTACTGCGACACCAAGAACATGGCGGCTACCGGGCAGGACACGGCCTACCCGATGGTCTCGTCGTCGCCGATCCCGTCGCTCAACGACGTGTCGGTGCACGGCTTCCCGAAGTTCGACACCGGTGTTCCGGACATCTACCGGTACGAGATCTGGAAGCGTGACTTCGAGAAGAACGGGCCTGCGAACCTGAACATGTTCTGGCTCTCCAGCGACCACACCGGTGGTCCGCCGAACGGCGCGGCTCAGGTCGCGGACAACGACCTCGCCACCGGCAAGATCGTTGACGAGATCTCGCACAGCCCGTACTGGAAGGACTCGGCGATCTTCATCGTCGAGGACGACTCCCAGGCCGGTGTCGACCACGTCGACGGCCACCGTGCCCCGATCCAGATCATCAGCCCCTGGGCCCGGCACGGCGTCGTCGACAGCCACTACTACTCGCAGATCACGATGATCCGGACCATCGAGCAGATCCTCGGGATCAAGCCGATGAACCAGAAGGACAGCGCGGCCACCCCGATGCGTGGGGCATTCACCCAGAACCCCGACTTCACGCCGTTCACCGCTCTGCCCAACCGGACCTCGCTGACCGCGGGCCTGAAGACCCTGCCTGCCTGTGGCGCCGACGTTCCGGCGGCGCAGAACCCGGCCGCCGCGGCCGTGCCGTCGGTGACGGTGCCCGCGGACAAGCAGGCGGTCGCGGCGCAGTGGGCTGACTGGAAGGCGCAGCAGCGGGTCACCGGGCCCGACGCCAAGGCCGACTCCACCAACCCCGCGCAGATGAACCACCTCGGGTGGTACGAGGCGCACGAGTGGACCAAGCCCTACCCGGGTGAGGACAAGATCTACGCGCCGAACGACGTTCCCGGCGCCTACATCCCGTCCGCGGAGTCCGACGGCTGAGAGCACAAAGAGGCCCCTGGCCGGCAGCGTTGCCGGCCAGGGGCTCGTGTGTGAAGAAGGCAGTCCGCTCTACTTCCTGTGTGCCGGTACGCAGCGGTAGGTCGAGCCGTCGGCGGGATCTCCCCTGCCGGTCCATTCGGCCACGGTGGGATACAGGCACACCGTGGCCGGGTTCCGGTGACGTCGCCATCGGGCCCGGTGCGCGCCGCGTCCAAGGTCCGCGGGGCCTTGCCGTGCTCGACCCAGCCGACCAGGGCGCCCAGCGGATCAGTCAGCTGTGGCCCGGCGCCGCCGCGGCAGTGGCCGACCCCTGGGGCAAGGAACAGCCGCACGAACTGCTGTGTCCTACCAGGACCGAGTTCCTACCTGACCCGGTCGTAGTAGTCCACTGTGCCCTGAAACGGCACTCCGAAGTCCGCTTCTCCGTGCCACAGCAGCAGCTTGCCACCCGCACGACGGAAGGCGGACAGGTCGGGGTCATCCACGGTGCACCAGGCGAGAGTCCGTACCAGAGAAAGTCGTCGTTCTGCCTGCGGGGGCCTTGCCGGATCTTCTCCATGACCGCAACGTCGGCCGCGGTGATCGTGCCACAGGGCGTGACCTGTCCGATCAATGTGGACAGATCGAATCGGCAGGCGAGCGCGTCTCCGATCACACCGTCGCGAACACCATCGCCCACGGTGTCGCACGCGTCGACCTCGGCTGTCACCGCCGCCGCGAACTTGCAGGCCGCCACCGGGTTGTCCTCGGCCAGCATGACCACCTGGCCCCACAGCTGACCGGTCTGCATCTTGGGGAAGTTGATGACCGGCGCCCCGGCGAGAATCCCGTCGTAGGCGTCCGGATAGCGCTGCGCCTCCATCACTCCTTGCCGACCGCCCGTCGAGCAACCGTTGAAGTAGGAGTAGGCGGGGTTCTTTCCATAGAACGCGTGCACCATCGCTTTCGCGGTGGTGGTCATGTCCTGGATTCCCTCGTAACCGAAGTCCTTGATCGCGGGCCAGTTGAGGCTGCCGTCGGGACTGAGTGTGAAGTCAGCGGTCGAGCCGGCGTGGGCCGGCCATCGGTTGCCGCAGCGGCATAGCCTGCGCGTAGCGGGTCGATCAGGCGCGCCGGATCGCCGCCCAGGAACCCGCCACCCCCGACACCCTGGAACCGGTCATTCCAGGTGTGCAGTGGCAAGTACACCCAGACCGTGACCACACCGGAGTCGACGCGATCGGCGACGCGCATGGTCAACCGGCACGACGCCGGGGTCGTCACGTCGCCTGCGTCCTCGACGGCGGAGACCACGGTCGTACCGGGCCACGACAGCTCGGTCATATGTCGGCAGCAGATGCGGCATTTGACGTATCGGGTCCGATACGAGACGCAAAGATTGTATCTTTCACCGTTAGGTGCTACCTTTCCGAGCCAATCGCCAGTAACAAGGGAGTGCACATCGATGGCTGCGAGCGTCCGACCTGACCGGCCCAACGTGGTGATCTTCGTCGGAGACGACCACGGTTACGGCGATCTGTCGTGCATGGGCTCGCCGACGGTGCGGACACCACGGCTGGACGAGCTGGCGGCCTCGGGCGCCCTGCTGACGAACTGGTACTCGAACTCGCCGGTGTGCTCGCCGTCAAGGGCGGCTCTGCTGAGCGGGCGGTATCCGGGAAACGCAGGCGTGCGGTCGATCCTGCAGGGCTACCGGACGACGCCGGGCCTGACCCAGGACGTGCCGACGCTCGCGACCGCGTTGAGCGAACTGGGCTACCACACCGAGCTGGTCGGCAAGTGGCACCTTGGCCTGACGCCGGAATCGCGCCCGGAGGCACACGGGTTCGCCAGCACGTTCGGGCACCTGGCCGGCGCGGTCGACTACTACTCGCACATCCACTACAGCCCGAACAACCGCCGGGTCACCATGAACGGCCAGACCCACCTCGGCACGCCCCTGCACGACCTGTGGGAGAACGGGTCGGAGATCTACCACGACGGCGAGTACCTCACCGACCTGGTGGCCGGCCGGGCTGCGAGCGCCGTCCGCCGTGCCGCCGCGGAGGCCGAGCCGTTCTTCCTCTACGTGCCGTTCAACGCCCCGCACTATCCGCTGCACGCGCCCGCGAAGTACAAGGAGCGGTTCGACCACCTGCCATGGGACCAGATGATCATGGCGGCGATGATCAGCGCGCTGGACGACGCCGTCGGCTCCGTCCTGGACGAGCTGACCCGCCAGGGACTGCGTGAGAACACCATCGTTGCCTACATGTCGGACAACGGGCCTTCCCGCGAGATCCGCAACTGGCTGGACGGAACACAGACCCCCTACCGCGGCAGCAGTTCCGGCGGGCTGAAGGGCCACAAGTTCAGCCTGTTCGAGGGCGGCATCCGCGTGCCCGGCACCGTCAGCTGGCCCGCCGTGATCGGCGCGGGACAGGTGATCGACGAGCCGATGGCGGCGATGGACGTCTTCCCGACCGTCCTCACCGCCGCAGGCGGCAAACCCGAGAGGTACGAGCTCGACGGCCGCGACGTCCTCCCTGTGCTCGCCGACGGCGCGGCCTCACCCCACGACCGGCTGTTCTGGGAACAGGGCGCGCAGACGGCCGTACGGCAGGGCTGTTGGAAGTTGGTCCTCAATGGACAGCTCGAAGAGGGGCTGCCGCCTGCCGAGCCCGTCTTCCTGGCCGATCTCGCGGAGGACCCCGGCGAGACGATGAACCGAGCGGCCGGCCATCCCGAGGTGGTGTCCGAGCTGACCGCCGCCGCCACGACCTGGCGCGACGGCATCGAACAGCGCTGGGCCGAGGAGTGGCTGCCGCGCATCCCCGACATCGACACCTACGTGTTCCCGCCAGGCGTATCCACATAACCCGAGTCCGTGCTCGAGGAAGGTTCGAACAATGAGGTTCTCCCCCATCCCGGCCCTGTCCGCGGCAGCACTGCTGCTCACCGCTGGCTGTTCGCTCACCGAGGCCCCGGCCTCCGGCGAGTACCCGTCCCGGAACATCTCCGTGATCGTCCCGGTGCCGGCAGGCTCGTCCACCGACCTGTCCACCCGGGTGCTGACGCCGTGTCTGGAGCGGGAACTCGACACCACCGTCGTCGTCGAGAACCGCGAGGGCGGCTCCGGCGCCGTCGGCAACGGTGTCTTCGCCCGCGCGGAGGCGGACGGCTACACCTTGGTGTCGACCACCGCGGCCAACGCCGTGCTGCCGCCGATCCTGGAAGGCGACGTCGGCTACGACGTCGACAGCTTCCGGCCGATCGGGATGATCGGCACCGCCCCGATCGTGCTCGTGGTCCCCGCGGACTCACCGTTCACGACCGCCGAGGACTTCTTCGCCGCCGCCGAGTCCGGGACCGTACTGCTCGGCATCCCCGGCGCCACCAGCGTTCCCGGCATCTCCGCGGACGCGTTGATCGCCACCAGCGGGCTGGGGATCGAACCGGTTCCGTTCGACGGCAACGGCGGCACCATGACCGCGGTCGTCTCCGGCGAGGTCCAGGCCGGGTACCTGTCCGCCGACGCGGGCGTCGTGCTTCCGCGGATCGCCTCCGGCGAGGTCCGCGCGCTCGCCACGGCCGTCACCGAGCCGATCGAGACGATGCCGGACGTGCCGACGCTGGAGTCCCTCGGCCACACCGGCCTTCCGTACGCCGATTCCTTCTGGTTCCTCGCCACCCAGCCCGGCACCCCCGACGACGTCGTCGCCACGCTCGAGGACGCGATGCGGACCTGCATGTCCTCCGAGGAGGTCAAGAGCTCGCTCGGCGAGGGCGTGGCGCCCAGCGAGTTCGTCGCCGGTGCCGAGGTGGACGAGCTGCTGCACCAGGCCGCGTCGGACTACGCCCAAGGCCGCGGCTGACATGACCGCCCCCGCTGACACCGACGTCAACACAGCCGACCTGCGGTTCGGGCGGATCGGCTTCGCCGTCCTCACCGTGCTGGCGGCCGTCACCACCGTCGGCGCGTTCACGACACTGGAGTTCGGCACCCCGGCGCGGCCCGCGCCGGGGTTCTGGATCGGCATCGTCTCCGTGGCGACCCTCGCCCTCGTCGTGACGGCGCTGGTGAACCCGCGCATCGTGGTCGACGAGGTCAGCCGCATCACCCGCGCCGACGCGGTGGCGGTTGCCGTCGCCGTCCCGCTGCTCGCGCTGACGCCGTCGCTGCTGACGCTGCTGGGACTCACCGTCACGACAGCGTTGAGCTGCTTCTACTGGTTCGTCCTCGTCACCAGGACATCGGTGCTGCGCAGTCTGATCGGGGCGGTGGCCATCACCGCCGGCATCGTCGTCGTCTTCATCGAACTGCTCCAGGTGCCCTTCCCGCTGGGCGCACTGACCGGGATCCGGTGACCATGGACGTCCTCCAGAACCTCCTCGACGGTCTACAACTCGCGCTCGGCGCGGAGAACCTGCTCTTCGTCCTGCTCGGCGTGTCGGTCGGCATGATGGTCGGCGTGCTGCCCGGGCTGGGCCCGGCGCCGACCGTCGCGCTGCTCCTCCCGATCACGTTCGGGCTGGACGCCTCCACCGCGGTGATCCTGCTCGCCGGGGTCTACTACGGCGCCATGTACGGCGGGACCATCACCTCGGTCCTGCTGCGCATCCCCGGTGAGGCGGCGTCGGTGGTCAGCACCATCGACGGGCATGAGATGGCCAAGCAGGGCCAGGCAGGCCGGGCCCTCGGGCTCGCCGCGATCGGCTCCTTCGTCGGCGGGATGGTCGCGACCTGCTGCCTGGTGCTGTTCGCGCCGGCGCTGGCCGACTTCGCGCTGAACTTCGGCTCCCCCGAGTACGCGGTACTGGCCTTCCTCGGTCTGATCCTGGTCGCCTACACCTCCGCGGGGACGATGACGAAGTCGCTGGTGGCGGTCGGCATCGGCCTGCTGCTCGCATCCATCGGCCAGGACCCGATGAGCGGGGCCAGCCGGTGGGCGTTCGGGGTGCCAGAACTCATGGGCGGCATCGACGTGGTGGCCGTCATCATGGGGTTGTTCGGCCTCAGCGAGATCCTCGTGACCATCGCGAACAACCGGCGCGGCGAGTCGACCACCCAGCACGTCGGGCGGGTGCTGCCCACCGCCCGCGACCTCAAGGACAACGCCGGGGCGATCGGCCGCGGCTCGCTGATCGGCACCGGGCTCGGCCTGGTTCCCGGCGGTGGTGGGGTCCTGGCGTCGCTCGTCTCCTACGGCGTCGAGCGGAAGGCGTCCCGTACCCCGGAGAAGTTCGGACACGGCGCGCCACAGGCGGTGTCCGGTCCGGAGACCGCCAACAACTCCGCGAGCATCTCCACGTTCATCCCGCTGCTCACCCTCGGGTTCCCACCCAACGGCGTGCTCGCGGTGATCTTCGGCGCGCTCCTCATCCAGGGCGTCACCCCAGGGCCGGACCTCATCTCCGAGCACCCGGACATCTTCTGGGGCGTCGTCGGCTCGATGGTGATCGGCAACCTGATCCTGCTGGTCATGAACATCCCGCTGCTGCCGGTGTTCGTGCGGATCGCGAAGATCCCGGTGGCGGTGATGTCCACGCTCACCTTGGCCGTGCTGATCGTCGGTGCCTACAGTATCAACGGCAACACCTTCGACGTCGCCGTCATGGTGGTGTCGGGCCTGCTCGGCTACCTGCTGCGGCGGATCGGCATTCCACCGGCGCCGATCGTGCTCGCGTTCATCCTCGGCCCGATCTTCGAGACCAACTTCCGCCGGTCGCTGGTCCTGTCCGACGGCGGGTTCGGCATCTTCGTGTCGTCGCCGACGGCCGTCGTGTTGCTCGGGCTGGCTGTCCTGGTACTGCTGAGCACGGCGCTGCCGAAGGTGCGGCAGCGCCGCCGAACTCTTGAGGTGGAGGACTGACCGATGACCGGCTCCGTCGAGATCCTGCTGCCGACCACCGTCGACATGACGATCGCGCTGCCCGATGGCGTTCGTGCGGTCGCATACGACCCGAGGGCCGAGCTGCCCGTGTCGGCCGGGAACACCGAGGGGCTGGTGCTCTGGGGTTCCAGCGCGGCCTGGATCCGCGCCGCCGTCCCGCGGCTGCCCCGGCTGCGCTGGGTCCAGACGCTCGGCGCAGGCTACGAGGCACTGACCGCGGCCGGCTTCGACGACGACGTCGTCATCTGCAACGGTGCGGGCCTGCACGACGCGCCGGTGGCCGAGCACGCCCTGATGCTCGGCCTGGCCGCCGCCCGCAGGCTCGACCTGCTCCTCCGCGCCCAACTGGCCGGTGAGTGGAGCGACCGCGGCGGGCTGCAGGACCTCGACAACGCCCGCGAGCTCACCACACTGGCCGGCGCCCGGTGCCTGGTGTGGGGGTTCGGCGGGATCGGCCGGACACTCGCCCAGTACCTGCGGATGCTCGGGGCCGAGGTCACCGGGGTGGCGCGCATGGCAGGCGAACGCGACGGTTTCCGCGTCGTCGCCGAGGACGACGTCGACGGACTGCTGCCCGCGACCGACCTGCTTTTCATGATCCTCCCGGACGCGCCGGGCACCCGGCACGTTCTCGACGCCCGGCGTATCAGGCTGCTCCCCCGCACCGCGTGGCTGGTCAACGTCGGCCGGGGCAGCACCGTCGACGAGGCGGCGCTCACCGAGGCGCTGGCCAGCGGGTCGCTGGGCGGCGCCGCACTGGACGTCTTCGAGACCGAGCCGCTGCCGGCCACGTCACCGCTGTGGCGGCTGGACAACGTGATCATCAGCCCGCACGCGGCGGGTGGCCGGCCACGCGGCTACGCCGCCCTGATAGCGCACAATGCCGAGGCACTGCTCGGTTTGCGCCCCTGGCGCAACGTCGTCCGTCCGGGCCGGCCAGGCCCCTCCCGCGCGGCGCCCGGTGACCGCCGCGGCCATGAGTAGGGTGGTCACATGTCGGCCTCGACGCTCCACTGGGCGGTTCTTGACGCGCTTGGTTCGGACATCGTCAGCGGAGACCTCCCGGCCGGATCGGTCCTCACGCTCGAGAACCTGCAGCAGCGCTACTCCGTGTCGCGCGGCGTCGCCCGCGAATGCATGCGCATCCTGGAGTCCCTGCGCATGGTCACCTCACAGCGCCGCACCGGCATTTCCATCAGCCCGGAGCGGCTGTGGAACGTCTACGACGCACGGGTGATCCGCTGGCGCCTCGACAGCAAGCACCGCGCCGACCAGTTGCGTGCGCTCACCGAACTGCGTCTGGGCATCGAGCCCATCGCCGCGCACCTGGCCACGCTGCGCGCCACCGCCGACCAGCGCGAGGCGTTGCGGGCGGCGGCCGAGGACATGCGCCGCTACGGCTCGGCGCACCGGCCCGTGCGCTACCTCGCCGCCGACATCGACTTCCACCGCATCATCCTCGAAGCGTCCGGCAACGCGATGTACGCCGCGCTCGCCGACCCGATCGCCGAGGTACTCAAGGAGTCACCCAGCCACGGCCGCTCCGACTACCCCGTCCCGGAAACCATCGGCTACCACGAAGCCGTCATGGAAGCCATCTGCACCGGCGACGCAGGCGTCGCCGAACGAGCCATGGTCACCCTGCTCAGCGATGTGCGAGGGGCACTGAAACTGGAGTGACCGATCACTGTCAGGCGCGCCGCGCTGCAATGGTGAGCGCCTGGTCGAGGATGTCCAGTCCGCGATCGAGCTCGGCGTCGGTGATGGTGAGCGGCGGTGCCATCCGGAAAATGCTGCTGGCGCCAGGGAACTGGACGATGTTCAGGTGCAGGCCCAGGTCGAAGCACGCGGTGGTGACCTCGGCCCCGAAGTCGTTCGCCGGGTGCTTCGTCGCGCGGTCGGTGACGAGTTCGATCCCCTGGAGGAGCCCTCGTCCGCGGACGTCGCCGAGCCGCCGGGCGGTTTCGTCGAAAGCGTTCTGCGCGAGGACGTTGACGACCGTCAAGCCGACCGCCGCCGCCAGCGGATCGGAGACGTGTGTGGTTCCGAAGTAGAAACTGAACCGTCACGGGTGAGGGACCGGCTTTGGGTTTAGACCAGTGCCGGTCGGCGTGGCTGGTGTTGAGCGTAGTAGGCGCTCTCGTGCTCGGTGGGTGTGTGGTAGCCGAGGCGTGGGTGCAGGCGGGCATTGTTGTGCCAGTCGACCCATTCCATGAACGTGTATTCGACCTCGGCGGGGGTCTTGAACGGGCCGTTCCGGTTGACGACTTCGGTCTTGAACACCTCCGATGATCGTCTCTGCTAGAGCGTTGTCGTAGGCATCGCCAACTGAGCCGACGGAGGCCGATAGTTCTCGTAGGGCAAGGGATTCGGTGAACTTCCCGGGGTCGCCGCCGAACGCAGAACATCGATAATCTATTATTTCTAGAGCCTGGTGTAAACGGCGATTGTCAAGCACGATTACGCGCGCCGACATCACCCTTGCGATTCATCTCATCTCCCCGCCGCCGGTACGCCGGCAGCTCGTCCAGCTCCTGGGCGAGGGCGAACTGCAGGTGGTGCCCGGGCACGGTCTCGTGGAAGGCCAGGGTCTCGCACTCGTACCGGGTCCGGCTTCCGGGATGCGACGTGTTCAGCCAGCACCGGCCCGGCCTGCTGCCGTCCCCGGCCGGCGGCTGGTAGTAGCCGAGCACCGACGTCTCCGCCTCGGCGGCGTTCATCCGGTCGACCTCACACGGCGCGCGGTGCCGCCGGCCGAACCAGTCCGGCACCGCGTCCTCGGCCCGGCGCATCGCCTCCCGCGCGTCCGTCACGATCTGCTCCGCCGAGGCGTAGCGCAGGGCCGGGTCATCGCGAAGCCGCGTCTTCACCTCGTCGAAGTCGCTCGTGCCCAGCACCCGGCCGCCCAGCTCTGCGAACTCCGTCCGCAGTTGCTCCGCCAGCCGCAGACCGGTGTCGTGCAGGTCCTCCGGTGTCCGTGTCGTCGTCGTGTGCTGCTCGACCAGCCTCCGGTAGATCTCCTCGCCACGGGGCAGGTGCATGACGCCGCACTTCTCGTCCGGCCGGGCCGCGGCCAGCAGCTCGTCACGCAACACGTCGCGCAGCCGGGCCATCGCCGGTCGCACCCCGCCGGCCACCGCGTCCTGCACCCTTCCCCGCACGGCGGCGTCCTCCCCCTGCCCCAACGGAGCCAGCAGCGGGTCGGAGCCCGCGGCGGCGCAGAGGTAGCCGTCGAGCGTGGCGATCGTCGACTCGACCAGCCGGCGGCTCGCCACGAGGCCGTCGCTCATGCCCCGGCGCAACGCCTCGGTCGAGGCGTCGACGTACGACGGCAGCGCGGCGCAGCGTTCGGCGTAGTCCGCCGCCCTCCGCGCGTCGGTCAGCGCGACCTTCGGGACCGTACCGAGCACGGCGTACACGGCGCCAGTCAGGCTGCCGAGCTGCCACGCGTCCTCGCGGGCCTGGACCGTGTTCACGACCGCTTGCGCGTCGTGCACGAGCAGCGCACGCGAGGTGCGGTCGGTGTCGTCGAGCTGCTCCGGGCTCAGCGCCGCGACCCGGTCACGGATGCTCGCCATCCGGCGCGCCAGCTCCGCCTGCGCCTCGGCCGAGACGTCCGGCACCTGCGCGTCGTGGCCGGGTATCCCGAACGTCGTCGCGGTGAACGGGTACGCGGACACGAACAGCTCGAAGTACTCCGCGCCCAGCCGATCGACGCGGCCGGCCGGCGCCGCGGTGGTCATGTGGTCGTCGCTCACCGGGTGTCCCTTCGGTCGGGGTTCGGTGCGAGTGCCCGCTCACGGGCGGGGATGAGGCCGATCGCGCCCGGCCTCCGGGGTGTCATGAGCGTATGGTCGCCACCATCGGCGAACAATTGGCGGTTGTTGAACCCCTGCCGCCTTCATCTCGACGAACGTCGAACCGGCCGGAGGCCGGCCGGTTACGCATGCCCGGGTGAACGCCCCCAGCCCCCGCCGCCTCCGGACACGGCCCGGACCACGTCGTTCGGGCGCAGCACCCCCGCGTCGTTCGTCCGGCGCATGAGCACCTCTTCGCCGTCGGTTCCGGGTCGCAGGACGAGGTAACTGTGCCGGCCGCTGCCGCCGCCCTCGACGCCACGGGCGAGCACGTCCAGGGTGTTCTCGTTGGAGTACTTCAGCAGCGTCCCGGCCTCGAGGACCTGGTAGTCGCGGATCACGCCGTATCCGCCGCGGGCGGCTCCGTCGCCGGCCGAGTCCTCGGCCAGCGCGTACTGCAGGCACCGGATGGGGTACTGGCGGAACGAACGACCACAAGCGGTGTCCGAGGCGATCCTGTACCTGGCGTCGGACGACGCGAAGTACGTCACCGGCGTCGCCCCTCCCCTTGGTCTGCGCCGCGAGGGTTGAGCACACTGCGGCACATGATGGGGCGAGTTGCCGAGGCTGCCCTGGTATCCCCGCGCGGTGACCATCTCTCGGCCGACTGGGTTGTGGCCGAAGCACACCAGGTCAGACCAGGACGTGGCCCCGAGCGGATTATCGGGCTTCGATGCGCAGTGTGGTCGCCCGCGCTTCGGCGCCGGTGATCGAGCGAGTCGCAGAACCGTTGCCGTACTTCGCCGCGTAGGCGGCGTCGATCGCGTCGTCAGCCGAGTCGTCGGGAATGTAGGTCACCTGCCGGGTGCGACCGCCCCAGCTGATCGCGCCCTCGAAGTGGCGGGTGACGCCCTTGTACCACTGGCCGTCGGCGCCTCGGACGGAGCGCGCGTACAGCTTGCCGTCCACGATGACATGCCACACGATCACGAGCGTGCGCAGCGAACCGTTCTGACGGCGGCCCGCCACGCGGATCTCGCCGGCCCGTGCGAGGGAGCGGAACTCGTCGTCGGTCCATGCACTCATGCGGGTGTTCCTTTCGGATGCGAGGTCTGGCGGCGTCGCGCCGCGAGCGTCAGCTCGTGGGCGCCGTAGCTGTTGTCATCAGGGTTGATCGTCACGCCGGGGGCGACGAGCTCGTCGATCCGGTCGAGCACCTCCCTGGAGAGCGTCACCTCGGCAGCGGGCAGGTAGGACTCGAGTTGTTCCATCGTGCGGGGGCCGACGATCGCGGCGGTGACGCCGGGGTGGTTGATGACGAACGCGATCGCCATCTCGATCAGCGTCATCCCGGCCTGCTCGGCGAGCTGCGCGAGGTCTTCGACGACGTCGAGCTTGCGCCGGTTCGCCGGGGTCGACATGTCGAACCGGGCGCTCGGCCGGGCCGAGGAGGTGGGTGCGGGGGCGGCGTTCTTCCGCCACCGGCCCGACAGCCACCCGCCGCCCAGCGGGCTGTAGGTGAGCGTACCCATCCCGTAGCGTTGCACGGTCGGCAGCACGTCCTCCTCGATGCCGCGCACCAGAATCGAGTACGGCGGCTGCTCCGTCACGAACCGCTCCAGGGTCCGCTCGCGCGACGCCCACTGCGCCTCGACGATCTGCGAGCCCGAGTACGAGGACGAGCCGATGTAGCGGACCTTGCCCTGCCGCACCAGGTCCGTGAGGGCTCCGAGGGTCTCCTCGACGTCAGTGTCGGGGCTGGGCCGATGCACCTGGTACAGGTCGATGTAATCGGTCTTCAGCCGGCGCAGCGAGTTCTCCACCTCGCGCATGATCCAGCGGCGTGAGCCGCCGCGATGGTTCGGGTCGTCGTCCAACGGCATGAAGAACTTCGTCGCCAGGAACACGTCGTCACGGCGCCCGTACAGTGCGTCGCCGACGATCTCCTCCGAGACGCCGCCGGAGTAGACGTCAGCGGTGTCCACGAAGTTGATCCCCGCGTCCAGCGCGGCGTGGATGATGCGGATCGAGTCGACCCTGTCGTCATTGCCCCACGGGCCGAACATCATCGCCCCGAGGCATAGCGGGCTGACCTGGACCCCCGTGCGACCAAGTGGTCGGTACTGCATGGGTGTTCCTTCTCTCCTCGGAATCGTGCCTTGCGCATTCGACGCTAGGTGCGTCCGTCACCTGGAGGGAGGGGCTGTCAGTACCCGGACCCGCGCCGATCACCCGGCCAACGACGGCGCGGCCGGCATTATCAGGCCGGGGTGAACAGGTCAGTTCCGAAGGCGTCGAGCTGTTCGACGAAGGCCTGCTCTTGGCCGGGTACCGTCGGAGCTGGCGAACGCGGCTGCCACGGGTGGTGCCGTCGATTCGCTCCGATGCGTTCCCTGGCGGACATGGCCTGGTTGCCCTGGATCATCAGCTCCCGCACCGGTACCCCGGGCGGGGAATCGAAGAGCCGGCGTCGAGATGACCGCGATCCAGGCCCGCGCCGTCG
This sequence comes from Saccharomonospora sp. NPDC046836, assembly GCF_040645195.1. NCBI lineage: Bacteria > Bacillati > Actinomycetota > Actinomycetes > Pseudonocardiales > Pseudonocardiaceae > Saccharomonospora > Saccharomonospora sp. NPDC046836. The sequence continues at coordinate 78,392 of NZ_JBEYXW010000015.1, forward strand.
GCGTGCCGCTCGAGCGCACGAGGGAGATAGGTCACCAAGGCGTTCCGCGCACGGTAGTCTCCGCGCCCCGGGGCAGGTGGCTTCGCCACGGCCCTGGGGCAGACCACGGTCGGCGACAGGATCCAATCTGGACTCGGTGAGTCCAGATGAAACGGTCGGCGACGCGGTGGTGGTTGTAGATGGTCATCTCCTGGTCCTCGCTGAGCCGGTGCCCGTCGAAGCTCGGGGAATGCATGCCGGCGTTCATCAGATCCTGGGTGAAAACCTCGCCGAGGTCGGCGTCACGGAAGTCCTCGAAGAACTGCGGCAGTTGTTCCCACTTCTTGCCGTAGTCGGCGACGGTAGATGTGCTGGTGAAACGCGCGAAGGACGCAGACATCTGCGCCTTCGCCGAAGCCTGCACTTTCGCGATCATTGGGATCGGCAGTTTCGTCGAGGGAGTGTTACCGGCGTTGCTCACCGAGTGCGCGACTATCGCAACTTCGTCCATCCTCGGAAGGAACTCGCCGAGCAACCGGATTTCGATCAGGACAGCGTGCGCCTGTGCTGGGCACCGGTGCACGCCCTGCTCAACGATCTGGAGGAACGCCTCGAGCCTGTAGACCTCACCACCAGCTGAAGACCAGCCAGGCGAGAGCTGGCGCGACGGCGATCGAGACCAGTCCGTAGGTGAGCAACTGGCGGAACAGGCGCGGCCGGGCCGAGGGTTCGGCCGCGCCGAGGATCAGCCCTCCGGTGATGCCGAGCGGGTTGATGTCGACCAGCACCGATGCCAGCGCGATGGCGAGCACCCCGCCGACCGGGGAGACACCGGCCTCGACCAATGGGGGCAGCAGCGGCATGGCCGTCACGAACACCGCGATGGAACTGGCGGCGAACGAGGTGATGCCGGCGATGTAGCACAGCACCAGCAGGCTCAGTGCCGCTGAGCCTTCGACCCGCAGCAGGTCGCTGATCTGCTCGAAGGCGCCCAGGTGCTGCATCAGGCCGACGTAGGTGAGCAGTCCGCCGATCAGCAGGACCACCGACCACGGGATCTTCGAGACCACGGCGCCGGGCTCCAGCCGCAGCACCAGCTGCAGAATCAGCGCCGCGGTCACACCGAGGTAGCCGATGTTCATCTCGAACCCGATCGAGAGCACGACGACGGCGAGCAGGCAGAGCACGGTGAGAAGCCGGCCCCGGTGGGTGCCCTTCGCCGTGGGCGCGATCTTCGTGGCCGTGGCAGCGCCGGGCCCGGTTCCGCCCGCGGCGGGAGCGGTGTCCTGAGTGGCGGCGACACGGCCGCGAGGAACGGCGCCGGTCCGCAAACCGATGAGCAGAGAGACCAGGGACACGACCAGCCCGGTCAGCAGGCCACCGAGCAGGAAGGTCATCGGTGCCGAGCCGGGGAGGTCGATGCCGAGCCTGGAGCCGAGCTGGCGGGCGGTCACGCCGTAGACGGCGAGTGGTGAGAGCAGTCCGCTGATGATGCCGGTGACACCGAGAACGGCCGCCACGAGTGGTGAAATTCCGTACCGTGCGGCCAGTCCCAGTGCGATCGGGGCGACGATGGCGGTCGCCGCCGCGGGCAGGGTGCCGACCGCGGTCAGCACGGCGCCGATCACGAAGGGCACCAGGGGCACGAGCACCAGCCGGCCACCGACCAGCCGCAGCAGCAGGTCGAGCAGCCAGTCGAGGGTCCCGTTCACGTGGGCGACGGCGAACAGTGCGGTGACTCCGACGATGAGGATGAAGAAGTCGGCGGGGAAGAACCCGGTCACCTCGTCGGCGGGCACACCGGCCGCGAGGCCCACGATGAACGCCGCGGCCAGTGCGCCCAGCCCGAGGTCGAACGCGGGTATCAGGGTGGCCGCGAAGAGGGCGACCAGGACAACGATCGACACGACTGCCATAGTCATGTGCGGCTCCTTATGTTTCAGACCACTCCGCGATGGCGCAGATCCTCGATCTCGGGCCCGGTCAGCCCGGCGACCTCTCGTAACACCTCAGTCGTGTGCTCGCCGAGACCCGGCGCACGGCTGCCGATCGTGCCCTCGAAACCGGAGAACCGGCCGGCGGGCGACTGCATCAGCCGCGGGCGTTCGCCGCCGGCGACCTCGACCACCGATCCGCGCGCGCGGATGTGCGGGTCGGCGCAGATGTCGGCGGCCGAGTTGACCGGCCCCGCGGCCACCCCTGCTTCGACGAGCAGGGTCATCAACGACTCCAGTTCGTGTGCTCCGACGAACTCGGCCACCCGTGCCTCGATCTCGTCACGGTGGTCCAGCCGAGCGGTCATGGTGTCGTGGACGGCGAGCTCGGGGGCATTCATGACCTTGACCAGCCGCCGCCACATCTGCTCGGTCGAGGCGGGCAGGGCGAGCCAGCGGCCGTCGCGGGTGCGGTAGAGGCTGTTCGGGCTGATGTGCGGGTTCTGGTTGCCCTGGCGTTCCCGGGTTTCACCGGTCGCGGCGTACTCGACGACGAAGTCCTCCATCATGCGCAACAGCGGCTCGTAGAGCGGAATGTCGGCCAGCTGGGCCTCGCCGGTGCGGTCCCGCTGCCGCAGGGCGAGCATCGCCGCGAACGCCGCGTAGATGCCGGTGACACCGTCAGCGACGGGATAGCCGGCGAAGACCGGTGGCCGTTCCGGGTCGCCCGTGCGGTAGGTCAGTCCGGCGAAGGCCTCCGCAACGCGGGCGAAACCGGGCCGGTCGGCGTATGGGCCGGTGCGGCCGAACGCGCTCACGTGCACCATCACCAGGTCCGGCCGGTAGGCCCGCAGGTCGTCGAAGTCGATGCGGAAACGGCGCAGCGTCCCGGGACGGAAGTTGGTCACCACGATGTCGGCGGTCGCGGCCAGCCGTCCGACGAGGGCGGAAGCCTCCGGCGCGTGTAGGTCGATAGTGACGCTCTGCTTGGTACGGCCGAGCATCGCCCAGGCCGCGGAGACGCCGTCGTCCTCCAACGGCGGGTACAGCCGCGCCGGATCGCCCTCGCCCGGCTGCTCGATCTTGATCACCTCGGCGCCGAACTCGCCGAGCAGCGAGGACGCCAACGGGCCTGCCAGGATCGTCGACACGTCCAGTACGCGCACCCCGCCCAGTGGACCATCGGACACCAGGTATTCCTTTCACCTCGGGACGCCTTTGTCAGCCGGCACAGCATGTCCTGCTGGTCGTGCGGGAAGGAAGAAGTGATCGGAGCTTACGGGTGAAAGCTTTTGCTTTTATGGTGTTCCGATGCGCGTGGAGCGAGTGCGGTACTTCCTGGCCGCCATCGAGACCGGATCACTACGTGCGGCCGCGGCCCGCTGCGAGGTCAGCCAGCCGACCGTGGGCCAGCAGATCGCGTTGCTGGAGGAGGAGCTCGACGTGGTGCTGCTGACGCGCAGCAGGCACGGCGTGCGGCCGACGGCGGCAGGCCAGGCACTGCTCGACCCGCTGAGGAGGCTGGTCACGGCGGAGGAGGAACTGCGCGAGTCGGCCATGGCGGCCGGTGGCGCCTACCACGGCAAGGTGCGGATCGGCGCGATCTCGGTGACTGCGGAGACGATCGTCGCGCCGGTCGTGGGCAGACTGCGCAAGCGTCACCCCGGCCTGCGGTTCACCGTCCGGGAGGGAGGCTCCGCCGATGTCGAGGGCGCCGTTCTCGACGGTGAACTGGATTTCGCGGTGGTCACTGTGCCAATGAGCCCTGCCGCGGCGGGGCTGCACCGGGTGCCGCTCGTCTCGGCGCCGATGGGGGTCTACGCGCGCAACGATCATCCGCTCGCCGGACGCGAGCACGTGCACTGGCGCGACCTGGGCACCTGGCCGATCGTCACCATGCGAGCGGGCACCGTGCTGTGGGAGTTGCTGCACCGGCACGTGACCGGTCCCGACATCGTCGTCGAGGCGATGTCGGCCAGGACCCTCAAGGTGATGGTCGCCGAGGGCGCTGGTCTCGGCATCCTGGCCAAGATCGAGACTTCAGCCGATATTCCTGATCTGGTGTGGATTCCGCTGCGCGACACACGCCCGGTGCAGATCTGCCTCACCCACCGGCAGAACACGCAGCCCTCACGGGCCGCCCACATCGTCCGTCAGCTCATGCGGGCCAGGGCGGACGAGCTGACCGCCGCATCCGGAACGTAGCGCGCGCAGCACAACAGATCCCTTTTCGCCAATTCCGGTGCGCGTTTCCATCGGGAATCGTGATGGCGGTCATCGGGTGTGCTCCTCGTGTTCACGTGGACTTCGCGGAGCTGGTTCCTCGTGGACATTGCGCTGCGAGCGGTGGCGCTTAGCGTGGCCGCGAGACACGGTCCACAGTGTGCCGGAGGCACGCGCAGAGGAGTGAACAGGCGATGCGGAATCCTGTCGTGAAAGGCAGTCTGGTGGCCGCCGCGATCGGCGTCCTGGTGTCGGCCGCGCTGGCGGGCTGCGGCTCGCCGAGCGCATCGAATGCGGGAGGCGGGCGGAGTGACACCATCCGATTAGGACTCGCGCCCGATGAGGATTCGGCTGCCGTGTTGCGAAAGTTCGAGCCGTTCATCTCCCACCTGAGCGAGGAGACCGGGCTCGAGGTCGAACCCTATGTCGGCGCCGATTACACGGCGGTGATCGAAGCCATGAACTCCGGGCACCTGGACGCGGCGTGGTTCGGTCCCTCCGAGTACGTCCTCGCCACCCAGACCGTCAGCAGCGGAGTTGAAGCCTTCGCCGCCGCGATCCAGGCGGAGGACACAGTGGACTACCGGACGAGCTTCGTCGTACGGTCCGATTCGGGCATCGATGGGATCGCTGACTTCGCCGGCAAGACCGTTGCGTTCACCGACCCGGCTTCGACCTCGGGACACATCTTCGGCAGGTACGCACTCGTCGAGGCCGGGTATGAGGCGGACGAACTGTTCGGACAGGTCATCTACTCCGGCAGCCACGACGCCTCCCTGCTCTCGGTGATCAACGGCCAGGCCGACGTCGCGGCGGTCTCCAGCAGGAAGATCGCGGGATTCGTGGAGAGCGGGCTGGTGGCACAGGACGAGATCAAGACGGTGTTCGAGTCGATGGAGATCCCCGCGGACCCCATCACCTACCGCGCGGACCTTCCCGAGGACGTCAAGAAATCCCTCAGGTCCGCCCTGCTGGAGAACTCACCCGAGTTGACGGCGAGTCTGGAAGGGACCGGGTTCGCACGGTTCGACCGAGCCGACGACGAGGTCTACGACCTGGTCCGGGAAGCCTATGCCGCCACCGGCCTGGAGCCGGAGCTGTGACAGTCACGCAACCGGCCATTTCGTTCGACAACGTCCACCAGAGCTACCACGGTCCCGGCGAGGCTGTGCTGCGCGGCGTCGACCTGACGATCCCCCGGTCCGACTTCTGCGTCGTCCTCGGCCGCAGCGGGATGGGAAAGTCCACCCTGCTCCGGTGCATCAACGGCTTCGTCCAGCCCTATGCGGGAACGGTCACGGTGTCCGGGCAGCGTGTCACGAAGGAGAAGTCGGTCCTGCGCGGCATCCGGCGCAAGGCCGGGATCATCTTCCAGGGCTACAACCTCGTCAACCGGCTGACGGCCCTGCAGAACGTCCTTTGTGGAATGCTGCCCGGAATTCCCGGCTACAGGTCGATTCCTGGGTTCTTCACTCGCGCCGAGAAGGAATGTGCGATGTCCCTTCTCGCCGAGGTCGGCCTGGAAGGGTACGCCGGCAAGCGCGCCGATCAGCTCAGCGGCGGGCAGAAACAGCGGGTGGGCATCGCGCGTGCGCTGGCACAGGATCCTGAGATCATCCTCGCCGATGAGCCCGTCGCGAGCTTGGACCCGGTGACCGCGGAGGAGATTCTCACGCTGCTCGCCGAGATCAACCGTGGAAAGGGCACCACCCTGGTGATCAGCCTGCACCAGCTCGAGTACGCCCGGTCCTATGGGGACCGGGTCATCGCCCTGCTCGACGGGAAACTGGCCATCGACAAACGTGCGGCCGACCTTTCCGCCGACGACGTGACCCGGATCTACGGCCAGGGCACACCGAAGGGGAACATGAATTGACGGCGACACGCAGTCCTGCGCCCGCGTCGGCGCGGCTGGAGTCGCGGCGAAAGCGCAACCTCAGCTGGGCACGCAACACCGTGCTGGTCATGGCCGCCGTCGCTTTCCTCGGTTGGAGCGCGAACGATCTGTCGATCAGCCCCTCGACGTTCGTCGAGGGAATCCCGAACCTGCTCGACTTCCTCTGGCGGATGTTCCCTCCCGACCTCTCGGTAGTGCCGAGCCTGGTCACCCCGATCCTCACCACCGTCGAGGTGGCGGTCTGGGGAACCCTGCTCGCAGTGATCATCAGCCTGTTCCTGGCCGTCGGAGCGGCCAAGAACCTGTTCGGCGGCAACCCGGCGATCTACGCGGTGTCCCGAGCGCTGCTCAGCGGTCTGCGTTCCCTGCCGGACATCATCTGGGCGCTGATCTTCGTCGCGGCCGTCGGGCTCGGCCCTTTTCCCGGTGTGCTTGCGCTCACCGTCTATTCCTGCGGGGAACTCGGCAAGCTGTACGCGGAGGCCATCGAGAACATCGATCCGGGACCGAGAGAAGCGCTGGAATCCACCGGTGCGGGCATATTCGCGACCATCCGGTGGTCGATCGTCCCGCAGATCCTCCCCGAGGTGATCACGTACAGCCTCTACAGGCTGGAATCCAACGTGCGGCATGCCTTCGTGCTCGGCATGGTCGGTGCGGGAGGGCTCGGTTTCGAACTGCAGGTGGCGATGCGGTTGTTCCAGTATCAGGAGGTCTCAGCGATCATCATCGTCATCATTCTCACGGTGGCCTCGATCGATCTGATCTCCTCGCGCATCAGGGCGCGCGTCATCTGAATTCCGGAGAATCCATTATGACCAGGAGATTCAGCCTGCATCACGCCGAAGCGCTGATTGCCATCGCCGATCACGGCAGCGTGTCCGCTGCCGCGCGTGCGCTCGGCGTCGCCCAGTCGACCGTTTCCTCGTACCTGCAACAACTCGAAGGCGAGATCGGCGCGGTACTGATCGACCGCAGTACACGGTCCTCCCGGCCGACCGAGGCGGGGAAGACCTTCCTCGAGTACGCGCGCTCCCTGCTCTCGTTGGCCGACGAGGCCATGGACCAGGTGGCCCGGGTCCGGTGCGCCCCTGTCGCAGGGGCGCTGGTGATCGGCGGCACCACGACCGTCACCGAGCACCTGCTGCCAGGGCTGCTGTCGTCGTTCGTCGAACGCTACCCCGACGTGGAAGTGGACCTGCACGTCGATAATTCGGCCGCGATCACCCAGCGCGTCATCGACGGCGATCTGCCGCTGGCGCTGCTCGCGGCACCGTGCGAACGGCCCGCACTGGACGTGAGCAAGATCGGCACCGAACGGCAGCTCGTCATCGCGGCGGGTGACCACCCACTCGCCGGTCAGCACGTCGATCCCCACGTGCTGCGCGGCAGCAGGGTCCTGCTGCGCGAGGAAGGCTCGGCCACCCGGCAGTACCAGCTCGAACTGCTCGGGAAATGGCGGATACCCGCGGTGCATCTGAGCACGATCGCCAGCACCAGCGCCATCATCGCCGCCGTCGAGCACCGGCTCGGCATCGCCTGCCTTCCCCGCGCGGCCGCCGAGCACGCGCTGCTGCTGGGCAGGGTCGCCGAGTTGCATCTCGACCCGGCGCCTCCCGAGCGCCCGATCCATCTCATCCGGCTGGCCGACCGGCCGCTGACCCTGATCGAGGAACTGTTTCTCGAACGCGTTCGAGAGGAAGGAACACCGTGAAGACCATCACCGTGAACGACCGGCCCTACACCGTCCCCGACCACCCAGTGGTCGTGATCACGGTCGACGGCGGCGATCCGCGGTACTTCCACGACGCCCTGGATCGGGGCACCATGCCACGGTTGCGGCGGATGCTCGACAACGGGGGCGAGTTCGGCATCGGCCGCTCGGAGATCCCCAGTCTGACCAACCCGAACAACATCTCCATCGTCACCGGTGTTTCCCCGGCGCTGCACGGCATTCCCGGGAACTACTGCCGCCTCCCCGACGGCTCGCTCGAACTGCTCAACGATCCGAAGTACCTGCGCGCGCCCAGCATTCACGCGGCATTCGCCGCCCAGGAAGTGCCCACCCTCACGGTGACCACAAAGGACAAGCTTCGGCTACTGCTCGGCCATGGCGGTGTGCCGAGCGTCAGCGTGGAACGCGCCGCCGGATCAGCGCTGCCCCGGTATGGGGTGAGTGATGTCGAGCAGCTCGTCGGCGCGGCCGCGCCCGATGTGTACGACCCACTCGCCAGCCACTATGCGATGCGCATCGGCCTGGCGGCGCTGCGGCACGCTCCCGATCTGCGGTTGCTCTATGTCTCGCTGACCGACCGGGTGCAGCATGCCTCCGCGCCCGGCGAGGAGCTGTCCGACCTGTTCCTCACCGAGTTCGACACGCTGCTCGGCGAATACCTCGATACGGGCTGCACGGTCGCGATCACCGCCGACCACGGGATGAACGCCAAGCACGACGAGCACGGCGACCCGCGCGTGCACTACCTGATGGACGTACTGACCGAGCGCAGGGTGCCCGTGGACGAGGTGGTGCTGCCCATCACCGACCCCTACGTCCGGCACCACGGAGCGCTGGGCGGCTTCGCCTGGCTGCACCTGGCCCCCGAACACCGCACGGCAGCGCGGGAAGTGCTGGCGGCACTCCCGGGGATCGAGGAGATCTGGGACAGGGCCGACGCCGCCACCAGCTACGAACTCCCGGCCGACCGGATCGGCGATCTCGCCGTCACCGCCTCCGCGAGTACCGCGCTCGGCCGGACCGCCGCCGACCACGACCTGAGCCAGCTGCACGGGAAGCTCCGCTCACACGGCAGCAGACACGAGCAGTTCGTGCCGCTCATCCTCAACCGTCCGGTACGGGGACCGCTCGCCGCCCGCTTCGCCGCTGGGACGCTCCGCAACCGCGACATCCATGACCTGGCACTGAATCACCTCGGCAGCTTCGGCTGAGCGCAGCATGGGTTCCCGGCTGCGCGAGCCCCACATGTTCAACCGGCGCGCCCGACCTTCCAGTAACCCGTGAAGGCGATGCGGGACTTCGGCACGCCGGCGGTGACGAGGTGCCGTCGGCTCTCCGCTACGCACCTCTGTTCGCCGGCGAGGTAGGCCTGCAGGGAGGCGGGTTGCGCCGGCGAGTAGGCGTGCACCGCCTCGAGGGCGAGGATGCCGGGACGCTCGTGGGGATCGGTGCGCGCGAGCCAGCGCACTTCGACCCCGCATGGCGCTTCCACTGACTGCATGTCGTCCGCTGTGGGGATCTCGATGATGGCCAGGCCTGCTGTGCTGCGGGGCAGGCTGCGGAGGATGCCGGCGATGGCCGGGAGTGCCGACTCGTCACCGGCGAGGAGGACGAAGCCGGCGTCATCGATGGGGTCGAAGCCGCGCCCCTGGTCGATGAGCGCGACCCGCTCTCCAGCTTGGGCGCGCCGGGCCCAGGGGCCGGCGATGCCCTGGTCGCCGTGGGCGACGAAGTCGACGTCGAGCTCACCGAGGTCGGGTCGAAGCTCGCGGACGGTGTAGTTACGGAACGGCGGCCGGGTGCCCGACTTCGCGGTGAGGTACTTGAGGTAGCCGGCCATGCCGAACCGCTCCGGCACCGCAGCGAAGTCGGTCTGGCCGTTCCGGCGGGGCAGGAACAGGCGGAACCACTGATCGTAACCGCGCACGGGCAGCCGCTTCAGGTCCTCGCCGGTGAACGTCACGCGCACCATGTGCGGGGTGACGCGGTCGGTGCGCAGGACTTCTGCGGTGTAGAGCCCGCCGATCTTGCGGCCGTCGGTGAAGGCCATGGAGTTGTGCCCTCTCAGTGGACTGTGCTGTCGTGGTGAACCACACAACACGAGGCATTTAGGTTTGCCTTACCTTATCAGTTCGTGGCCAAGTTGTGGAAAGGACGGGAACCGCAGGCGATCGACAGCCGCGCGTTGCCCGTGTTCGCGGCCGGCACGGTCGAGGTGCCCTTCGTCATCTCGGGCCCGGGCGAGCTCGTCTCTCGCGACACCGCATGGGAGGCTCACGCGCACCCGACGCACGAGCTGCTCTGGAACCGGCGAGGGGCCTCGAACGCGACGATCGGGACGCGCACCTGGACGATCACGCCTGTCATAGGACTTTGGCTGCCGGCGGGGGTCGTGCACGTGGGGTACGCACCCGCCGGCACCTGGTATCGCACCGCGCACTTCGACACCGAGGCGGTGCCCGGCTTGTCCGACGAGCCGGTCGCGGTCGAGATCACCCCGTTGTTGAGCCTGCTGCTGGACCGGCTCGCCGAAGACTCGCTCGGTGTGGCCTCGCGCGCTCTGACAGAACAGCTCGTTCTGGACGTGCTGACGCCCTCGTCCCATGCGCTTCTCGTCCAGATGCCCACGAGCGAACTGCTGCACCCCATCGCCGAGGCCTTCGAGGCCGATCCGGGCGACACGCGCTCCCTCCCGGCCTGGGCCGGCCGGCTCGGGGTCAGCGAACGCACCATCGCGCGAGCGTTCCGCACTGAAACCGGCTTGAGCTTCACGGGGTGGCAGGCCGCTGTCCGGGCGCAACGGGCGGTGCTGTTGCTGGCGTCCGGCATGCGTGTGGAAGAGGTTGCCGAACGCCTTGGCTACGGCTCGGCCAGCGCCTTCGGTGCCGCGTTCCGACGCACGACCGGGCTGACTCCAGGGCAGTTCCGTAACGCCTCAACGGCAGCCGGCTGAACCGCCTGCGCAGAACTCATGTCTGAACCACTACATCCGATGTCCGGAACGCTCGATTGCGCCAGCCAGCGGATTCTTCCTAGGATTTTAGGTAACCCTCACCTAACTCGCCGAAGATTTGGCGGCGAGTGAGGGCCCCGCCCTTCTTGAGAGATGAGCTTCTTCCGCATGTTTTCACGTCGTTCCTTCGTCCTGGCGCTGGCCGGATCGGTCGCCATTGCCCTCTCCGCCTGCTCCACGGCTCCTTCCGAGGCACCTCAGTCCGGTGCCGCCGACGCGCCGTCGGGTGAGTTTCCCATCGTCATCGAGCACGCACTGGGCACGACCACCATCGAGGAAGCTCCACAGCGGGTGGCCACTGTCAACTGGGCCAACCACGAGGTGCCGCTTGCGCTCGGGATCGTGCCGGTCGGCATGGCCGCGGCGAACTTCGGCGACGATGACGGCAACGGCCTGTTGCCATGGGTGCAGGAGAAACTCGACGAGCTGGGCACGGAGACTCCAGCACTGTTCGACGAGACCGACGGCATCGACTTCGAGGCCGTGGCAGACACCAACCCCGACGTCATTCTCGCCGCCTACTCCGGACTGACCAAAGAGGACTACGACACACTCAGCGAGATCGCACCGGTCGTCGCCTACCCGACGGCACCGTGGGCAACGTCCTGGCGCGAGGTCATCCGCTACAACGCGAAGGGCCTCGGTCTTGCCGAGGAGGGTGATCAGCTGGTTGCGGACATCGAGGCGCAGCTCGCCACCACCGTCGGTGAGTATCCACAGCTGGCCGGCAAAGCGACCATGTTCGTCACACACGTCGACACCACCGACCTGAGCACGGTGAACTTCTACACCGAAAACGACACCCGGGCGGCCTTCTTCAAGGACCTCGGGCTGAGCACCCCCAAGGCGGTCGCCGAGGCGTCCGGGGCCGGCGAGTTCTCCGGCAGCATCAGCGCTGAAAGGGTGGACCTCTTCGACGACGTGAAGCTGATCGTCACCTACGGTGACCAGGCGCTGGTCGACGCCCTGAAGGCCGACCCGCTGCTGTCGCAGATGCCTGCCATCGCCAACAACGCGGTGGTGTTCCTCGACGGCAGCGGGCCGCTGGGGACCGCGGCGAACCCGACTCCGCTGGCGATCTCGTGGGTCCTCGAGGACTATGTCGCCCTGCTGGCCGAGGCCGTGGACCGGGCGAGGTGACCGCTGGCGTATCGCCGTCGACCTCGGGCGTCGCCGTCCTGCGGCGCCCGACGCGGGTGAGGTTGCTGTGGCTGCTCGTCGTGGCGGTTGTGCTGGCAGGGCTCGTGGTCGCGTCCGTCGTGATCGGCTCGCGGGTCGTCTCATGGGACGACGTGATCGCCGCACTGGACGGCTCCGTGGATGGTCTCAACCAGGCGGCGGTCACCAAACGCATCTCCCGCACCGTGCTCGCCCTTCTCCTTGGCGCCTGCCTCGGCTTGGCCGGCGCGGTGATGCAGGGTGTGACCCGCAACCCGCTGGCCGATCCCGGCATACTCGGCGTGAACATGGGGGCCTCCCTCGCCGTCGTCACCGGCATTGCCTGGTTCGGCCTGTGGAGGTTCAGCGGCTTCATCTGGACTGCCATCGCGGGCGCGGCCGTCACCGCTGTGCTGGTCTACCTTATCGGCTCGCTCGGCCGGGGCGGGGCAACGCCGCTGAAGCTGGCTCTGGCAGGGGCGGCGACCACCGCAACCTTCGCCTCGTTCATCAGCGCGGTAGTGCTGCCACGCGGCGACATTGCCGGCTCCGTGCGCTCCTGGCAGATCGGCGGTGTCGGCGGCGCGAGTTTCGAAGCCATTGGGCAGGTCCTGCCCTTCCTTGCGGTCGGAACGGTGATCTGCCTGCTCTCCGCCCGCGCACTCAACTCCCTCGCCCTCGGTGACGAACTGGCCGCGGGGCTCGGTGAGCGCGTGGCCATCGCGCGCGGGTTCGCCTCCCTCGGAGCAGTGCTGTTGTGTGGCGCGGCGACAGCGGTCGCGGGCCCGATCGGATTCGTTGGGCTCGTCGTCCCTCACCTGTGCCGGCTGCTCGTTGGCGTAGACCACCGTTGGTTGCTGCCGTTCTCCGCTCTCACGGGGGCGGGCCTGCTGACCGCCTCCGATGTGCTCGGCCGCGTCATCGCCCGTCCAGAGGAGGTCGACGTCGGCATCATCACCGCGCTCGTCGGCGCCCCGTTCTTCATCGCGATCGTGCGCAGGCAGAAGGTGCGTGAGCTGTGAAAACCCCACTCGCCGCCCATGACGCTTCGAGCGTCGGGATCGTCACCGCAAGCCGTGTCCGGCGCGGCCGCCGACGGCGGATCGTCATCGCCGTACTCGCCGCGCTCATCGTCGCCATGTTCGCGCTCGCACTCATGGTCGGCAGGACGTTCTACACACCGGGCGAGGTGCTCGGCGTGCTTCTCGGTGACGATGTTCCGGGTGCTTCGTTCACCGTCGGGCGCCTGCGCCTGCCGCGGGCGGCGCTCGCCGTGGTCGCCGGCGCCTGCTTCGGGCTTGGCGGCATCACGTTTCAGACGATGCTTCGCAACCCACTCGCCAGCCCTGACATCATCGGCATCAGCGCGGGTGCGAGCGCGGCCGCCGCGTTCGCCATCGTCATCCTGGGGTTCGGCGGCGCGCGGGTGTCGGTGTTCGCCATTGTCGTCGGGCTCGCTGTGGCGATCATGGTGTACCTGTTGTCGTTCCGCAGCGGAGTGGTAGGCACGCGGCTGGTTCTGATCGGCATCGGTATCGCCGCGATGCTCAACTCCGTCACGGCGTACGTGCTCAGCAAAGCCCCGCAATGGGAGCTGCAGGAGGCGATGCGCTGGCTCACCGGCAGCCTCAACGGCGTCACCTGGGGCGACGTGCTCCCGGTGCTGATCGCCCTCGCCGCGCTGGGACCCGTGCTGCTCGGTCAGGCACGTAATCTGTCGATATTGCAGCTCGGCGACGATGCGGCTGCTGCCATGGGCGTGCACACGGAACGCACCCGCATCCTGCTCATTGTCGGCGCCGTCGGCCTCATCGCCTTCGCCACCGCCGCCGCCGGGCCGGTCGCATTCGTCGCGTTCCTGGCGGGGCCGATCGCGGCGCGCATCGTCGGGCCCCGCGGCGTCCTGCTGGTCCCATCGGCGTTGGTGGGAGCGCTGCTCGTGCTCGCAGCCGACCTCGTCGGACAGTTCGCCTTCGGCACCCGTTACCCGGTCGGGGTGGTCACCGGTGCACTCGGTGCGCCCTACCTGCTGTACCTCATCATCCGAACCAACCGCACGGGAGGCTCACTGTGACCGCATCCCATACCCTCGTCGCCGAGCGGCTCGAGCTCGGCTACCGGGACCGCACTGTGATCAGCTCACTCGACCTCACCGTGCCCCCGGGGCGGATCACCGCCATCGTCGGCGCCAACGCGTCCGGCAAGTCCACTTTGCTGCGTTCGATGTCCCGGCTGCTGGCCCCCCGCGACGGGCACGTGCTGCTCGACGGCAAGCAGGTACACCGGATGCCTGCCAAGGAGCTCGCCCGCACGCTCGGCCTGCTCCCCCAGTCGCCGATCGCACCCGAAGGCATCACCGTCGCCGATCTCGTCGGCCGGGGCAGGCATCCGCACCAGCGCGTGCTCTCCCGGTGGAGCCGTCGTGACGATGAGGCGGTCGCCGCGGCTCTGGAGGCGACCAGCACGCTCGACCTGGCCGAGCGTGCGGTCGACGAGCTGTCCGGCGGACAGCGGCAACGGGTGTGGATCGCGATGGCGCTCGCCCAGGAGACCGAGCTGTTGTTGCTGGACGAGCCAACCACCTTCCTCGACGTGAGCCACCAGGTCGAGGTGCTCGACCTGCTCACCGACCTCAACTGCGACCGCGGTACGACCATCGTGATGGTGCTACACGACCTCACCCTCGCAGTTCGCTACGCCGACCACCTCGTTGCGCTCGCCGACGGGCGAGTGCACATCGCCGGGCATCCAGGCGAGGTGCTCACCACCGACACCGTGCGCGCCGTGTTCGGTCTCGACAGCCGCATCATCACCGACCCCACCTCCGGCAGGCCACTCATGCTGCCGCTAGGGCGGCATCACACGGCGTTCGCCGACCAGGAAGCCGTGTCGTGACATGCCACACCCACGAGCTTTGCTACGGCTACGACATGTTCACCGAGATGCGCTTCCTGCTAACGATCCAGCGAGGGCGCGAAGGTCACCGCGGTGGCGTGTCTGCGGTCTCGGCTGCTTTCCTCACGTGCGCGCGGGCGTGGGCGACCGCGTCGTCGAGGTGGTCGTGGACGTGGCGCTCGTGGCGGAGCTCGCCCAGCACCCCGACGGTGGTCAACAGCCTGCGGTGCCGGTGCTGCACGCCCTTGACCAGGACGGTCACACCACGGGCCTGAAGGCCGCCGACGAGCTCGCCGAGCGCCTTGGCGCCGGTCGCGTCGACCATGCGCAGCTGCGACAGGCGTAACACGACCACCGCCACGCCGTCTGTGATCGACAGCTCGGACACCTGGCTCAGCACGCGCTCGGACGCACCGAAGAACATGGCTCCCTCGAGCCGGAACAGGGCGATGCGCTCGTCGCCCGGCTGGGCCGGGCCGGGCAGTGTCTCGCGATGCACCCCGGCCCCACGGGCAACCTGACGGAGCGCGAAAAAGGCAGCCACCAGGATCCCGACCTCAATGGCCTGGATCAGGTCGAACGCCACCGTGACGCCCGCCGTCACCATGAACGTCACCGCGCTGGACCAGCCCGCGCCCAGCACGACACGGACCGTCCTAACAGGAATCATCCGGAAGCTCGTGACCATGAGTACGCCCGCGAGCGCGGCGAGCGGGATACGCGACACCGGCCCGGTCGCGGCGTAGATGACCACGAGGATCACCACAGCGTGTACCACCGCCGCAAGCCGCGTCCTGGCTCCCGAGCGCACGTTCACCGCAGTGCGGGCGATGGCGCCGGTGGCGGGCATCCCGCCGAACAGGCCGCTCGCCACCGAGGCAAGCCCCTGGCCCACCAGCTCACGGTCGGGCTGGTAGACGTTCGCGACCCCGGGACCCGCCTGAACCATCGAGCCCCCGACCCGTGCCGACAGCAGCGATTCGATGGCCGCCAGCGCCGCCACCGCGAGCGCGGCACCGGCCAGCTCCCGCGCCGCGCCCAACTCCAGCGCCGGGAATACCGGTGCGGGCAAGGAATCCGGCAGAGCACCGATCCTCGGCACCCGCGCCTGCAGGGCCTCGGCGGCGAGCGTGACCACAGCGACACCCACCAGCGAAGCTGGAATCGCCGCATGCAGCCGCGGCAGCAACACCATGATCGCCGCGACGACTCCCACAGTGCAGAGCGGCCAGGCCACGGCTGCCCAGTCGCCACCGGCGAGGACCTCCCGCACGGCGTCCCACGCGGTCAGGAGCGTGTTGTGGCCTGGCTCGGCGGCGACACCGACCGCAGCGGGAACCTGCTGCAGGAAGATGATGCACGCGATACCGAACGTGAAGCCCTCGACCACAGGCCACGGGATGAAGGTCACCACACGGCCCAGCCGAGCGAGACCCGCGGCGAGGACGATCAGTCCACCGAGGACGGTGACCAGCGCCACGGACGCAAGCCCGTGCGCGGCGACGATCGGCGCCAGAACCACAGCCATCGCCCCGGTAGGGCCGGAAACCTGAACAGACGAGCCACCGAACACCGCCGCCACCAGCCCGGCGACGACCGCGGTCACCAGCCCGGCCGCCGGGCCGACACCCGAACTCACCCCGAAGGCCAGCGCCAGGGGCAGCGCGACCACACCCACGGTGACCCCGGCCAGCACGTCAGCACGCAGCACGGTCGGACGCAGGTCGTAATCGTCCCGACGCGGCAGCAGGCTCCGCGCCGCGGACAGCGCGCTCACGCCCGGTCCTCCTCGACGGCCTCCAGCAGCGCCCGGGGGCTCGCGCCCGGCAACGGCGGCAGGCGGCGCGCCGCCTCCAACTGATCGGATCCCGGAGTCAGACTCGACAACAGGAAGGCACGCGCCACAACGAGCAGCTCGCCGACAAGAGGCTGCGCCAGCCAGTACTCCACGGCATTACCCGTGCGCGTGGACGCCACCACACCAGTACGGCGCAGCACAGCCAAGTGCTGCGAAAGCTGCGACGCCTCGCAACCCGTCACCCCGAGCAACTGCGTCACCGGTGCACCCTCATCCCCCGCAGCAGCCAGCACTTCAAGCACCTGGATCCGGGTCGGGTGCGCGAGGCACTTGAACAGGTCCGCCTTGATCCGGTACAGCGGCTCAGTCGTTCGGGAACGCGCGGGCAATCCATCCACCTCCTGGTTTGATGAACTTATCAAGTCATCAAACCAGCGGCGATCGCGGGCTCGACACAGCTACTGAGCAGGTTCGGCCTGCCCCGGCATCGGGTCAGCCGTGGGCGACGTAGAGGGGAGTGCCGATCACGCCGTGGTTCTCGGCCGGACCGCTGGAGTCGCCTGCCCAGGGGTCACCGAGGCGTGTGGGCAGTGGGAAGAAGGTGTCGCCGAACGGTACGGCGAGGAACTGAAGGTACTGTTGGGCGCCTCGAATTCGGCATCGTGCACCCACCTTCAGCGCCCTTGAGGCCACCTGGTCGTAGGGCTGGTAAGCGTCGTCGTCAAGCAACTCCAGAAGATGCTGCAAAATCATGATCGACGAGAGCCCTACCGCTGCTTGCTCCGATTGGGTTTGGTGGATCAGGTGACCCGGCGATCCGGTGAGGAACACCATTGATCCGTCCTGGGGATCGAACCCCCGAAATACCAGCAAGTCCGCGGCTGCCCTGGCGGGGTCGTGGGGGTGATCCTTCAAGTATTCCTCGGCATGTAGTGCGCCCCAGTACATGGGCATCCGTCCGCGGAAGAACTCCCGTCCTGGCAAGCCAGGAGTGCCGACCTGGTGGTGGTTGTCGATGTAACGTTCGACCACGGCGAGCTTGGCCATGCGTGTTGCGGCCGGCTGGTCGGCGGTGCTGATCGCCACGCCGGCGATCCCGAGATCCAGTGAGAGTTCCGCCGACACTTGCCGCCGGTCCGCTGGGTCGATCTGCTCGAAGAACATGTCCAGCTTGGTGTCCGAGACGTAAACGTAGTTCCGCAACCCTCGACGGCGCCGACGTCGGAACAGTTTCATCTCGCCCCCATTCCAACTCGCTGCGGTCGGCGCGTTGGAATCGACCATATCGCTCAGCGTCCGAACCTCGGGAGAGCTATTTCTACGACGGTCGCCGACAACGCACACGACCTTGTCGGCGAGCTGCTTTACCACGAACGCCAGGACTGGATTTCAGGCTGCAGCGCCGGGGCCGGGTGTCCCCGACGTCCATGCCGCATCGGGTGTTGCCACTCGGACGATCACCTCGACGGAGGTCGGCAACTCGGTGCAGGACCTCGAAGTAGGCGACCACGTGGTCCACCTCCTCGTCGCGGCGTGCCTCGTGAGTACCCGGGCGTGGGACAGCGCCTTGACAGCACTACCGGTCACGTCGGACCCGCGGAGATATTGAACCTTTCGGTTCACTGATTTATAGTCAACCGTATGGTTCACCATGAGGTACTCGACCGGGTCTTCTCCGCTGTGGCGGATTCCACCCGACGGGAGGTGCTCGTCCGCCTCGGACGCGGACCGGCTTCGCTCGGGGAACTGGCCGAACCGTTCGCGATGAGCCTGACGGGAATGGCCAAGCACGTGCGGGTGCTCGAGGACGCCGATCTGGTGATCAGCGAGAAGGTCGGCCGCACACGGGTGTGTCGCCTAGGCGAGGAGCGCCTGGAGGACGCGATGGCTTGGATCAGCTTCTACCAACGGCTCTGGGAGCGTCGTCTCGACGGTCTCGAGGCCTACTTCACCCTCCTCAAAGGGGCAGACGGAAAGGGAGCGGACGCGTGAGCGATGTGAGCAGCGAGTCGGCGGAGCGGTCAACCGGCACAGAGGACTTGGAACTGAGGATGACGCGGCAGTTGCCGGCCACCCCGGAGGAGGTGTTCGACGCCTACACCGACGCGGAGAAGCAGAAGATCTGGTTCAGCATTCTCGACGAGGCGCCGGGAATCGTCGAGATTGAGGTGGACTTGCGCGTCGGGGGCACGCAGACCGCGGTGTGGGGCCCGAGCCCGGATCAGCTGTTCCGGGAGGTGCAGACCTTCCTGGTCATTGAGCGCCCGCACCGGCTGGTGACCGAGTCCCGCGGCAGCAGCCCGGACGGCATGACCATGACCACGACCATTGAGGTCACCTTCGAGCCGAAGGACGGCGGGACGCTGATGACCGTAATGCAGAGCGGCTTCCCGACGCCAGAGATCCGCGACTTCTTCACCGGCGAGGTGTGGGTCGGCGCGTTCAACCGGATCGAAGCATTCCTGCGCCGTGGACAGGTGCCGGCATGAGGTGGACCGAAATCCTCCGGTCGGACGGCGACCTGACGTCGCGACGGCGAAGGGGGTCGTGGTCGAGGGGCGCGGTGGTGGCCACTGCTGTCGTCGCCGCGGTCGCGATCAACCTGGTCGTGTACGCCACCGGCCTGACAGCCGGGGCGCGGTACGCCTTCACCCGCGACGGCCGGTCGATGGCCGTCGACGCGGTCACCGTGGCCGGCTTCACCGCCGTGCCACTGCTGGCCGGCCTGCTGCTCGTGGCGGTGGCCGGCCCGCGCTGGCCGGCACTGTATCGCTTCGCCTTGGTCGGAGCGCCGCTGGCGGCTGTGGGGACCATTGGGCTGATGACGCTGCCAGCCGGCTTCGACACCGCCAGCACGATTGCGCTCGCGACCTGCCACCTGACCCTGGCGCCGCTCAGCTTCCTCGCCGCGGCGGCGCTGCGGCACAGGCGGCAGAGGTCCACCCGGCAGCCGCTGGCGGCCGGCACGCCGCTGGGCGGCACCGGCTCCGACGGCGTCCTCCCGCCCGAACGGAGGCGGTCGTGACCGCGCCGGGCAGCATCGACGAATACGTCGCCGCCCACCCGCCCGAGACTCGGGAGGTACTGTCCAAAGTGGCCGCCGCGATGCGCCGGGCCCTGCCTGGCGCGGAGGAGCGGATCCGCTACGGCATGCCGGCGTTCATGCTCGGCGGCAGGTACTCCCTGCATTTCGCCGGTTGGAAGACCCACGTCGGCCTCTATCCGGTACCGCGCCTGGACGACGAACTCGAGACGCTGCTAGAGCCGTACCGAACGAAGAAGGACACCGTGCGCTTCATGTACCGGCAACCGGTGCCCTACGACCTCATCGAACGGGTGGCAGCGGCGGTCCGTCCCGGTTGATGACGTAGCGATCCCGCGCCCGGCAGGCTTTCAACTCCTTGTGAAAAAGACGGATGGGCCACCCGAACCGCATTCGTTCCACATATGGAACACGTTCCCCTTTGTGGCAGCGTCGAGTATGGGGACCGCTTCCTCGGAGTGTCAATACACCACCACGGGCGAGTTCGGAGCGGCTACCGGAAGGCCCTCGACCTGCCGAGCCACGGCCACCCGAACGTTACCGGAGCGAGTGAGACCGCCGCCGACCAGGCCAAACCCACGGGAACACTGGTCTTGACACGCTCGCGGAGCTGTGGGTACGCTGCCATCCACCAGAACTGAATACAACGTTACTAGAGACGCAGAGAACAGTAACCCCAATTTCGCCACGGGGATACTGTTCTCTTTTTTTGTGCCTTTATCTCCCACGGCGAGGTGGTCCAGGTGAACGCTGCGCGGAGGCGGTTGAGCTATTTACTGCTGTGTATATCCGGCGGTGTCATTTTCCAGGTCGCCTACATCCGTTTCGTTTTCCTGGAACCGACCTATCAAGCGCTCGGGCTCACCGCGCAGGAATACGGCGGCGTCATGTCCGTCTTCGGCGCGGTGGCCGCGATCATGTATTTCGCCGGCGGCTGGTTCGCGGACCGTTTCGCCCCGCGCACGCTGGTCGTGGCCGCGCTGGCGATCACCGGGCTCGCGGACCTGTCGCTGACCGTCATCCCCGGCTACACCACGGTGCTGCTCGCGCACATCGCGATGGCGTTCGCCGGAATGGCGCTCTACTGGCCTGCTCTGGTGAAGGCGATCGGCGCCTTCGGATCCGCCGAACAGCAAGGCAGGCTTTTCGGTTTCCTGGAAGCAATCCGCGGCGTCACCTCGACGCTGATCAGCCTGCTCGGGGCGTACCTGATCGGCACCGCGCTGGCCCCGGCTGTCGGTGTGCTCACCCTCATCGCGATCTACGGCGGCCTTTGTCTCGTCCTCGCCGTGCTGATCTGGTTCGCGCTGCGCGACCACGCCGACCGCGCGCCCGACGGCGAGCGCTCGGCCCTGTCGCTGCGCCAGGTGCTGACGGCCGCGCGGAACAAGTACACCTGGCTGCTCGGCGGCACGATCATGCTGATGTACTGCTTCTACACGACGCTCGGCTACTTCTCCCCCTTGCTGCAACACAACTTCGGCGTCACGGCGGGGCTGATCGGCATCCTCGGTGTCGTGCGCAGCTACGTCTTCCAGTTCGTCGCGGGCCCGGTCGGCGGGTTCTGCGTGGACAAGGTCACCCGGTCCACGCCACGGTTCCTGCGCGTCGCCTTCGCCGGTGCCACGCTGTGCGTGGCGGTGCTGCTGTTCCTGCCGGGCACGCCCGCGCTGCAGTGGGTCGCGGTGACCCTGATGTTCGTGCTGTCGTTCATGGTGTTCGCCAGCCGCGGCGTGTACTGGGCGAGCATCACCGAAGCGAACATCCCGGCCGACCAGCGCGGCGGCGTGATCGGCCTCGCGTCCGGGCTGGCCTACCTGCCGGACGCGTTCCTGCCCGGCCTGGTCGCCTGGTGGATCGGCGACCCGACGACCGGCACGGCCCCGCACGGCGGCTACGGCATGTTGTTCGGCTTCCTCACCGCCGCCGGTGTGCTGGGCCTGGTACTGACCTCCCTGACACTGTGGGTACAGCAAAGGGAAACGGCAGCCGAGCCGGAGCCGCGCACCCCGGCCATGACCTGACCTCCCCATCCGTAGAAAGGCTTTCGTTGGAAATCCAGGACTTCTCCCTCGACCTGTTCTCTCTGAACGGCCGCAACGCGATCGTCACGGGTGGCAACACCGGCCTCGGGCGCGCGTTCACGGTCGCGCTGGCCAAGGCTGGTGCGAACGTCTTCGTGCCGAGCGTGATCGACGACGGCGGCGAGACGCGGCGGCTCCTCGAGGACGCGGGCACCCGCTTCGAGACGCTGAAGACCGATCTCACCGAACCGGGCGAGCCCGCCCGTGTCGTGGAGTCCTGTGTGGACACCCTCGGCTCGGTCGACATCCTCGTGAACTCCGCGGGCATCTCCACACTGGCTCCGGTGGCGGAGTTCGGCCGCGACGAATGGGACCCGATGGTCGCGCTCAACCTGACCGCGCCGTTCGAGCTCGGCTGGCTGGCCGGACGGCGGATGACGGAGCAGGGCCACGGCAAGATCATCAACATCGCCTCCCTGTTCTCCTTCCTCGGCGGCCAGATGTCTCCGGCCTACGCGGCGACCAAACACGGCATCGTCGGCTTCACCAAGGCCTACTGCGACGAACTCGGCGCGCACAACGTCCAGTGCAACGCCATCGCCCCCGGCTACTTCGCCACCCCCCTCACGACACGGACCCGCGAGGACCCGGTCACCAACCAACGCGTCCTCGACCACATCCCCGCCGGCCGCTGGGGTGAGCTGGCCGACCTGATGGGCGCGGTGGTCTTCCTAGCGAGCCGCGCCTCTGATTACGTGAACGGGCACGTCCTCACCGTCGACGGCGGCTACCTCACCCGATGAACCCAACCGGAACGAAAGCGAAGGACACAATGGACACGACCGCCATCATCGACCGGCTGCGCGAGATCGCCGGCGCCGAGCGCGTGGACACCGACGAGCGGCTGCTGCGTGAGGCGAGCGTCGACCGGTTCAAGAAGTACACCGCCGTGCACGGCATCTACGACGGGCCGTTCCCGATCGCCATCGTGCGCGCGGCCGACACCGAGCAGGTCGCGGCGGTGCTGGCGTTCGCGAACGAGCACGGGGTCAACATCGTCCCGCGCACGGGCCGCACCGGCACCGAGGGCGGGCTCGAGACCAGCGTCGGGCGCACCGTGGTGCTCGACGGGTCGGAGATGAACGAGATCCACCACGTCGACCCGGTCGACATGCAGGCCACCGCGCAGTGCGGCGTCCCGCTGCAGGTACTGGAGGATCGCGTGCGCGAGCTGGGCCTGACCACCGGCCACTCACCGCAGTCCAAGCCGCTCGCGCAGCTGGGCGGCCTGGTCGCCACGCGCTCGATCGGCCAGTTCTCCACGCTGTACGGCGGAATCGAGGACATGGTCGTCGGCCTGGAGGCGGTGTTCCCCGACGGCGCGGTCAGCCGGATCAAGAACGTGCCGCGCCGGGCCGCGGGCCCGGACATCCGGCACGTCGTCATCGGCAACGAGGGCGCGCTGTGCTTCGTCACCGAGGTCACGGTGAAGCTGTTCAAGTACCAGCCGGAGAACAACCGCTTCCACGGCTACCTGCTCGACGACGTGCGCACCGGCATCGAGATCCTGCGCGAGATCGTGACGAACGGCTACCATCCCTCCGTCGCGCGGGTCTACTCCGAGCAGGACGCCGCGCAGCACTTCGCGCATTTCGCCGACGGCAAGTGCGTGGCCGTGTTCCTCGCGGAGGGCCCGGCAGGGCTGGCCGAGGCGACCAGCGCGGAGATCGACCGGGTCGTGGGCAAACACCGGAACGAGCGTGTGGACCCGGAACTGGTCCGCGCGTGGTTCGACAACCTCAACTGGGGCCCGGACAAGATCCGCGCCGAGCAGGAGACGATGCTGGCCGAGCACCACCTGGGCTACACGACCGAGGTGTCGGCGAACTGGTCGGTGATCGGCGACATCTACGACGCCGTGATCTCGCGTATCACCAAGGAGTACCCGCACGTCGACGACATCACGATGCTCGGCGGGCACTCCTCGCACAGCTACCAGACGGGGACGAACATGTACTTCGTCTACGACTACGACATCAACTGCGAACCCCGAGAGGAGATCACGAAGTACCACATCCCGCTCAACGCGATCATTGTCGAGGAGACACTGGCCCGCGGCGGTTCGATGGTGCACCACCACGGCATCGGCAAGTACCGCGCTCACTGGACCGAAGAAGAACACGGCAGCGCCTACCCGATCCTGCGCAAGCTCAAGGAAATCTACGACCCCAACGGAATCATGAACCCCGGCACCATCTTCCCCCTCGGGGACCGCTGATGCCGGGATACCTGCTCGGCATCGACAACGGCTCGCAGAGCACCAAGGTCACCGTGTTCGACGAGCACGGCACGGTCCACGCGCGCGCCCGCGTCCCGTTGCGCCCCAACGACACGCCGCGGCCGGGCGTGGTCGAGCACCCCGATGACGACCTGTGGGACTCGATCGGCGCGGCCACGCGCGCGGCGCTGGAGGCGTTCGACGGCAGGCCGGAGGACATCCTCGGCGTCGGGCTGTGCACCATCCGGTTCTGCCGTGCGATGCTGCGCGCCGACGGCACACTCGCCCAGCCGGTCCTGAGCTGGATGGACGAGCGCGTCTCGCGGCCGTACGAGCACGTGAACCCGGACGTCCGCTACGTCACCGCCTCCTCGGGCTACATCACCGCGAGGATGACAGGACAGTTCCGCGACACCGCCGCCAACTACCAGGGTGTGTGGCCGATCGACACTGACACCTGGACGTGGATCGACCGGCCCGAACTCCCCCGCGAGATGCTGTTCGAGCTGGTCCAGCCCGGCGACGAGCTCGGCACCATCACCGCGGAGGCGGCCGCGCACACTGGACTTCCCGAGGGCGTGCCGATGTTCGCCACCGCCAACGACAAGGCGGTGGAGGCACTCGGGGGCGGTCTCGGCGACGACCGGACCCTGCTGTTGTCGCTCGGCACCTACATCGCGGGGATGACCACCGGGGCGCGCAACGTCCACGACGCCAAGGCGTTCTGGACGAACTTCGCCTGCAGGCCGCGCGAGTACCTCTACGAGAGTCACGGCATCCGGCGTGGCATGTGGACGGTCAGCTGGCTGCGGGACCTACTGGGCGAGCAGGACTGGCTCAACGAGGGCGCTGCCACGGTGCCGCCTGGGTCCGACGGCCTCGTCGCGGTGCTCGACTGGCTCGCGCCCGTGGACGCCTCGTTCCGCAGGGGCGCGTTCCTCGGCTTCGACGGCAGACAGGGCCCGTTCCACATGTACCGCGCGGTCCTCGAAGCGATCGCGTTGACCATGTGCGGCAACGGCAACGCGATGGCCGCGGAGCTGGGCACGGAGTTCGACCGGGTGCTGGTGTCCGGCGGTGGCGCCGACTCGGACGTGCTGATGCGGATCGTGGCCGACGCGTTCGACCTGCCGGCACGGCGCGCGCAGGGCGGCGCGGAGCTGGGCTCGGCGATCTGTGCGGGCGTGGGACTGGGCCTGTTCGGCGGCTTCGACGAGGCGACGGCGGCAATGGTACGGCCCGGCACGGCGTTCACGCCTGACCACGCGACCCACGAACGCTACCGGCAGCTGGTGGACGTGTACCGGGAGCTGCCCACCTATACCGACCCGCTGTTCACGTGGCTCGCGTCTGCGGGCGACTGAGGGCTCACATCGCCCAGACATCCACATTGGACGATGCGATGGCGACGGCCCCCGCGGCGAGTGCCGCCAGAACGTCGTCCTTGTCGCACACGAGCCCGCCCGCGATGATCGGCACCTCGGTGTCCTTGCGCAGCCAGGTAATCACCCGGGGCACGCACCCGGGCAGGATCTCGATGTAGTCGGGCTGGGAGATCGCCAGCTGCTTGCCGACATTGTGGTACGAGAACGAGTCGACAAGGAAGAACCGGTGCACCGCAAGCAACCCGCGCGCCTTCGCGGCCTTCACGATGGCCGCCTTGCTGCTGAGCACCCCGTCGGCCCGCGTCCGCTCGGCGACGAAGGCCACAGCGATGTCCCGGCCCACCAGCCCCTCGACCAGATCCACGTTGACCAGCACGGTCTTGCCCGCCGCGCGCAGCCGTTCGACGAGGTCGGGCAGCGTCAGGATCGACCCGAACAGGAGGAAGACGATCTGCGGCTCGGCCTCCACGACGGCGTCCAGCCCGGCCTCGTCCTTCACACTGGCTATGACCGGCTGTTCCAGCAGGCGTTCGTGCACCAACCCACTATGACACACGACAGGGGGTGCTCTGCTCGGCTGTTGGTCCGTTGTGGACCCATATCATTCGGTGGCCGGTGAACGAGCAAGCCTGGGAGGGCCGCCGGAGGTCGTCGGCGAACCCAACGCCACGGCCGACGTTGGGTGCTCACTGCGTACCATGCGGTGGCTTTGTGCACCGGCAGTCGTCCCGCTCGTAATGCGAGTCAACCGGGAGCGGAGCACGCTGAGGGGATGGCCCAGTTGCAGCGATGTCCTCAGCACACGGTTTTCGTGGTCTTCGGCGCGACCGGTGACCTGGCGGGGCGACTGACCGAACGACATCCGGTTCCTGCGCACGGTTTTCGGCCTGGTGATCTTCCCCCGATGTAGGGAGGAATCGACTAGTGGCCGGAGTACCGGCCCGGCTACTACGAGTTTCCTCACCGCCAGTTTCTCGACCACAAGAAATCTCGAATGAGCGTGCCCGGCGATGGTGAAGTCGTGCCTCCGCCGTCAACCCAATCGAGATGGGTGTCGACCGTTCGCCTGGCCGTCCAAAGCCTCCGGGTTCACTGCTCGGTTCCTGAGCCGTCGTCGGTCTTCAGGATGTGTGCGTCGACTCTCGAGCGTCCATCGCACGTACCGCATCATCGACCTTCAAGCTCGCACGGTCGTAGCCTTGCTCGGCGGTGGCCTGCGGCGCGTGTCCGATCAGTGCCTGAACGTGTGGTTGGTGATCTTGTTTCTTCCAGAAGTCGACGGACACCGGCACGGCGCCCTGAGGTCCCTGGTTCGTCCGCCGAGAGTTCTTCTCGGTCATCGACGAGATCGGCAGCCCTACCTCGGTCCGATGAAGGGGCGATGACGATGTACACAAAGGTGCCCGCATCGGCGGAGGTCATCTGGCGGCGCTCGTCGCTAGTGTGAACCGTGTCCGCGGTCGGAGAGGTGGGACGTGACGGGTGAGAAATTCGTGGCCGGGAGTTTTCTCTCCTACCTGGCCGAAGGTGATCGGGATCTTTTGTTAGGTCGGGGTTTGCGCCGCGAATTCCCGGCGAACGGCACCCTGCTAACCGAGGGTGATCCGTCGGACCACGTACTCGTCGTGCTCTCCGGCTGGGTGCGGGTGGCCACTTCCCTGAACGACGGAAGGGAGGTCGTCTACGCGCTCCGCGGGCCCGGAGATGTCCTGGGAGAACTCGCCGCCGTGCACGGCTGGCCCCGTAGCGCCTCGGTACGTGGGATCGGGCCCGTGGTGGCCGTCCAGCTGACGAAGAGCGAGCTCTTCGCCGCGTTGACGAACCTTCCCGGCATCGCGGTCGCGCTGCTGAAGACAGTGGCGGTGAGACTGCGTGACGCGGAGAACGCCAGGATCGGCGCCGCTGCCCTGGACGTGAGCAAACGACTCGCCAAGTACCTCATCGACCTCGCGGGCGAACGCGGAGTGGTCGACGGCAAAGAGATTTTCATCGAGTCCCCACTCACGCAAGAGGACATCGCGGCACACTTGGGCGCGTCACGCCGCGCTGTCGCCCGTGCGTTCGGGCTCCTGCGTGAAAGGGGTGTGGTGAGCACCGGTCGCAAGAGGATCGTTGTGCACCGTCTCGACGTTCTGAAATCCCTGGTGCGGCTCTGAGCCAAATTACACACAACTCCTGTGCCAAGCGGCGCGGTTCTTTTCCGGGCAGATCGCCATTCTATCTCTGGTGCTGCTGATCGGAGCCTGCTCCGAATTCTGGTGGCCCAGTCCGATTGTTCCGGCTGGAGTATGGTCAGGAGTTGCTGTCGTGGGTGTTTTCTGCTCGATTTCGACGATGATCCGGGTGGTTCTCATGTCATTCGTGCTCGGTGTCGGGGCCGGAGTGTTCCTGGCCGCCGTCGCCGGACCGACTGGCGCACCCAAGGTCGCTCCCTCCAACTCCGCGCCGGTGACCGGTCCGGACGCTCGCGTTCAGGCCGAACACCGAGAGGAGGTCTGGCATGGAGAGTCACTTCATCGTTTACCTGTTCGCCCTCCTGGCGGGCTGGTGATCAGTTGACCAGTCGCGGTCGGCCGACCTGAACCCGTCGGCCGACCGCCCGTCATACTGGTAAATGCAGCCAGGCGCGCGCCGTGAAGTTCTTCGCGGGTAGGTTGACAACGGTCTCGTGGAATTCAGCGGCCGCCAAACTCCCGTATTCGTGACGCACCACGTCCTGGTAGACGGTGTCGGAGACAATGAGTGCGTGGTCGTGGTGAACCCGCGCAGCGAGAGCTTGCCGCAAGCCCGGCGAGTCCAGCAGCCGGTGGACGACGATGGTGGATGTGCCGATGTGCCCGTTGGCGCCCGGCGTGACGATACCGCGGTCGATCGCGATGCGGATCCTGAGGCGATGTCGGTCACTGACGTTGTCGTTCGCCTCCCGCAGCGCGATGGCGAAGCCTTCCAGGAGCCTGGGGATCACGACGGTTTCGTCGAGGCATGACGGCAGTACCGCGTACTGGCCGTCGCCCGCGGGCTCGACCACGACAGCCGACTCGTCGATACCCGCGTGTGCGCGTGCCGCCCTGAGCAACGCCACGAAACGTTCCTGAGCGCGCGCGGCTTCCGGGTTGAGGAATCGGCTGTACCGCTCGATGTCCGTAGCGACGCACAGCCTGACCTCGGTCATCGGCGAGGTGGTGGCGGAGGGACGAGCAGCTGCGGGGAGCGTCAGCGTGAACGTCCACGGCTCGCCTGCTCGACCGTGTTCGAGACGCCTGCCGCGCACGAGCAGTGTTCGCTCCCTGGCAAGCGAGAAGTCAGCACGAACCGTCAGGCTGGCCTCGCGTGTCTCCACGCCGGCGGGCACAACCGCCTCCACGACGAGGGGCGCGTTCGGCAACGGGGGACCGTCGAACCCGCCGACGAACCAACTGAACGACGGCTTCCCTAGTCCGGACACGGAGGTGAGGCTGTCGGGGCCGCTGAGGTCGAGGACGTTCGTGTCGGGGCTGAGCCGGCCACGGACGAACGCGGCGACGTAGCGCCAGCCGCTGGGCGGCGGCGCCGGACTGATCGACATGGTGATGACCACCGTGCGATCGCGCTGCACGATGGAGATCGGCGTGCAGTCGACCGTCGCCACCGTGCGCGTCCGCGGATCAGGCGATTCACCGTTCGGGACCAGAAGCGGGCGTCGCCCGCTGCTCCCGGTGTTCACCGGACCGCGGGGATGTCGGGCCAGGTGCGCTGCTCCCCGGCGAGATAGGCGGAGTGCGGTGCGATCAGGGCTTTGCCACAACGCCCTTGACCGATGTCCGAGCTCGTGGCGGAGATGACCGTCGACACGTCCGGCGCATCCGCGAGCTCGAGGAGTCGCTCGCGGAGTGACGCCGCCGCCTGGTTCGCGCACACCAGGTCGTAGAACTCGAATCGGCGCAGCTGCCGGTACGGCCTGCCGGGCACGGGACTAGGCCCTTCGACGATGGTGCGCAGGTGACTGAACCGGGTGGCGGGCACTGCGTCCGCCAGCTCGGGGAAGCTCACCTCGGTGAGTTCTTCGACCAACTCTCGCTGCAGGCACTCGACGGCGTCCTCGCGGTACGCACCGCTCGCGAACCAACGGCGGAACTCGGGCACTGACCGCTCCGGCAGCAGTCCGCGCAGATCGGCGCGCATGCCGTCGCCACGCTCGATGCGGCGGTCGGCCTCGAAGCCCAGCCCTTCGAGCAGGTCCGCCCCCGGCGCGAAGTACTTGAAGACGCCGCCCGGTGGGGTGAACGCACCAGGTCGGGATCCGGTGGCGAAGAGCACGTACCGGTCGTCCTCCCGGACTCGGAGCAAAGCTGCATAGGAAACGCGCACCGTTCGTTCCGCTCCCCGCGGATACACCGGAACACGCCGTCGGATCACGCGGGTGGACCCGCTGGACCAGGCCATCATCACTCCTTGTCGCAGCCGTTCTGCCAACGAGGGCACCGCGTCTTCCGAACAGCGCCGCCATTGCTGCGTTCGTTGGTGCCGCATTGACTCCGTCGACGGCGCCCAATCACCGACGAACCGCCGGTTGAGGCGTGCGTCCGTCAGTACCCGGGTGGTGAACCCACGGAACCGGAGGGCGTCAGCGGATGTGCACAGAGCCAAGGGGCGCGGACCGAATCTGGATCTGCCGGTCGCGCAACGTCGGCGCGTGGCAGAGGAGCCGAGAGGCGAGCCGCCCGCCGTCCTCGCCGGAGCGAAGCGGGTCGGCGCGGACACCGCCGTGCTCCTGGGTGATCGAGGAGCACGTCCACGCACTGGGCTCATACTGCTCGCTGAGCGTCGTCTCCGGTGCGCACGGCGGCGACGACCGCAGCCACGATCCGGTCCATTCCAGGCGTGGCGATCAACTGCTCTTCCAGCCACTCGTCGGCGAAGGCGGCGTGCGGGGCGGAGGAGATCGCTGGAATGACATCGCCGTCGCAGAACAACCGCAGGACGACGTCCCGCACGACGGCGTGTGCGTTCTCACCGCGTCGAAGCCGTTCCGCGATGACGTCGGTAGCGACCTGAGCGACGGCGGAAAGCACTGAGTCGGCCCGTTCGTCAGGCCTGACCAGCGCGAGCGGGGCCGGACCGATGTCCTGGTTGGGTTGTCCCGCTGTTGGTGCCTGCTTGTGCCCCAACGGGCGTTCGACGTTATCGGCGTACCAACGCGGACGTTGCCGCATGGCGACGAGGACCCGCTCCACCTCGCCGGCGACGACTTCCTGGCTGCTGCCGGTCCAGTCGCCGGTGGTCTGGGCGCGGATCAAGGTCCAGCTTCCGAGTGGCCAGAGCTGATGACCCGCGGTCGTGGGGATCCCCACCCACTCGAGAACCCTTAGTGCGAGCGAGGTCAGCCACGGTTCGTCGACGAGTTGCACGATCAGCCACTGCGGGAGCCGCGGGCGTTGCTGAGCCCCGATCGCGCCGCGCCGCTTGCGGTGCGCGTCGACCACAGCGAAACGCGCGACCGCGGTGATCCACGCGGTGAGGTCCTCAACCTGGGTGGTCGTTCGTTCGGCAACAGCCTTGATCACCGCCGCGACGTCGTCGTGGAACCTGTCGAGGCAGTCTGATCCCATGCGGTTCACGCTGCGGGTGCACACGTGGTGACCGCGCCGGTGTTCCGCCTTCCGAGTGATCCTGTCGAAGACAATCGGCCACACAACGGTGTAGAGCGCACGGTCGAGGCGCCGTCGGGTTCTCGCGTCGGCTGCGGCTAAGGCAGCGGAGAGTTCGCCCTGGTGAGCGAGCTCGTGCAAGAGCTGGACATCGGTGTGACCGGCTGTGGGCACATCTCTCGGCGGCACTGGAGTCTCCTCAACGCCAATGGTCTGTTCGGGCGATGCGTCATGCTCTCTTAGCCGAGAAGACCGTTGTGGCCAGATTGTGGCCAACCTGGCCGTGCGCCGAATTCCGCCAGTATGAGTACGTGACGAACGATGTCGAGGCCCAGCTGAAGGCCGAGCTGCGGGAGTTGTGTCAGCGCTGGGGCCTGAGGCGGCCGCGACTGCGCGACCACATCGGCGGCCACATCGGTGCGTGGGCGACCGTGTCCCGGACGATCTCCGACGAGGACGCGCGCCAGCAAATCGTCCGCGCGTTGGCCAGGCTGCCGCCCGACGACTTCCCCGAGACGGACCGGGTAATCGTTCGCGCGGCGATGGCCCTCGACGGTGATTTCCAGTTCTCCAGCTTGGGCAAGCGCACGGCGTTCCTGGCGGAGGAGCTCAAGGTCTCGCCGAGGACCGCCCGGCGCCGCATCGACATTGTGCTGGACCGGCTCGCCGCCGTGATCGCGAGCGCGATCGACCCGGACGATCTGGACACCGGTTGGGCAGTCGAGAGGCTGGCCGCGTTGGTGCGCCTCGACGGGGACGAGCCCGAGGTGATCGAGCGCCGGACGATCACTGCGACCAGAGCCGGTCTGCAGCGGATCCGCACCCGGTTCACCCTGCCGGTCCTGCCGTCCCATGCGGACGCGTCGCGGAAGGTCGAGGCCAGAATCTTGCAGGGCGCTCGGATCACCGCTGAACGCCGAGTGGGCAACGGCCATTTCGAACACGTGCTCGAGCTGCCGCAGGCATTGGACCGAGGTGAGGAGCTCACTTACGAAATGTCCTACCGGGTGGTCGACGGGCAGCCGATCCGGCCCTACTACGCGATGGTGCCGAGCATTGCGTGTGCCGCGCTGAACGTGAAGATCCGGTTCGCCGTCGGCCGCGAACCTCGCATGGTGTGGTTGCTCGACCGGCTGCACCACCGTGCGCTCCTCGACCTCGACGTTCCTCCCGGCCCGATTGTCGAAGTTGACGGTGCCGGGGAGGTGGGCGCGAACTTCACTGCGTTGCGACCGGGTTTCGGTTACGGCATCGCGTGGTCCGCCACAGAGCCTTGAGTGGACTGTTCCAGGTGTGCGAGCGCTCGGCGCAGGACGTCCCTTAGGGCGTGTTGCTCGACTCCACCGTCCGTGCCGACCTCCACCGGAGCGTCCGGCACGGTCTCGAGCAGCTCACGCAGGTGTGGAAGCGCGCGGGGGAAGCCGACCGCGGCTACAGCGCGAGCCCAGCTGTCGATGTCAAGCGCCGGAGCGTCCGCTTCGGGCCGGGCTCGCCAGAGCGCTTCCTCTGCCTCAGCGCTGAGTTTCCCCGGTCCCGGTCGACCGGTACCGGGGACGTCCCACGAACCCAGTGCGTAGACGGCGAGTGCGGCCTGCTGCTCTGACCCGCACAGCATCAGCTCGATGTCGGCTATCCTTCCCCGGCAACGGCTGAACACGGACTTCCACGGCCAGTACAGACGTGCGGGGAACCGACGTTCCGTGAACGCCTTCGCCGCGGTCGAGGCGAGGCGCGCCGCGCGAGCGGGGTCCACCCGGGATATCGCGAGGAGCAGTGCGGAAACGCCTTCGAGTCGATCGGTCTCGACGTGTGGCAGCACCGCGAGGAAGAGCTTTTCGGCCCTGTCCGTATTGGATCGGTTGACCGGCTTCGCGACCATCACGGCAGCCGCCGCGACCAGAAGCCGGATCAGGTCGGGGTCGTCACCGACGAGCGCCAGCAGCCGCTCCGCCTGGTTCCACTCCTTCAGCAAACGGTGTGCGGCGGCTACAACCGCCGCCGGGTCACCGTCCGTGATCTGGCCGAACAACGATGACGGTTCTTCCTCCGCATCATGCGGTAGCCACCTGTCGAGCAGGGCATCTGCACCGACGACGTCCAAGGCAAAGCGGTGCCGCAGGAGAACGTCGACCGATGACGGGTGGTCAGCGAGCACTCTCAGCAGTGTGTGTCGCTCGTGAGTAAGCGAGCGGGCGACGGCCAGGTCCGCAGTGCGCCACAAGGCGTTGACCACCTCGTCGAGCCGTGCCCTCGCGCGGCGGTGGTAAGTCTGCCTGGCCGGTTCGGTGAGCCGCACGCCGAGTCCGCACAGTGTCTCGGCGGCGGCGTGCACCACCTGCCACGGGTGCCGCTCGGTCAAGTGATCGGCGAGGTGCAGCTCGAGTCCGCGCAGCTCGAACCGCACAACGCAGCCTAGCGCGAGCACCAGTAGCTCTGACGGGTTCGGCTCGCCGAGCACCGCGCCGACCACATCGGTCAATGCCGTTCGCGCCCGCCGGTGCTCCGCTCCGGGTCGCGCCTTGTCGACGAACTGCTGCAACAACACCAGTCCAGTGAGTCGCGGCGGCGTGCCTGCGTGCCTGTCGACGACGACTTCAGCGACTGCTCGTGGTGAACCCAACGCCGCCAGCCCCCCCGGGTCGTTGCGTTTCAAGGCTTCCTGCTGTGTGGAGACGAATGCGGCGAGCAGAACCTTCGGTGGCGAGTGCGCTGCTCGAAGCAGGTGCCCCGCGCGCACGGGATCCACGTTCACGAGGGCGGCGACGACCTGCCGCACGACGTCGTCCGGGGCGTCCGGCATAGACACCAGGACGCGGAGCGCAGCGTCCCAAGCTGGCGCGTTCACTCGCTGAGCCACCTCGGAAACCGGTAGCCGGCGCAGCGCGAGCGCGGCCAGGAAATGCTGGTCCGACGGCTCGGTGAAGGGCGCCGTCGTCGCCGATGCGGCATCGGCTATGGCGGTGTCCTCATCGAGCCGTCGTGCCGCCAGTTCGACGGCCTCGTTGAACTGGGACCCGGCCAGTTCACCGCGCAGCATCGCCTCGTGCGCCGCAGCGGGCGACGAGGGCAGCTCGCCCGTCTGGAGGTGTTCATCCAGGATCGCGAGGGACCGTGGCCGCCGGAGATCGAGGGCCTGCCACGCCGGATCGTCGAGAAGAGTGTGCAGCAGCACGGGAACGGTCGACGCCGGCGCCGTCCGGTACAGGTGGGCGCGTAGGGCTTCCTCGTCGAAGCCCGCGAGCCGGACCTCGTCGAACGACGACAGGCCGTCGACGGACCGGCTGCAGACGAGGATAGGCAGGCCGGGGTGGTTCTCGCGCAACTCCCCCAGGGCGGCCACCGCGGCAGCGCGGTCAGGTGCCTCGTCGAGACCATCGACGAACAGGTGCAGGGCGTCGAAGCAGAGGGCCTCTCGGGTGAGCAGAGGTGAGTTGATGTCGTTTGCGTTCAGCAGCAAAGGCACCCGCTTCCCTGCCACGGCGGTCCGATGGGCGGCTTCGTCCAGGACTCTGGTCTTGCCGCTGCGCGCCCCTCCGGTGAGGACTGCCGCCATCGGCTGCTCGGCCGCTGCGACCGCGCTGCGTCGCCCAGACAGGTACTCGTTTGCCTCGCAGCTCACGTCGATGAACGTCTCGTGCTCCGACTGCAGGTTGGTGCGGACGTGTCGCAAAACCTCGGAGCCGTGCTTCTTGACGTAAGGGCCACGCAACTGGTCGATCGTGCGGTCGCGCTTATGCTGCGGCCAGTGGGTGAACGGTGACCCGTCCGTCAGCCATTCAGTGGCGACGGAGGCAGCCGCGGCCGCAACGCGGAGCTTGGCGGGTGTCTGCACCTCGCCGGTCCACTTGAACGTGCGATGTGCGGCGATGAGGAGGTGGCAGAGGTGGTCTTTCCACCACTCTGCCCCCGCATCGTGCGGATAGCACTGGTGCGCGAACTTCCGCACTGTGAAGAGCACCTCGAAGGCGATTGTCGGCGCTGCCCCGAGGAGCTCTCGACCATGGTGGCGCGCCTCGTCAGCGGGAACGTCGAGCTGGAGAAGCATGCTGCTGACGGCGAGTGCCCGCTGCACCGCGACGACCAGATCGAACGGCAGGTGCGCGAACTGGTCCCGCAGGAACGACACCTCCAGCCACGTGTGATCCGCCTGTTGCGGGGCCCGGCGGGTCGTGCGTGCGTAGTCGATGAAGCAGGGGTGCCCCCCGACGACCACGACGTTCGTGGTGTTGAGATCACCGTGCGACCGCGAGAGAACGCGGTTCGCGACGGTGTCGGTGAGCACGGTCTCCAGCGCGATGAAGGGGTCCGCCACCACGACATCGCCGACCTGCCACCACCCGTCGGCGATCTCTGTCGGCTGAATTGCGTCGAGCAACCGGGCTCGCCGTTCGCGCCCGCGACTCCGCATCACGGTGCCGCACGCGAAGTCGCCGTTGTGGTCGGTGTCCCCGGTCGTGATCCCGAAGTCATCCCCGGACAACAAACCGTCTACTTTCGACAGATCGCGCAGTCGGATCCGGTCACCCGTTCGCAGATCTTCGTCGAACCCGCCGAGCGTGCGGCGCAGCACCAAGTCGTGGGCCATCGTCTCGGCCGGACCGTCGTCGACGCGCAGGTCGAGGCTGGGACCGAGGGACTTGTTGAGGTAGCGCAGCGAGGACTTGCCGTCCTTGAGCTCGTGGTCGCCGTACAGAGGCTTCATCGCGCCGCGCAGGGCGTGCTCCAGCACGTGCAGCGCTTCCGGCAGCACCTCGGGGTTCGCCTCCGCCTCGCTGACGAGCTCACCGAGCGTGCGCACGGTGTCCCCGGCTTGGCCGGTGTACTCGCTGGCCTCGCTGTACACCACGGCACCGAGGTCGTCGTGCTCGGCCCGGCCCGCCACGACGTCCGGGGTGGCTGCGATGACAGGTGCGAAGAGCGCGGACGTCAGCGGGGCGATCTGGTTCTGGTGCGCGGCCCACTCGTCGACGAGCACCTCGGCGCAGTCGATCTTGATCACGCACAGCGAGTTGACCGGCCCGTGGTGGATCTCGGCCAGCAGCACGACCCCGCCGCTGCGCCCGCCGTCAAGCCGCCGGATCATCTCGACGTACGACGTGCCGGCAGGCCAGCTCCCCGGACCGCCGTCACACGGGACGCGGCGGAGCAACGAGTACCACTCGGCGCTCTCGGCGACACCGGGGCCGAAG
Source organism: Saccharomonospora sp. NPDC046836 (assembly GCF_040645195.1). Taxonomy (NCBI): domain Bacteria; kingdom Bacillati; phylum Actinomycetota; class Actinomycetes; order Pseudonocardiales; family Pseudonocardiaceae; genus Saccharomonospora; species Saccharomonospora sp. NPDC046836. Next base: position 114,570 of record NZ_JBEYXW010000015.1, read on the forward strand.
GTGATCTCGACAGGGTTCACTACGTGATCACTTCATCCAAGGAGGAACCGTGCTGACCGACAGCACCAAGTGGGCAACGATCTGCGAAGACTACGACAAGATCAGAGTCGACGCGTTCGCGTTCGGGTACGGCGACGTGTGGGAAGAGCTGATGGACAGCACTCGCTCGGGCTCTGCCAAGATCAGCGACTGGGCGAAGTTCCTGTCGGACGTGAACAACGCCGCCGAGGGCAGTCAGAACATCATCAGCAAAGGCGACCCGTTCCAGCGCCGGTCGGCGGCCTTGCACGCCATGTCCGGCGGCTTCGTGTGCGCCACCGGACGATGTGATCGGAGCGCATCGCCGCTGACGGCGACCATGCCGCCCCAGTGCCCCCTGTTCGACCGCCCGATGGCGCAGGACTGAGCTCCGCACTATCACCTGTCCGTGTCCGCCGGGGCGCGGTGATCGGGGTGGTCGCGATCGGCACCCACAGCCAGGTGCAGCGGTACGGGGAACACGGTTCTGCCGGCCCATGACACCGGGTGTTCGCACAGCCGGGCGGTCATCGCCGCGAGCGCGACGGGGTCGAACCCACCGGCGCGCACGACAAGGATCTCGGTCGCGGTGTAGGAGTGCCAGGGCAGCCCCATCTGGCGCGCGTTCTCCGCGGAGAGCGTCCAGCGGGTGGCCAACGTTCCCGCCCTCCCACCGAGCGAGTCGATCGTGCGGGACATCCGCGGGAACATCCAGAGCGGCCGATTCGAGTCCGCCACCTGGTATAGCTTCGGCGTGCGTCCCGGTGAACCGGGGGCCTCGGCGTCAGCGGGGCGTCTGCCGCCCGCGCGGTTGACGGGACGGCCGATCTCATGGAGATCGTCGTTCAACCGCACGATGGCGACGTCGTGACCCGCTGACGCCAGGAGATCGCCTGGCAAAGGCCCCTCACCTAGCGACTGGTCCTGCAGGCCCGGCCAGATCGACCTGGTCGCGGCCGCGTCAACGAAAACCACCACCGGCAGGCCTGTGCGATTCCCGGTTACCAGCTCACGGAGCATCTTCTCCACGTGGTCGCGGGTCCTAGCGGCCTTCGCCTCGGTGCGTCCCAGTGACGAGGTACCGATGTCGCCCGAGTGGAACTCCGCGATGCCCTGCGCGGCCGGGAACCAGGTATGTGTCGTCGTGCCCGCCATGAGGGTGCGCCACGACGACGCGTTCGACCGGACGTCGATCGCGACCATGGTGAGTACCAGGGGTTTCTCGTCCCCGCCGCCGGTCTGTTGACGTCGTGCGTGAATGCCGACGAGCAGAGCGTCGCGCCCGAGAGGGTTGACCGCCTCGCCCCCACCCGGAGGCACCGACAAGTGGCGGCCGGTTGCACCAGCGAGGCGGAAGAGTTCGCGAAGGGCGCTGCGGGCGGCATGACCTTGTTCCTTCGCCTTCCTCTCTTCGTCGCGCTCGGTGCGGGGAGCCTTGCGCCCGGGCGGATCCGTGGCGAGGAACTGGGAAGGAATGCCGCGCTTGGCGAACAGCCTGCGGAGTCGTGGTTTCGCGTCGTCTTTGGCCTCGATGGGCTCTTCCGGGTGGTACTCGGTCTCGACCCACGCCACGACGAGCCTGCCATCCATCGGCTCCAGATCCAGCACCTCGTCGCGGAAGGCGGCCTGGTTGTGCACCCCGTGCTTCAGGAACTCGGGACAGTGCCGGACGGCGACCTCGACGCCTGGCACCACGGGTACCGGTGCGCCGCCTGGCACCGGAGAGACATCGGCGTTCGCGAGCGCGCGAAGCTCGGCCAGCATCCGGCTGTGCGCGTGTGTTGTCGCGTACAGGCACAGGATGAGGATGCTTTGGTGACCGGTGGAGCAGATGTCGATGTCGGGCAGGTCGTCCGCTTTGGTCTTCCGTACGGGCACGACGATCCTCTTGTCCTGCCGGAGCTGGAGCTCTTCCAGCTCCGGCAGGCATTTGCGCACGTGCTCGTGCAGCCTCGCCAGATAGCGCGGCCCCTGACCGCTGCCGACGGCGTGGTCATAGAAGCTCCGCGCGCTCGGCCGGATGCCGCCCGGCTCCAGCGGGAGGTCCTGACCGACCCGGATGGCGCTGATCTCGTTCGCCTTCAGCACCGCCTCGATGCCAGAGTGAAGGTGCGTGATCCACGAGTTGTCGTCGTGGCGCTTGTGCCACAAGGGAATGCGAACGAGCGGCTTGCTCCCGTCGCGGTCCTGCCACGCGTGTTTCGCGTACGCCCACTTGGTCTGGAAGCGGGAGACGTGGGCATCGAAAGTCAGCACCAAGTCGTCGACGCCGGCACGCGTCGTCAGCTTCGCACTGACCCGGCACATGCCGAAGAGCATTTGCGATTGCCCGCGCAGCACGTCGTTCGTGTCCCACGCGAGCAGGTCACCATTCGTGTCCATGCGGAGGCGCTGGGACCGATCGTCACTGACACGCAACGGCACGGCCGCGAGCTTCCGCACCACCTGCCAGGTGGCGATCTCGAAGACCCAGCCTGCTGCGAGTGGTACGCCGTTCTTCCGGAACTGGACGTACCGCGCCAACGATCTGGCCTTCTCTGGCTCGGGGAGCAGATCAGCGAGTTCAATGTCGGCGGCGTGGCCGCCCCGCACACGTCGTTCCCAAGCGCGTACTGCCAAGCGGAACCGGTGGTCAAGCAGTGCGTCGGTGACGAGCAACATGCGGTCGCCCCGCTGCCGCTCACTCTCCGCGAGATCGCGCTCGCCGAACAGCCGGACGGGTTGTCCGGTGGCTGCGGTCAGCGCGATGGCCAGCGCCCGGTATGGCTGCTTGTGGTGCTTACTGGGTGGCGGTGGAAGCTGGTCCCAGGCCTCCAGGAACTCCTTCGGGAGAGGGTACGCGGTGACCGTGCCCAATACCTGCTTCACAAGGCGGCGCGGGATCCGGAACGCGAGCACGTTCATGTTCAGGACACTTCCTCCGGTGGATTGATCGGCTGTGAGTTGCTGTGTTCGTCGGCGTAGGCCAAGAACGATCGGAGAGTGCTGCCGTAGATCTCGTTCATCCGCTCCTGCTCGTCACTCGTCCACTCGGCGCTGAGCTGTTGGATGAGCGCGGCGAAGTTGGGGCCTCGCTTCGGGTTCAGGAACGCGCCGTCGACGAGGTGCAGCCGCGCGTCCGTGCCGCCTCGCCGGGCGCGGCCGACGAGCTGGATCGCGCCGTTGAGTATCTCGGCGACGACGCCGAGCTTGGCCGACGGCGGCTGACTGGAAAAGTACGGCCTGCTGCGCACGATCTTGTCGAAGTACTTGCCCGCTTCGCCCCGCCGTTCGCGGAGCAGCTCCGCGAGATCCTCGGCGCCGTCGGGACAACGTCGGTGCGCCATCGCCTGGATGTGGGCGACGAGTTCCTCGGGCTCGTCGATGAGGGGGATCGGCCTGATGATCAACCACACCGAGCCCAGCGCCGAGCGGTCGTCCTTCCCGATGATGTTGATCCCGCGCTGCACTCGGGCGAGCGGGGCGACGAGGATGCGGCAGTTCAACCCGGGCATCTCGTCGAGGCGGTTCGCGGGCAGCGTGAACCAGGTGTCGTCGGCGACGTGCACCTCGTCCGGGGTTCGTTCGTCCGAAGCGGGCCTGACACCCAGGCAGATGTCGTGCGGCGCCACACCCGCTGCGACGAGTCCCTTGGCCAGGTGCTTGCCCGCGGCGTAGGACGTCGTCGCGAGCAACACCCGCTGGCGGTCCGGCTGCTCCTTGCGCAGCCTGGCCAGCTCGTTCTTGAGACCGTTCTCGTCGCGCCACAGCAAGCCGGCGAGCTCTTGGATCGCGACGTTGCGAGCTCCACCGTCCAACCCGGAGATTCGGACCGCCTCGCCGTCGCCGCGCTGCACCTCGGACGCGAGGATCTCAACGTTGCCGGAGTTGTCGCACACCCACCACTTCGGTTGCACGTGCACATGGTGGTGTGGTGCCAGTGGGAAGTAGGAGGTCGCGGAGAGCCCGAGCACCGCGCGGCGGACGCCGGCGTGGGCGAGCGCGGTGGCTTCGCCGAGTCCCGTCACATACGCGTGCGGGTCGCCGCCGAACGCGGCGGTGTGCAACCAGGCGTCGTCGATGTCGTCGGTATCGACGTGCTCGGTGAACGCGAACACCAGCCTGCCGAGCGGGCCGGTCGGTGTGAACCTCCAGCGCCCGTAGGTGCCCAGCGCGTCGGCGATCGCCTGCACCGACTCGATCCCGGCGTTGACCAGCTGGGGGCTGGCGCTCATCAGCTCGTGCAGGTGGAAGCGGACGCGTTCCAGGATGGCGCGGCGCACGATCCGGTCGATGGTGCGCGCCCGGTCGCGCTCGTCGAGGATGATCGCGACGATCTCTTGCTGACCGGACTCGTCCTCGATCTTCTGCGGCCCGAGCAAGGACTCGAGCCGGCTGCGCACCGTCGCGACGGTCCCCCCAGACGAGCCGGCCGCCGTCAGGCCCTCGATCAGGGGCCGCATCTGCTCGAAGTGCTGCGGCTCGTCCGGCTGGGCGCCAAAGCGCGGGCCGGGGAACAACGACTCGAACATCGCGACCTGATGACCTTCGACCTTTTCGTCATCGAGCCCGAACAACCTGGCGGTGAGCCAATGGTCCCACCGGCCCGGCACCGTCCACCGCCTGCGGACACCGGGTTCCGGAGAGCCGATCCGTCCGTACGCGAGGTGGCTGACGTAGAGCTCGGAGAGGTAGCGGATCGTGTGGAACGCGTCCCGGACGCTCGCGTCCACCTGGGCGCGGACGCGGCCGAACGCGGCGCCGAACTCGATGTCCAGCTTGCGCAGCGGTGTGTCGAGTTTGCCCGCCTCGTCGAGGATGAGGCTCCTGCCCGCCTGGGAGATCGTTCCGCGTTGGAAGTCGTCGACCTCATCGATGACGACGACGTGACTACGCCGGAGAACCAGCTCCTCGACGGACATCCGGTCTGTTTCGCCGAGGCCGTCGTCAACCGGGAACTGGAGCATGCCCAGGTGCAGGTTCGCGTGCGAGGTCACGATGACGTCTGCGGTGAGGGCCGCGCGCACGAGCCGATAACGGCCGCAGGACTGCCGGAACGGGCACGCGACCGTCCGGTCCTCGTCGACGCGGCGTTTCTTGGGCGCGCGAAGAGTCGTGCACGGCTCACTGCCGGGGGCCCAGGTGTCGACCGACTCGTCCGTCGTGGCAGCGGCTGCGAGAGCGCAGCCATAACCGAACTGGTGCCATGTCCAGCCATGTGGAGGGCTGGTCACCGATTTCGCCACGGTGAACATCGAGCGTGGGGAGACCCACGGTGTCACCGACTTGGCAGTCCGCTTGGTCTCGGTGAACGCGGTCTCGATGATGTGGGCGTACTTGGCGACATCCGAGTTGTTGGGCAGAACGTATGTCACGACGAGGCCGCGGTCGACGGCCCAGCACGCGAACGTCTCGATGAGCACGACGGACTTGCCGAAGCCGGTGTATGCGATGAGCTCGTTCAGTTTGCCCGCGGTGAGCTCGAGCTTCCGGTCGGCGCGAGCGGTCAGGGGGTCGAACTCGCCCTCGATCTCGTTGATGAACCGCTGTACCGCCTTGGACCGGTGGGTGGTGCCGAACTGTTCGTCGAGCTCTTCCGCGATGTCGGCGAGTTCCCGGAACGGCACCTTGATCGAGGGCATGTCGAACGCGTCTCGGACCGGGGGCGGAGGCGGCGGGGCCGGGATGTGGTGCGGCTGGATGTCGTACGTCGCGTCAACGACTTCGATGTGACCGCCCTGGTGCGGTACCCGCAGGACCGAATGATAGGTGCCGGGCTCCGCGACGGGCAGGCACCGCTTGGACTTGCGCGTCAGGTCGTCCAGGGTGGCGAGGCAGCCATCGACGAAGTCCAGCGGCGGCATGGCGAGTTCGACGTGGATCTCACCGGAGTCTGTATAGTCGGCGGCCGGTGTGCAGCCCGGCAAGTCGTCCTGGCCCTCGACGGCGAGCACCTCATCGAGGAGCCTGCAGGTAACCGCCGCGTCCGCGAGCCGATTGTTCCGCATCCCGATCAGGCGGCCGAACCGGCGGCGCTCGTCGTAGGACAGCTTCTCCCAGCTGCCCCACGCCTCGATGTGCCCGTCGAGCGCGAGGGCAACCTGGTCGCGTGTGATCACCTGCCGGCCGTTGATCTCGTCGAGCCGGAAGTAGGCCGCAGCCATGCCCACGGCTGCCCGGAGCACGTGACGAAGCTTGCTGTTGTTCTTCACAACGCCTCCTCGGCCGCACGGCGCGCGAGCTTGACGGCCTGCCTTTCCGAGACGGCCTCGAACCCTGCTTGGGTGAGCGCTTCGACCTGATCGCCGTGGGTGTCGGGAATGAGGATCGCGATCCCGGTGTCGGGGCCGCGTTCCCGCAGGCGGGCGATGAGCCAGTCGGCGGAGCGGTACTCCTTGACGTCATACTGGTAGTCACCGGTGACGACGTGCAGGTCGTACGCGTCGAGATCTGGCCACAACAAGACCTCGGAATACTTGCCGAGCTTCGCGGCGATGCGGAGCTCGGTCACGCCGGGCATCACGATCGACTGCCAGACAGCACGTTCCACGCACACAACCCCCTCGGCACGCTGTGCGGCCGGAGCGCGGTGTTTGCCGCCGGCACCGATCTTCAGCAGCTTCGGAGTCGTCGTGGTGGTGTCCAGCTGGAACCGGGCATCGTGCCGCGCGTGCTGACACCGCACCAGACCGGACTCCACCACCATCGGGTATTTGCAGCGCGGGCAGGACCACCAAAGCTGCCGCTCCCCGTCGACGTACTTCTGGTGTGCTGCCAAGGGCAGGTAGTCACCGACCGGTTGAGCGTCCGTCTTGCCCCGCTCGTCAAGGAGCACGTCCTTGCGCCCTGCTGGGTGCTCGATCAGAAACCTCCGAGACTTGACGTACATATCCTGGTCACCATCCTCGACGAGCTCGCGGAACACATCACTGCTCACCTTGTCCGCGCGCATCCTGGTCCATCGAGGCAACCAAGCCTCCGTTCGCTCACTGTCCTGAGCGAGTGAACATGCATGCTCGGCCGCGAGGTCGTATGCGTCATCGGTCAGGAGGTCGCCGTCGAGCAGTTGTGCTCGGGCGAACTCCTCCGCATGTCCGGAGAGAGACAATTCGCCTAATGACCGGCGCAACGCCTCAACCAGTGTTATCGGTTCGGTAGGCGTCAAACCAGGACCGCGTGCTTCAGTGATCACGCCGATCATCCGGCAGATCTCCTCCATGGCTTGCTTCGGGAACTCCTCGCGAACACTCCACGCGTACGCGGCGCGAACAGCGGCCGCGACCACCCGTTCCTGTCGCTGCTCAGGCGAATGCTCGTTCAATCGTTTTTCTTCCTGTTCTCGGGGCACCACATGGACACCTCGCAGGTGTCGCAGGCGCGACCCGGCTCGGGCAGCATGGAAAGATCGGCGTGCCACGGCGCAGCGAGGTCGTGCACCACTTCGCGCGCTTCGGCGACGAGCCAATCATCGCGGGGATTAAAGCGGGTGACCAACGCGCCTGCCGGGGTGAGGCGTTCGAGCTCGACACGGACAATGTCACCGAAGTGGCCTCCGGCTGCGAGCACGAGGTGCAGTGCGATCTGCGGGTACCTCCGGAGCAGGTCACCCTCGTGCACTCGACCGGTGGTCTTTGTCTCGCGCACCACGGTCCGGCCGCGTTCGGTGTAAACCGTGTCGATCTTAGCGTGCACGATGACGTTCGCCTCGGGGTCGTACACGACGATCGGGTGCTCGGTCATGATCGTGTCCGAGGAGGTCATGGTCGCAAGTGGACATTCGTCGGCGTGGTCGCCGATCATCTGGTCACCACGCCGGGCGTCGTCGCCGAACAACGTCCACTCAGACCACCACGACGATCCTGGAGGTACCTCGGCGGGCCGGCACGAGCGGCGGGACGGGCGCTTGTGCTGGTCTTCCAGCCACTGGTGCACGGCGTTGCCCCGGCGTGCCTCCACGCCGTACTCGCGGTGGGCCGGGTAAGGCAACCGCAGTTCTCTGAAGTGCGCCTGGCACGGGCAGTTCCGGTAGTAGCGGCCGGTGGTGATCGACCACGTTCGGGCCGGTGCGGTCGGGTCGTGGACACCGAGTAACCCCGCGTGCTGGGGCAACGCCGGGCACGTACTGCGGAGGTGGCATCGCACGCAGTCGTAACCCGGCAGGAGGTCGGAGCCGTCGAGGGACTCGCTCAACGGGCCGCGGGCATGCTGGGAGTAGAGATCACGCACGGTGGCCGTGGGTTCGTCGAGCACCACGTGATGTGTTCCGTCGTACAGGCCAACCTCGACGATTCGCACCCGCCGCACGGCCGGCGCCGTCCGGCTCACAACGAACGGGACCTGCCACGGGCCGATGAGCGTCCGGCCGTCAGCCAGCACAAAGGCGGTGGCCGCGATCTCGGCGAGGTCGGGCGGGGAAAATGGTCTGTGCTCGGGATCGACCGAGTACGTGCGCAACAGCCTGATTTCCCGCAGCTCGCCATCCTCGGACTCGTACCCGCGGCCGATCGCGCGGATCTCCCGTACGTCCTGGTCTTGGGGTGGCCTGACCGGATGTTGCACGGCCCACTGGTGCCGCACCGGCAGCAGACGCTGTCCATCGACTTCCGACAGCTGCGCCGCGGCGCGCAGATAGGTCCTCGCCGCGTGGTCGATCCACAGCGACAGACTGCTGTGCCAGCGCGGCGGCCGCGCGGTCGAGTTGTGCTCCCCTACAGCGGCTTCGACGGCTAGCTCCTCGAACTCGACCCGGTCCAGCACGCGGTCGACCGGGTTCGTGGCGAACGTGGGGAGCCCGCGCCGTTCCGCCGGATTGGCCACAGCCTTCCACTCGGCTGGCCGGGCTTTCGCCGCCAGAAACCTCGGGCACGACCGGCTTGCCCTGGACGCCTGACTGGAGTAGACGCGCACCACGACTCGTCCAGCGGGTGGCATCAGCGAGCCCTGACCACGTCGGCGGCTATCATCGTCGCCCGTCGGCCGGCATCGATGGAGGCGAAGAGGTGGAGCACGTCGGGCCTTCCTTCCGGGGACTTTTCGTCGGTGTCGATAGCTACCTGTCGGACGAGATGCGCCAACTGCGCGCCGCTGCGTGGGACGTGCGGAAGGCGCACGCGCTGTTCGAGGACAACTTCGATGGCGGAGCGTTCACTCTTCTGGTTGATGAGAAGGTGACGCGACCTCGGCTGATCAAGGAACTCGAACTCCTACGGGCGACCAGCTCGCCCGACGACGTCGTGATGATCATGTTCTCGGGCCACGGCTCGAGCACGCACGATCTGATCGTCCACGACACCGACATGGCGGATCTCGCGGGTACGGCGTTGCCGTTGGCGGAGCTGTTCGACCACCTGCGTTCGTTGCCTGTGCGTCATGTCGTGGTACTGCTCGACTGCTGCTTCGCGGGCGGGGCCGGGGCGAAGGCGGTGTGGTCGGGAACGGCGACCGGGCCGCTGGAGGTGCCGTCTGCGCCCGGTGCAGCGCTGCACCTGCTCACCGCCTGCGGTGAGGACGAGGGTGCTTACGAAGATCCTCAGCTGGGGCACGGCGTCTTCACCGGGCAGCTCTTACGGGCGTTGACCGGCGAAGCCGAGACCACGAACGAGGACAAGATTCCGCTCCGTGCTCTGTTCGAGAGCGTTCGCCGCCACGTAGCGAGCCGCGCGGCGCTGCTCGAGCGGTCGCAGCACCCGGTAGTCGACACGTCGTCGCGCGAGGACTTGATGTGGCCGGTAATGGAGGCCGGGCCCGCTTATCGCGCTCTGGCCGGGCCTCATGCGCCGCGATTGGCGACCACCGAGCTGTCCAGTCTGCGCGAGCACGGCTTCACCGACGCGGTCCTCGACCTGTGGCGACACCACATCGGTTCGCTGAACGACCTCCAGTGCACCGCGGTGAACAAGAGTGGGATCCTGCGCGGCAACAGCGTGCTGGTCGTCGCGCCGACCGCGTCGGGCAAGACGATGGTGGGCGAGATGGCCGCCGTCCGGTCAGCTTTGCGCCGGGGCCGCTCGGTGTTCCTCGTGCCGACGCGAGCGCTGGTGAACGAGCTCTACACGCGCTTCGCCGGGATGTACGGACCGCTGGGTATCCAGGTCGTGCGAGCCACCGGCGAGCTCTCAGCCGACGTACCGGCGATCGTCAACGGTCGATACACACTCGCGGTGCTCACGTACGAGACGTACGCGGGACTTGTTCAGGCGCATCCTGAGCTGCTCCGCGATGTGAAGACGATGGTCGTGGACGAGGTGCAGACGATCGGCGACACCGAGCGCGGTGCCGCGCTGGAGCTGTTTCTTACCTCGGTCATGTCCCGGCCCGAAGCCGGCAGGCCGCAAATCATCGCGTTGTCCTCCGGACTGGGAGACGACTACAGCCACCTCGACACCTGGCTCGAATTGGGGGTGTTGCGGTGGTCGGCGCGACAGGTTTCGCTGGTGGAAGGCACTCTCACACCGGACGGCACATTCCGGCACCGGGACGAGAACGGGACAGAATCCAGTGACCAGCTCCTGATGCGGCCGAAGTACGACGCCGACTTCGACACCGTTCTCGAGCTGGTCAGGCTAGAGGTCCGCCAGGGCCGTCAGGTGATCGTGTTCCGGCGTTCTCGCGAGGCTTCGATGTCGGACGCGAAGTGGTTCAGCAGACTGGAACTGCCTGCGGCAGCGCGTGTGCTCGACGCCCTGCCGAGGGAGGACCACACGCGGGTGCGAACCGCGCTGGCGGCCTGCCTGCGGCACGGCGTCGCATTCCACACAGGAGACCTGAGCGATGCCGCCAGGCGGGTGGTGGAGAGGGCCTTCCGCGAGCCGAACAGTGAGATCAAGGTGTTGGTGTGCACCACGTCGCTTGCTCAAGGCGTGAACTTCCCTGCGGACGTGGTGGTGGTGCGCGATCTCGGGGACCCCAGCGGCGGAGAGCCTTGGGACTGCTCGGTGTCGAAATACAAGAACATGGTGGGGCGAGCGGGGAGGACGTCTCTAGGGCGGGCTGTGATGCCGGTCCACGCAGGAGATCCATATAACGTGTTCGACCACTTCGTCCGTGGCGTGCCCGGCAAAGTGCGGTCGTCTCTGCTGGACGAGCCGGACCGCGACTCGCTGGTGCTGAGGGCGTTGGCATTACTGCGTGCACGGAACCCCCTGCGGGTGTGGTCGCCAGATGTGTACAAGTTTCTTAACCACAGTCTGGCGGCGCATCAGCGTCGTGGAGACGGCGCACAGTTCGAACTGACACCGCAGGACGTGTTCCGGACGGCTGATGCCCTGAGCGCGGTGGGACTGGTTGACCGCACTGGGCAAGACCTCCGCCTGACTTCACTCGGTGCGGTGCTGAGCGGGGGGACCCTCGGCGTCAGGTCCGCGCTCGAGGTCGTCCGACTGTTGCGCGAACTGGATCCGGCCGCTGTCACGGACGAACTGCTGCTTGTCCTGGCACAGAGCACGGCCGAGATGGACGCGGTCGCCATTGATCGTAACTCCAGGTGGCGGGACACGATGACGTACTTCTCCCGGCAGGGCTTCCCTGAGGTCGTCACCAGCACGGTGCTGAATGCCTCGAACGGGTTCGAGCGCGCTGCGCGGGCGCTCATCTGCCTCAAGTGGGTCAGGCTGGTCGCTATGACCGAGATCGAGGGCCGGCTTGCGGCGACGGGAGCACGTCAGATCGTGCCGATCAACCCGGTACTCAGCCGCACGCGCGACGTGATCGACAGCGTCGTCCAGTTGGCGCTGGAGGTGCATCCGTCGATCGACCGCGCCGACCTGGTCCAGCTACCTCTGCAACTGGACCGCGGTGTGCCCGCCGCATTCACCGAGCTGGTGGTCCGCGCCGGGCACGCAGTGGACCGCTGGGACTACCAATGCTTGTGGCGGCACGGCGTGCGCGACGTTGGATCCGTTCTCGTCAAAGGTGTTCCCGCACTTGCTTCTGTGCTGGGTGACGACCTCGACAAGGCGGCGGCTCTCTTGCGGATCGCCGGCGATGTCGTGAGCTCCAGACGGGAATGATGATGAACATGCGTTCGATTATTCGGTGTGAAGCCGATCCCGAAGGACGACATCGAACATCACAGATTGGTTATGTCGCCGCGCAGCTTCAACCTGCGGTTGCAGGTCAAGTCCTGGGCGAGGCCGGAACGGCAGACGCCGAACTCGCACTCGCCAGCTACGAGGGCTCCCCCACCAATGCGGGGCCACAGATCATCGCCAACCCGGCCGACTACATCGACGCCCCGTAGTCTTCCGGCCATACTGCTGCCCATCCTGCTGGACAGCCCTCTACTCGGCAGTCGTACCCGCCGACCACCCACGCCACCGCTCGGAAGACTGACAGCCTGAACCACTGGCGCACCCAGCGGTGCGCTACCCGCCGCGCCTGCGGGTCATGCACGTACAGCGCACGGGTGGGCCTGGGCCGGTCAGCGGGTTACTGGTCGTCCCAGGATCCCTCGGGCGGTCCGCCCGTCAGCGGAGTGGTGTCGAGGTACCTGGGCTCGAAAACGCGCTCGGTGAACTTCCAGCCATCCGGGGTGCGCTGGTAGCGGTCATGGAACAGGCCGTACACGACAACCGACCTGCCGTCGCGCTGGCGACCAATCTCGAAGACGTATTCCCGGCCGGACGCGGTGTCGCCATCGAGCTGGATCGTGCCCGGGTGCGTGTTCTGCACATAGAACTCCCACGCATCCTGCAGCCGTTCGATCCCGGCGCGGATCTCCTTCCGCCCGGCGAACTCGATGTTGGCGAAGGGGATCCGCCACACCGCATCCTTGGTGAACAGCGACGCGAAACGGTCGTAGTCGCCCATCATGGGCGCGTCGACGTGCTCGCCGCGCAGCACCTCGATCTCGGTCCGGTCAGCGATTGGCGCAAGGTCGCTCATTTGTATCCTCCATGATGCCGCTCAGATTCCTGTCTTGCTGGATTGTTTGGTCTCTCAGTGGTTTGACCGCACAGCCCCGCGGAATGTGATGGGGCACGCCACCGGGGTGTTTCCTGGGCCGCCAACGTCACACTTCGGTGCGCTGTCTCGTCGAACTGACATGAACTCCTCCGGCCTGAGCGCGATCATGAGCGAGCGGCGTCAGCTGATCAACGTCGCCTACCGGCTCCTCGGCTCCCTGGCCGACGCCGAGGACGCCGTGCAGGAGGCTTACACCCGCTGGTACGCCATGACCCCACAGCAGCAGGAAGCCATCGAGTCCCCCGGCGCCTGGCTGACCACGGTCGCCAGCCGCATCTGCCTCAACATGCTCACCTCCGCCCGCGCCCGGCGGGAACGCTACGTCGGCGAATGGATCCCCGAGCCGCTACCCGAACCGACGGAGTGGATCAGCGGGCAGTCCGGAGCCACCGCCGCCGACCCGGCCGACCGGGTCACCCTCGACGAGTCGGTGAACATGGCCTTCCTCGTAGTGCTCGAGTCGATGACCCCGGCCGAGCGCGTCGCGTTCATCCTCCACGACGTGTTCCGCTACCCCTTCGCAGAAGTGGCCGAGATCGTCGGCCGCACGCCGGCCGCCTGCCGCCAGCTCGCCACCTCGGCTCGCCGCCGCATCCGCGCGGCGCAGACCCCCGCGACGCCGACCGCCCGGCACGCCGACATCGTCCGGGACTTCAAGGCCGCGTGGGAAGCGAAGGACATCGACGCGCTCATCGGCCTGCTCGACCCCAACGCCACGTCGGTCGCCGACAGCGGCGGCCTCGCCATCGCCTTCCTCGACCCGATCCACGGCGGCGAACAAGTCGCGCGCGCCAGCGTCGAGATCGCACACGCGGCACCCCACCTGACGCTTCTGGAGCTCACGGTCAACGGTCAGGCCGGTCTGATCGCCCAGCACAACGGTGTCACCGTAACGGTGTACGCGTTCGACATCGCAGGCGACCGGATCAAGCACATCTGGGCCATCCGCAACCCCGAGAAGCTCCGGCCCTGGACGGGAACCACGCGCCAGACGAGTACGTTGGCCGCGCCGTGAAAGACGCGCGCTGACACCACCGGTTCGAGGACACCACCTACCGGACCGGTCGCCGGCTCCACATCCGACAAACGTGACGTTCCAACGGGTATCTGGTCGACACCTGTCTATGTTCAACGCGCCGTTGTCAGCGTCAGGCTCATGGGTGAGGATGCCCCGCGTCATGGAGGTCACCACCGATGCCGTCGAGCCCGTCCGAACTCACCGACCGATACCGACAGGCCCATGCACTGGTCCCGGAACGGCTTCCGGGGCTGATGTGCAATCAGCGCATCGTTCCTCAGTGGACAGGTGAGGGCGACCGGTTCTGGCACCGGCGGAACGCCGACGGAGGCGGGTTCGAGTACGTGTTGGTGGACCCGGACGGCTTCCGGCGCGAGCCCCTGTTCGACCCGGCGGAGCTGGCGCCGCGGCTCGCGGCCGTGTTCGGCTCGCCCGTCGACCTGGCCACGACGGCTGTCGTCGCCTATCGACGCGGCGACAACAGCGATGTCTACATCGGACTCGAAGATGGCCGAAGGGCGGTGCTCTCCCCCGTCGGCGACCGGTATGGCGATGTCCCGGAACCCGGTGCGCTGACCGGCCCGGACAGCCGGCGTCACGTGTTTCGCCGCGGTGACGATCTCTGGCTGCGCGACCTCGGCGCCGGCTCGGAACGGCGACTCACCTCGGACGGAGAACCGTTCCGTGCGTGGGGCGCCACGCCCGACTACAGCCGTGCGCTGCTGCCGCTGGCTGTGTCGGACCGGGTGTCACCGCCCGCCATGACCTGTTTCTCACCCTCCGGACGTTGGGTGCTCACCGCGCGACTCGACGAACGCGACACGCCCGAGCATCCTTTCGTAGACCAGCTTCCGGCCGACCGGGCGCTGCCGCGGCTGCGGCCCGTCCGCTACCACCACGAGGACGAGACCGCCAAGGGCGATCACCAGCTGGCCTTCATCGACGTCGAGACCGGCGAGCACACGGTGCTGGACACCGGACGCGACCTCCTGTCGACGTTGTCGAGTGTCGGCGCGGACTCGGTCACCTGGGCTTCCGACGAGTCCGCCGTGTACCTGTTCGTCCACGGCACGGGCGCGCGAACGGCGTCACTCGTCCGGATCGACGTCCAGACCGGGGACCAGACCGTGGTGCTCACCGAGACGGCCGACCCGATGTACGAGCCCAACACACATCTCTACAGCCTGCCGCTCATCCGCGTGTTGCCGAAGTCGAACGAGGTCATCTGGTTCTCGCAGGAGGATGGCTGGGGACACCTGTACCGTCATGACCTCACCACCGGCGCCCGGCTGGGTGCCATCACGAGCGGCAATCTCGTCGTTCGCGACATCCTCCGGGTTGACGAGGAGCGGCGCACGGTGATCTTCGTCGCCGGGTGCGGCGACGACGAGCGCAACCCGTACTGGCGCACCGTCTTCCGCGCGGACCTCGACGGCGGCGAGCAGACCCTGCTCACCCCCGAGCCTGCCGATCACGAGCTGATCGCGCCCGCGCCGCAGTTCTTCGCGGCCATCTTCGGTGACACACCGGCCAGTTCGATCAGCCCTAGCGGGAAATGGTTCGTCGACCATATGTCCACTGTGTCCACTCCGCCGACGATCCTGCTGCGCGACACCCTGACCGGGGCCGTGGCCGGCGAGCTCGAGCGAGCCGATGTCACCGCACTGCTCCACACCGGATTTGCGGTGCCGGAACAGTTCCACGTGACCGCCGACGACGGTGAGACCGAGCTGTGGGGTCTCATCACACTGCCGCGCGACGTCCCAGCCGGTAGCCTGGTCCCGGTCGTCGATCTGATGTACGCCGGTTTCCAGGTGGTCACGCAGCCCTCCGGCTGGCTGACCGGTGGCGCCAACCCGGCGTGGGGACAGCTGGGCGCCGCGTACGCGGCGCTCGGCTTCGCGACCGTCGTGCTGGACGGACGCGGCACTCCGGGTAGGGACCGCGGGTTCCGGCAGTGGACCCACGGCGTCCCGGCAGAGCCGCGTGGCATCGAGGACCACGTCACCGCCATCCGCGCCCTGGCCGACCGCTACCCCATCGATCTCGAGCGCGTGGGCGTGACCGGCCACTCCTACGGCGGCTACAACTCGGTCCGCTCGATGCTGTACTTCCCGGACTTCTTCACGGTCGCGGTCAGCTCGGCCGGTGTGCACGATGCTCGCAAGATGCCCAAGGGCAGCTGGAACTGGTTCCTCGGCGACGGGGACCCACACGACCCACAGGCGCTCGCTGACCTCGGCAACCTGCACCTGGCGGAGCGGCTTCGCGGCCGTCTTCTGCTGCTGTGCGGGGACAACGACGCGAACGCCACCATGGACCACACACTCGCGCTCGTGCGGGCGTTCATGGACGCCGACCGCCGGTTCGACCTCAAGATCTGGCCGGGCGGCGACCACTACAACGTGGTCACCCCATACACCCGCACGATCATGTGGGACTACTTCGTCGAGTACCTACTGGGTGAACGGCCGCCTGCCGGCACCGGCCGGTAGCCACGTCAGGTGTCGCGGTCGCGCGAGCCGGCTCGCGACATCTGTCGATCGATTTCCGGGCACGACCGGTCCAGAGTCGAGAGCCGGAGTACCCACGAGAAGCAAGCAGCAGATGACCGACGAGTTCCGGGCGATGGTCGACGATCTCGCCGACCCGGCCGCGAGGAACAAGCCGAATCGAGGAGGAACATGACCGGCAGCGCGTATTCCGATCCCGAGCTGGGCAGGGTCGGCACGAAGGTACCTGTCACCGGCAAACGAGCGGTGGCGTCGAGCCAGCACACCGTCGTCACCGACGTCATGCTCGACACGTTGCGGTCGGGCGGCAACGCCGTCGACGCCGCCATCGCCGGCAGCCTCGTGCAGGCGGTCGTCCAGCAGGACATGACCAACCACACCGGCACGGTGACCGCGCTCGTCCACGACGCGAGCACTGGGGAGATCGCCGAGCTCAACAGCATGGGCACGATCGTTGCGGGGCTGGCACCCTTCGCGCCGATCCCGGCGGGGAAGGGTCTCTACGCACAGCTGCCCGGCATGCCACGCGCCGTGGTGCCCGGGTTCATGCCCGGCATGAAGGCGCTCCACGAGCGCTTCGGCACCCAGTCGTGGGAGAAGCTGTGCGCACCCGCTGTCCAGTGGGCCGAGGAAGGCCACGTGGTCACCTCGTTCGAGCATCTGGTGATGGCGCAGACGGTCGACTTCTTCCTCTACACCGAGTCGGGCCGCAAGCACTTCACCCCCGGCGGTCACCTGCCCCAGGTCGGCGACCGCTGGGCATCCGCCGAGCTGGCCACGACGATGCGCAACCTCGCGGCCGAGGGACCCGACTACTTCCTCACCGGCAAGTGGGCCCAGGACTTCGTGGCACGCGGCAACGCGCTCGGCTGGCCGGTGAAACTCGAGCATCTCACCGCTATCCCGCCCCGCTGGACGACTGGTCACCGGTTCGAGCACCGAGGCAACACCGTCGTGCAGCAGTCGGCGCCGGAGCGCCAGGGAATCTACTGCCAGATCGTCCTCGGCATACTCGACGAGCTCGACATCACCTCGGTCGGTCACTGGTCGCACAGCGCGGAGGCGCTGTACTACCTCGCCCACGCGCTGCGCCGCGCCGCACACGAAACCGGTCTGCTCAACGATCCCCTGCTGTTCGGCGACACCACCGCGGCGTTGACCTCGAAGGAACTCATCAAGGGTTTCGCCGAGATCCTGCGCAACGCCAAGGCCACCGTCGATCTCACTGAACATGTGAAGCTCACCCGTGGTGTGCCGGCGATGGCGGCGTCCGGTGCGTCCGCACAGCCGGCTGGGAGCTGCGAGCTGACCGTTGTCGACGAGCAGGGCAACTGGGTGCAGCTGATGAACACACTTCAGAGCGGCGGCATCCCCGGCGAGGTCGTCGGCGGTGTGCCGATGGTCGGCAGCCATTACATGAACAGCCTCGACTCCCCCTTCGAGGGCTGGGTGACCGGCGGCGGCCGCATGCGGTCCACGCTGTCCAACACGATGGTCCTGCGTGACGGGCGGCCGTGGCTCTCGCTCGGGTCGCCGGGCAACGTGCACTGCACGGTGCCGCAGGTCCTGTCGAACATCCTCGACTTCGGCATGGACCCCTACGACGCCGAAGACGCTCCGCGCTGCCTGCCCTACCAACCCGACCACACCATCTCGGTCGAGTCGCGGCTCGCCCCCGGAGTGAGCGCGGACCTCGCCAAGCTCGGCGTCCTCACCAACCCGCTACCCGAGTACGACTACCACATGGGCACCTACCAGATGGCCTGGCGCACTGACGACGGAACGCTCAGCGCGAGCAGCGGACCACGCCGCGAGGGCCGCGCCAACGGCTTCTGAGCTGATCCCGCCTGCCGCCTCACCCCGTGGTCCGGCGCCACTGTGAACGTCACATCGGCGGGCATGTGGCGCTCGAACCAGTCCAGCACCAGGGTCAGATTCATCGTGCGGACCGATCAGGGCGACGGCAACCGAACGTCCGCTACTGCCGATGAGCGGATGCTGGGGAATTCCGGTGTTTGTGCGGGTACGGCTCCTAGGTGACGCTTCGGCGGGTGGGCAGAGCCTCGTGCTGATGGTCGGCGCCTGGCTTGGACCGGGCAGACTTACCGTGTATGGGTAGAGTGCGTCGAGAGGAAGATCCATGACCCCGCGGACCGACGCCGACGAGCTGACCGAGCAGCCCCGTATTCCGTTGAGCCGGAGGCGGGTGTTGCGCGCCGCCGTGCGGCTCGCCGACCGTGACGGCCTCGACTCGCTCACCATGCGCCGGCTCGCGCAGGAGGTCCGGGCCGAGGCGATGTCGCTTTACCACCACGTCGCCAACAAGGAGGCCGTTCTCGACGGCGTCGTTGAGGTGATCCTCGAGGAGATCATGGTGGCGGTGGACAAGGTCGTGGCTCCGTCCCCGGAAGATGACTGGCAGGCGGCGTTGCGGGCGCGGATCCTCGCCGCCCGGGAGGTCTTCCTTCGCCACCGCTGGGCCCCGCAGGTACTCGAAACCCGCACCACCACGAGCCCGCTCGTCATCGCGTACATCGACCACGTCATCGCCGTCCTCCGGGCGGGCGGGTTCTCCTTCGATCTGGCCCACCGTGCGCTGCACGTCCTGGGCAGCCGCGCCCTCGGGTTCGCTCAGGAGTTGTTCCAGCCCGACGGCGCCCAGACTGCGAACGCCGAGGCCGCCGCGATGATGGAGCAGATGGTCGACCGGTTCCCGAACGTCGTCGGGATGCTGGCGGAGGCCATCCACGATGATCCGGACGGCACCCTGGGCTTTTGCGACGACCAGTTCGAGTTCGAATTCGCACTCGACCTGATCCTCGAAGGGCTGGAACGGCGCCGCGCCGCCGGTTCGTGACCCCTCCGAATACGACCGAGCGCGCCGCACGTCGCGTCACCTTTGGTTACCGGCTGAGCCCCTTTCCGTTGCACCCTTGACTCCCTTACGTCGTACGGTAGCCTTACGACGTAAGATTATCTTACGTCGTAAGGCAACGAGTCGAGTGGGAGGCGGTATGTGGACACCGGCCACACCGGGCCCTGGGCCGGCGAGCGCCCGTGAGAACCGGAACCAGAGCCTGAGTCCGTTCAGGTGATCCCGACCGACCCGCTCACCCCGGTGTGTGAACACCCACCGAAAGGAAGACGCCATGAAGGCCTGGAGCTGGGACCGTTACGGCCCGCCCGAAGTGCTGACTCTCAAGGACGTCGACGAACCCGGCATCGCCCGGGATGAAGTGCTCGTGCGGGTACGGGCGGCGTCCGTCAACCCCTACGACTGGCGTCACATGCGGGCCGACCCGAAGCTGGTACGGCTGAGCATTGGCCTGCGCCGGCCGAAACCGGGCCTGGTCCTCGGCGCCGACCTCGCCGGCGTCGTCGAGCGGGTAGGCGAGGAGGTGACCGGACTACATCCCGGCGACGAAGTCTTCGGGGAGGTCCGGCTGGGCTCGTTCGCCGAGACCGTCGCCGTCCCGCAGAACAGGCTGGCCGTCAAGCCCGCCCGCCTCACCTTCGAACAGGCGGCGTCGGTGTCGATGGCCGGGCATACCGCGCTGCAGGGGCTGCGAGACGCAGGGAGGATCTCTGCCGGGCAGCGGGTTCTCGTCAACGGGGCCTCCGGCGGCATCGGCACGTTCGCCGTCCAGCTCGCCAAGACGTTCGGAACCAAGGTCACCGGCGTATGCAGCACCCGCAACGTCGAACTGGTCCGTTCCCTGGGCGCGGACGACGTCGTGGACTACACCCGCGAGGATTTCACCGAACGGAAGGGGCAATACGACCTTGTCATGGACAACGTGGGCGACCGGTCGCTAGCGGCACTACGGCGCCCCTTGACCTCCCGCGGGACGCTCGTGATCGTGGGCGGCATCGCCTCGGCCCGCGGCGGGCTGCTCGGCCCGGCAGCGCAGGTGCTCCGCGGGACCCTGGCCTCCCCCTTCGTCAGCCACCGCATCGACACCGTCAGCTGGAAGCCCAACTCCACGGACCTGCGGTTCCTGACGGAACTCATGGAGACGGAACAGATCGCACCCGTCATCGACCGGACCTACCCGTTCGCCGAGATCCCCGAGGCGCTGCGCTACATCGAGCGCGGCCATGCCCGAGGCAAAGTCGCCATCACTGTCTGATCGCAGGCGTGCCAATCAGTTGAGGGTTGCCCTGCGGTTGGGCCGTTCTGGGTTCGGGACGCGCTCTTCTGCCGCATAGCGGTCATTCGGGAACGCAGCGTTCGCCACATCGCCAGCGCGATAACCTGTTCCACTCTGTACTGCTGTCGATGGCCCTACGACTGGCAACGTGATGATCACGCAGCGCGCAAGCAAGCAAGCAACACTGGGAGCGCCCAGAGCGGAGCGGAGGACAAACGACCCGGAGGTGCGTCGAGTGCCGGCCACACTTGATCGGAGGAACGCCAGAGTTCGGTCGAAACCGATCGACATTGATCATGACGGGTGATCAACATGTGCGGTCAGAATCCACGAACAAGCGCGGTCAAAACTCGCGGACATAATCATGCGTTACTCCTCGGCAATCGTTGACAACGCCGTCGAGGAAGTCCCCGCCGGGTTTCGTTCAACCGCTCCCGGAGTCCGCTCCAGTGGACCATGGTTCCGGTTCCCTCGGGGGCCAGTTGCGTGGACAGCGGCGTACCGGCCGACAGTCGGCATTGTCAGCGACGAGGTGCGATCGCGTCGAAGCTCGTGGTCATCCCGGAGGGCGGGCGCGGCAGCCGTCCGCGTCGACAGCCAAGCCGCCGCTCAGCCAGCTTGGCGGCCACGACGAAAGCCGGTGGGCTCGTCACAGTGCCCTGCTTTGTTGGTCCGGCAATGATTTTCAGCAGGGATTGAGTGCGGAAAGCGAGGGATGCTAAGCTTTTTGGCTTCTACGACGGCGACCGTCCGGTGACGACATCAATAGCGAGGTGCTCGACTCCTGGGGCGAAGGCGGTGGTACCCACGGCACGGAGTCGGCGTGACGCAGGAATTCGGTCGCGGAAAGCACGTTCCTGGCGCATCGCAGGGCTCGCGCTCGGTGTTGTCCTGACGATCGCGGGGTGCTCCCCGTCCGCACCGACGACGGCGCCGCCCGGCACGACGACCGGCTCCGCACCAGGGCAGTCCGCGCTGAAGCCCATCGACCCGGCCGCATTCCACGCAACCGTGGCGGCTGCCGCCAAGGAGCTCGTGGTTCCTGGGGCGGTGGTGCTACTGCGCACCCCCCAGGGCAACTTCACGGCGGCGGTCGGCACCACGGAACTGGGCACCAGCACACCGCCCGCCGCGGACACCCACTTCCGCATCGCCTCCAACACCAAGACCATGACCTCGGCGCTGATCGTGCTCCTCGCCCAGGACGGCAAGCTCAGGTTCAGCGACCCGGTGTCGCGATACGTCTCCGGTGTGCCCAACGGTGACAACATCACCATCGCGCAGCTGCTGAAGATGCGCAGCGGCCTGTACGACTACACGGAAGCACCCGAGTTGGCGGCGGCTTTGGATGCCGACCCGGCGAAAGTCTTCACCCCTCGAGAAGTGCTGGCCATCGCGTTCCAGCGCCCGCCGATGTTCCCGCCCGGCACGGCGTACCAGTACAACAACACCAACTATGCGTTGCTGGGCCTGGTGGCCGAGAAGATCGGTGGACGCCCCTTGGCACAGCAGTTGCGGGAGCGCTTGTTCGGGCCGCTAGGCCTGCGGCAGACTTCACTTCCCGCAGCCACCGACAACTCCATCCCGGACCGCTACTCGCACGGTTACCTCTACGGTGGATCCGCGTACGCGTTCATCGACCAGACCTACCCGGCCGACCTGCAGGCCGCCGCCCGGGCCGGAACACTCCAGCCCAATGACTACACCCGGCAGAATCCCTCGTACGCCACTGCTGCCGGGGGCGTCATCTCCACCTCGGATGACGTGGCGACGTGGATCCGGGCACTGGCCTCGGGAAAGGTCTTCAATGCCGACTTCCAGCGACAATGGCTCGACAGCCTGCAACCCGAGAACCCGAACGCGCCCGACGGCCAGAAATACGGATACGGAATCTCCTATCAGCGTTTCGCACCGAACGCCGCGATGTGGTACCACGGCGGTGAACTTCCCGGGTTCAACTCATTCATAGGGTACGACCCGGCCAACGACGTCACGCTCACCATCTGGGCCAACTTGACCTTGTCTCCGGACGGCCGGACCACGGCGGTCGCCCTGCTTCCCACCGTTCTCAACCAGATCTACGCCGAGTTGTCGCTGCCGCCGGCACCGACCCCGACATCAACCAGGTGATGCCGTGGTGGTTCGACACGAATCACCACCGCGGGCCGAGACGATCCACATCGGCTCCGCAGCGCCGGGCCGCGGCCATGCACCTGATTCCCACCCCGGACTTGCGCAGCTTTCCTTGGCGCCGCAACAGAATCGCCATTGGACTCGTGGCGCCAGACCTTCACATCGGACGCCATCGGACCGAGGTGACGCGCGGTCACTTCGGCGTCGAGGGGAGTCCAAAGGAGACGACGCCATCGCCAAGACCTCGTCGGGCGCGCCGGCCGGAGTGCAGATCCTGGCAGGCGTGCCCGCGCCCGACGCCCACTTCAGCCTGGAAGTGCGCGGATCGGACGGCTGGCTGAAGCTGACCGGCGATCACCCCGCAGGTGTTCAGGTCGGCGACCTCGCGCTGTCGTCGAGCGTGGAATTCACCGCGCCCGACAGCCCCGTCGCCACCGGTACCGGCTCGACCGCCGCCGAGATCTGGGCAGGTGCGTCCATCAATGTGGGTGAGGTGTACGCCAGCCTGGCACGCGACATCGCGAACGGGACCCACCACACCCCGGGATTCGGCCACGCCGTTCACAACAGCCGCCTGATCGCCCGAGTCGAACAGGCCTCGCGCACAGGTCTCCGGCAGTAAAGAAACCAGGCCGTGACCGATATGGCGACCGATCCGCGAGCGCGGGTAGCCGACGTAGGTTCGGACACGCTGGAGGGGCGCCTGCGGCCCACAACCCCGATCTGGGAGTCGTTTTGATGATCTCTGTCCACTGTCACCACGGCGCCGACGGCGCTTCGCGGGAGGCGCACGACGTATGACCACGTCCGCGCGAGCCGCCGTTCTCGAGGTGCAGGACGGGCCGTTCGAATTCCGCGACATCGAGATCGAAGACCCGCGACCCGACGAGACATTCGACGACGAGCTCGTCCTCGAGCTGGGTGGAGTGAGCCTGGAGCTGTCCTACAAGGGCGAGAACCACTGCCCGGCAACATCTTCATCTACGCCCCGCAGCAGAAGGTGCTCACCGCCGTGGCCATCGTGAGTCCGGGCAGCGCCACGTTCATGCACTGCGACGCCTCGTGCCCTCGTGGATCGAGGACTTCCGCCGCGACGTGGAAGCCGTGCGCGAGAGCGGGAAGCCGGCGTTCATCCTGCACGGGACCGCGGATCGGATCCTGCCCATCGACGCGACCGCCCGACCGCTCCGGGACCTGCTGCGAGGCGCCAGCCTCATGCGTGTCCTGCACCCCCTCGTCGAGTGGAGCGTCCAGAACGAGGAATGAGGTCGCGACTTCGCGCTGCGACCGTCAGGTCGATGCGTGACGGGTTGCGTGGTCTCCCGGTGAATCCTGACCGAAGGGGACAGCGATCGACTCCGGAACACCACAGGGGCGAGTCGACAGGACCCAGGGAGCGTGTCACACCGGCTGGGCGATGTGGTCTCCTGCGCGTCGCCGCAGGATATTGGGTACCAAGAGCTGGAGAAACAGCAGGCTGCGTAGGCAACCTGCTCGTGCTGGTTCGGCCTGGGAGAGTGGCCGCTCGCGGGCCGGCGTCCGAGCGCCCAGCAACCCATGGAGGTGAGCCAGATGGCCGCAAGGAAGATCGCGCACCCGAGCGTCGACGATCGCAAAGCCAAGGGCCTGCAGGCCCGGGACCAGGTGCCCCTGTCGAGCCATGCCCAGTGGAACCCGGCGGCGGACCACCCGGACCCGGTCGCGCTGCTGGAGGGACAGGACAAGACCCGCGAGCCGGACCTGGTGCCGGTGCGGCATGGCCGGATGATGGTCTCGCCACTCAGTTTCTACCGGGGCGCGGCCACAGTCATGGCCGCCGACCTCGCGCCGACGCCGGTGGCCGGGCTAGAGGTGCAGCTGTGCGGGGATGCGCATCTGTTGAACTTCGGCCTGTTTGCCTCACCGGAGCGGCTGCTGCTGTTCGATGTGAACGACTTCGACGAGACGCTGCCGGGGCCCTTCGAGTACGACGTGAAGCGAATGGCGGCCAGCTTCACCGTCGCCGGCCGCAACAATGGGTTCGCCAAGGCGGACATCCGGGCGGCGACGCTGGCATCAGTGCGGGCCTACCGAGAGGCGATGGCCGACTTCGCGCAGATGGGCGCGATGGACATCTGGTATGCCCGGCTGGACAAGGATGAGCTGATGGCCACGATCCGCCGCGTGGTGGCCGAGACCAAGAAAGAGACCAAGAAGGCAAAGAAGGCAAAGAAGGCAAAGGAGAACAAGGCGGAGAAAAAGGACGAAAAGGACGAGCAGCTGGCGAAAAAGGCGGAAAGGCGGGCGGAGAAGATCGCCGGGAAGGCGCGCAGACACGACAGCCTGCAGGCGCTGTCCAAGCTCGGTGAGCAGGTCGACGGCGGTTACCGGATCGTCTCGCAGCCGCCGCTCGTCGTGCCGCTTCGGGATCTGGCCGGGACCTATGGGCTGTCGGCCGACGAGGCCGAGCACTCGATCCGCGATCAGTTCCGCGCCTACTCGGAAACTTTGGACGACGACCGGCGGCACCTGCTGAAGCAGTTCGAGATCATCGATGCGGCCCGCAAGGTGGTCGGCGTCGGCAGCGTCGGGACCCGGTGTTTCATCGTGCTGCTGCAGGGACGCGACGCGGCCGACCCGCTGTTCCTGCAGGTCAAGGAGGCGACGAAGTCGGTGCTGGAACCGTATGTGGGCAAGAGCCGCTACCGGCAGCCCGGCGAGCGAGTGGTTCAGGGGCAACGGATGATGCAGGCGGCCAGCGACGTCTACCTCGGCTGGACCAAGGGCGTGGACGTACGCCGCTATTTCTACTGGCGGCAGTTGCGCGACATGAAGGGTTCGGTGGACATCGAGACGTTGCTCCCGCTCGGGCTCACGTCCTACGCCCGCATGTGCGGATGGACGCTGGCCCGCGCCCACGCTCGCTCTGGCGACCCGGTAGCCATCGCCGAGTACCTGGGAGGCACCGACGCGTTCGACAAGTCGATCACGGGCTTCTCGCAGGCGTACGCGGACCAGAACGAGCGCGATCACCAGGAATTCGTCAACGCGGTCAAGGCCGGGCGGCTGACAGCAGTCGAAGGCGTCTGAACGAAACCGGGCAGAGCTGGACCGCGTTCACCCCGCCAAGATCATCGACGGGGCATCGATCGCTGTCCGGCATGACCTCGCGGGATGAGATCAAAACGGCGCCGGCAGTGACCGCAGACCATTTCCCCACGGTGACTGCTTATGAGGTTTCGCCGTGCGCAGGAGAGCGCCGCGGCGTGTTCGGCACCCGGTACGTCAGTCGCCGCATCAGGGTCTCGGCAGGGCCGGCTTTGCCTGCTCGTTCCAGGTACATCGCGTAGACCAGGGTGATCAGCCACACGCCGACCGCATACGCGGCCATCGTGGCGCTGTCGAGGCGTGCGCCGAGTCCGAAACCCCAGGCCGCGAGTAGCGGTGCACACAGAACCGACTGGGCGAGGTAGCACGTCATCGATCGCTTCCCCACCGCGCTGACCGCGCCTGCCCATGACCCGAGAGCCCGGCCGGACAGTCGGTCACCGATGAGGCCGAACACCGCGACGTAACCGAGGCCGCAGGCCAGGCCGGTGACCATCTGCGGTGCGGCGAACGATGACAACATTGGTTCGAGGTCGCCGAATATGCCAACGTGCGTCAGCGCGTGCGGCAACGCGCCGGCCCAACCGATGGCGATACCGCCCACGGCAACGATCCAGAGCAGTCGCCGGTGCTGACCGGGGCGCTCGAGGACTCGGCGCCTGGCCGCCCAGATCCCGAGGAGAATCGATACCGGCACGACCATCCCGGCAATGCCCTGGACGGCGAAGATCTGGATCGGCCATAGCGTGATCCGCGCGATGGCCGCGGTCACCACGTTTTCGGCGGAGACGCTCTGGGTTATGAGGCCGGTGGCCCAGGCGCCGACACCGTTAGGGGCCTGCTCGCCGGCCAAGATAGCCAGGCCCTCGAGGACAGAGAGCGCCGCCACCAGGAACAGCAGCGTCGTGCCGATAGCGGCCCACACCAGCAGGGTGCGGTCGGATCGACGCATGAAGAACCACACCAGGATCAGGCCGGTCAATCCGTACGCGCCCAGAACGTCCCCACCCCAGAGCAAAACGGCGTGGACGGCGCCGAGAACAATCAGCCAGAGGTTTCGTCGCTGCACCAGTCCCCGAGCGTCCCGGTCCGATATCCCTTTCTTTCGTTGGCTGCGGATCATCATCATGAGGCCGTAACCGAAGAGGAATGCGAACATCGGGTAGACACGCAAGTCCACGCCGATGATCATGACTGCTTGCACGAATTTCTCGACGGTCGATCCATCAAGCGGGTGGGCGCTACTTCCCGAGTGGTCTCGGCCATACAAGTAATAGGCCGAGTTGGCCAGTACGATCAGCAGCAGCATGAACCCACGCGCCAAGTCCGGCGCAGGGACACGAGCCGTCCGCTCCGTAGATAAGGCCGCCTCAGGGGTACGACCCGTACTCGATGTCATGATCTCTCCAATGTTGTTACGTCAGGGCCGGGCGCACCGATTCACCGAATGTCGGGGCATGGTGAATTGAGCCGTCGACCAGTGGGTGGTGTCGCCGGAATGCGCGGGAAATATGGGATGCTGCGTCAGGAATCGCCAGTAGCCGGGGCGCCCGGCGCCTTGATGGCATGTTCGAAGAGGTCTGCCAGCTCGTTGGCATGCGATTGGATATCGTGATCAGGGTAAGCGTCGGAGTAGGCGATCATGGCGTCGATCGCTGCCTCCACAGTGACCGCCATGACACGGGCATCGAATGAGCGAAGCTCGCCGGTCGCCTGGCCCGCGAGAAAATCTTCTTCCTGGCTCCGGTAGAGGGTTTCTCTGAAGGCATCTCCGTATCGAAGCCGACCATTCGAATCGCGCAGATTCTCGAAAACCTCGATCAGAGCGACCATCTCGGCGCGATGCGTGCCCGCGTAGTCGGCGACTGCGCGGATACGAATCCGGAGCTTCCCCAGGACCGTCCGTTCCAGCTCGAGGCGGGGAGCGACGAACTCGATGATCCGGCCGTAGACCTGCTCCACCAGCTGTTCGATCAACTCTTCCTTGCCGGCGAAGTGGTAGGAGATGACGCCCTTGCTGATGCCAACGCGACTGGCAATCCTCGCCAAGGAGGTCCCGGCGTAGCCGTGCTCCGCGAGAGTCTCGACGGCGCCGTTGATGATCTGCGCGCGCCGCGCATCTTCGATGAACGAGCGACGCTTCTGGCCATCCGCCTGGTCTTTTGACCGCATGGTCAGATGTTAGCACGTTCGGCCAGATCCCCGGGTAGGCGACTTCGGAGTGCAAGCACAAAGCCGAAAAGACGATCTGGATTCCATTGACCGAGCCGGTATCTGGAGCTGTGGGCCGATCTTGCTGAGAAACCTCGAGGCGCGCGGGGGCCTCACGGTTCGCATCGTGCCCCGTCCGGTGCCGTGCTCATGTCGATCAAAGACCGCATCTCATTTGGGGTTGTGCGGGTCAATTGGCCCGGATCCGTTGTGAGGCGAGACAATGTGACGCACGGGTGCGCTACCGGCCAGGTCGCGATTATCAACACGGGCCGCCGGGTGATGTCCGGGGAGGAGTATGGGCGAGCACGCGAACGACTCGCCGTCAGAAAAGCCCTCGTCGCCGGACCGAACGACCCCGGTCGGGCGTGTGGGCCGACGCGCGGTCAGACAGTTGGCGCGGGCGCCGTACCGCAACGCGCTGGTTGTGCTCGCCATCGCGATCGTGATGGCGGGGCTTTTCGTCGCCTCGTACAGCCTGGTGCTGGGCCGGCCTGCCCCGCGTCATATACCGGCGGGGATCACGGGCGAGGCGTACCTACCGTCAGATCTGGTGCCGCAGTTGGAGGCCGCGACCGGCGGCGCGCTGGACTTTCGCAGGTTTCCGTCGGCCTCCGAGGCACGGGGCGCGCTGGACGAGCAGGCGATCTATGTGGCCGTGCTGGGCACGTCCGATCGTCCGCAACTGCTGTTGTCGAGTGCGGCCGGAGTGTCGGTGGCGCGCGTGCTGCAACAGGCGGGACAGCGGGCACAACGCGTGTCTCCGACACTGGAGATCATCGATGCCCATCCGCTGCCGCCCAGTGATCCGCAGGGACTGGTGTCGTTCTACGTCATGCTCGGGGGCACGATTCTGGGGTTCTTGTCGGTGTTCCAGTTGCGTGTCTACGCGCCGCAGCTGTCGCTGACCGCCTGGCTGGCGTGTCTTGCTGTGCTGGCCGTGGTGGGCGGTATGGTGCTCGCCGCTGTGGTAGGGCCCCTGATTGGTGCCCTACCGGCGTCGATCGGCATGCTATGGCTGGCCTCGTCGCTGGAGATCGCTGCGTCGGCGCTGTTGGCGTCCACGATGCTGGTGCTGTTCGGCGGTGCGGCAATCATCCCGACCTGGGCACTGCTGGTCATATTGGGCAACACTTCGTCAGGAGGTGCGGTGGCCGCGCCCCTCCTGCCGGGCTTCTTCGGCTTCGTCGGCCGATTCCTGCCGCAGGGCGCCACGGTCAGCATCCTGCACACAGCCGCCTATTTCCCCTCGGCGCAGCACAGCGAGCCGTTCATCATCCAGGGCATCTGGATCGTGGGCTCCGCTGCCGCGTTGCTGCTGTCGGTGCGACTGCGCGGACGCAGTCCCACCGGGCGTTGAACAGACGGTGCCGTTTGTCGCGGCAGGAGGGCGGGAAGACCCCACACAACCGCGAATCAGTTCGAAACGGAGAGGACACCCACATGTCTGTCGCCACCGATCCCTCAGCGGGCGCCAACGGGATCCGTCCGTTTACGATCGACTTCCCCGAGGCCCAACTTGAGGACCTGCGCGCGCGCATCAATGCCACGATCTGGCCCGAAAAGGAAACCGTTGATGATCAGTCGGAGGGTGTACAGCTCACGACGATGAAGAAGCTGGCGGCCTATTGGTCCTCAGATTACGACTGGCGCAAGTGCGAAGCGAAGCTGAAGGCCCTCACGCACTTCATGACCGAGATCGACGGGCTGGACATTCATTTCATCCACGTTCGGTCGAAGCGTGACGATGCGCTCCCGCTCATCGTCACGCACGGATGGCCAGGATCTGTCATCGAACAGCTGAAGATCGTTGATCCACTGACCAATCCGACGGCGCATGGCGGGAGCGCATCGGACGCCTTCCATCTGGTGATTCCGTCGTTGCCGGGCTACGGGTTTTCCGGCAAGCCGACCGCTCCCGGCTGGGGCCCAGAACGCATCGCGGGTACCTGGATAGAGCTGATGAAGCGCCTTGGCTACACGAAGTTTGTGGCCTCAGGGGGCGATTGGGGCGCGGTCATCACGGATCTGGTGGCCGTGCAGGCGCCTCCGGAACTGGTCGGCATTCACACCAATATGCCTGGCGCGATTCCACCCGACGTTGACGCGGCGGCTGCGGCCGGTGCGCCGATGCCGGCAGGTCTCTCGACCGAGGAACAACGTACGTACGAGCAGCTGGACTTCTTCTATAAGCACGCGAACTACGCGTATATGATGGCGAGCCGTCCGCAAACGTTGACCGGCTTGGCGGATTCACCGGTCGGCTTGGCGGCGTTTCTGCTCGACCATGACGCGAAAAGCTTGGAGCTGATCTCCCGCGTCTTTGACGGTGCCACCGAGGGCCTTACAAGAGACGATGTCCTCGATAACGTCACGCTCTACTGGTTGACGAACACGGCGATATCCTCAGCTCGTCTCTACCGGGAAAACAAATTCGCCTTCTTCAGCCCCAAGGGTGTCTCCGTCCCGACTGCGGTGAGCGTCTTCCCCGACGAGCTCTATCAAACCCCACGCAGTTGGGCAGAGCAGGCGTTTCCCAACCTCATCCACTACAACAAGGTCGACAAGGGTGGCCATTTCGCTGCCTGGGAACAGCCGCAAACCTTTTCAGAAGAGATTCGCATGGGCTTCCGGTCACTTCGGTAGGCGACCGGTTGAGAGGAACCGGTCACGCCACTACGTCGTCGCCTGTGTGAGCTTGCTGCTGTCGGCTGCGTAGACAGTCATCCAGTGTGGGTGCAGCCGGTAGTAGACCACGTCGTTGTCCCAGTCGAAGGCGTCGTCACCGTAGAAGCCCGCGAAGTAGGCGCGGAGAACCGGCCAGTCCGCGGCCGGATCGCTGTCCTGGGGATTGAGAACCTCCACGGTGCCGTGCGTGAACACACCCAACTCCTCGCCGAGCATGTATGCGGCGCTGACGGCCGGTCGGGCGGCCAGATGACGCGCCTTGGCAGCGCCACGTGCCGTGCCGAAGTGCCACTTCCCGTGCAGGAAATGCCCGTCCACGCCACTGATCCGCGGCTCCCCCTTCGCCGTCACGGTGGACAGCGCCAGAGTGCACATACCAGTGAGGACCCCAGCGAGCTGCTCAGCGGTCAGAGTGCTCTCGGAGTTGATGATCGAGCGGAGGTGCTGGGTGGAACTGGAAAGCGAGGCGTCCAGCAGCGCCTGCAGCTCTGTGAGATCTTCCGGCGTTTCACGCATTGAGCACCCTTCATACATACATCCATAGGTCTCGGTCCACGCCCAGCCATCGACGGCGACCGGAGCACCATCCTCGACGCCAACCCTGACAACTTCCGTCATAGTTACGCGATCGTGTGACGGAGCACGTCGGAAAACGCGTGGTCCGAGGTTACGTATGGCGTCTCGTCTCAGGCTCGCTCGATGCCCGGCAGGATCTCGTCCTGTACGTGGGGATGGGCCTGCACCTCGGCGAGGTGCCGCCGGCGGCGCGGGATGGATCGAGGCGGTCATCCCGACCGAGAGCACCGAGCACGGCTACGGCGAGCTGCTGCGGCTTGGTATCGACGTCGAGGTCGTCGCGCCAGCCGAACTGCGCCAAGCCATGGCCGACACAGTGGGCGTACCCGCCAGAGCGCATGGATGCGCCTCGTCGCCTTCGGCGTCTTTCGTCCTGGCGAGGTGATCCCAACGGTGCGAATCCAACGGTGTGTTACGTAGTGGCCCTGCGGTCCTGAACGGCACGGACGGCCGGGCCGTCCGTGTGTCCGGCGACCAGCGTCGCCCCGTCGCTGAAGAGGACGCCGTCGGCGCAGCGCGCCTCGACCTTCCCGCCGGCGAACTGCTCCGTGTAGAGGCGGGCGTACAGGCCGTCCTGCGCGAGCAGTTCGGCATGAGTGCCGTGCTCCACCACCCGGCCCGCCTCCACAGCGAGGATCAGATCGGCGCCAAGGATGGTGGAGAGCCGGTGCGCGATGGCAATCGTGGTGCGCCGTCTCGTCGCGTTCTCCAGCGCCTGTTGCACCAGCCGCTCGCTGGTCGTGTCCAACGCGCTGGTGGCCTCGTCGAGGATGAGGATCCGCGGGTCCTTCAGCAGTACCCGCGCGATCGCGAGCCGCTGTTTCTCCCCGCCGGAGAGCCGGTAGCCACGCTCCCCCACCACCGTGTCGTAGCCGTCGGCGAAGGACAGGATGCGGTCGTGGATGTTGGCCGCTCTGGCAGCCTCCTCGATCTCCGACTGGTCGGCGTCGGGCTTTGCGTACCGCAGGTTGTCACGGACCGTGGAGTGCAGCAGATACGTGTCCTGCGTGACCATGCCGACAGCGTCCACCACCGACGCCTGCGTGAGCCTGCGGACATCGCGCCCGTCGATCAGCACCCGGCCGCGGTCGACGTCGTAGAGCCGTGGGACGAGGTAGGAGATCGTCGTCTTGCCCGACCCGCTCGGCCCGACGATCGCGGCCAGCTGCCCCGGCTCGACGGTGAAGGAGACGTCGCGCACGGCCCACGTACCCCGGCCGTCGCCACCGGACCCGTTGCCCCGGGTCCGGTCTGCCGCCGGTGCCGTGTCCGTCGCGGCGCCCGCAACGGGGGCGGGCGGATAGGCGAACCACACGCGGTCCAGCTCGACGCGCCCGCTGACGGTGGTGATCTCGAGCGTGCGCGCGTCCGGCGCGTCCACGATCCGCGGCCGCAGGTCCAGGTAGGCGAAGATCCGGCCGAAGAGCGCCAGCGAGGTCTGCACGTCGAGCGAGACGCGCAGCAGGTTCACCGTGGGGAAGAGCAACCGCGACTGCAGGGTGCTGAACGCGACGATGGTACCGGCACTGACCCCGATCCCAGCGGCAATGAGGAACCCGGCCACGAGGTAGACCAGCGCCGGGGTGATGCCCATGAACGTCTGCACCACGGCGAAGAACGACTGCCCCGACATCGCCTGGCGCACCTGCAGGTCGACTTGGCGGGTGTTCTCGTCGCGATAGCGCGCCACCTCGTAGGGCTGCCGGTTGAACACCTTGGCCAGCAGCACGCCGGACACCGACAGTGACTCCTGGGTGATCGCCGTCATGTCCGAGAGCGACTCCTGGGTTCGCCCGGCGAGCTGGCGCCTGACCCGGCCCACCCGCACCTGGAGCAGCACGAACACAGGCGTCATCGCCACCGCGACGAGGGTCAGCTGCCAGCTCAGCAGCACCATCGCGATCAGCGCGGCCACGACCGTCACGACGTTGCCGAGGATCGAGCTCGCGGTCTCCGACAGCACCGACTGCACACCGCCGACATCGTTGGCGAGCCGCGATTGGATCGCCCCGGTGCGCGTGGCTGTGAAGAAGGCGAGGTCCATTTTCTGAAGATGCTCGAACAGCCGTCCACGGAGGTCGGCCATCACTTGGTTGCCCAGCAACGTGGTCCGGTAGGTCTGGTAGACACCGATCAGAGCCGACACGACGGGCACCGCCACCATCCCGCCCACGAGCCACGCCAGCAGCGTGAGGTGCACGCCGCTGCCGTTCGTGGGGAAGAGCGCTCGGTCGAACGCTGCCTGTGTGAGGAACGGGGTGATGATGCCCAGCCCGCTGCTCAGCAGAACGGCCGCGACGATGACCACCAGACTCGTTCGGTAGGGGGTGAAGAGTGACCACACCCGCCGACCCAACTGGTCGGACTCCATAACGCCGACCCTACGACCCCCGGCGTCGCGGCCGCACGGTCGCGGCGCCCTCGCCGGGCCGCGCTCGCGCAGTGTGCGCGAGTAGTAGGGCGATGGCGATCGCGGTGATCGCGCTTGCCGTGACCGGAACCCAATCGCCCCACCGCACGTACGGAGTGATCTCCTGGTACAGCGGCACATCGACCACGAAGATCCCGTGCGAGTCCGGCGGCATCCAGGCCAGCCGCCTGCCCTGTGCATCGAACGCCGCGGACGTGCCGTTCAGCACTACCAGGACGGCGGAACGGCCGGACTCCACCGCCCGGACCGCCTCGGCACTCGCCTGTTGCGGCTGTGCCCAGGTTCCGTCGAACGACGTGAGGGAGCTCTGCACCACCGTGATGTCGGCGTGCAGCCGAACGAGTTCTCGGCGCATGTCGGGAAAGATCGACTCATACGAGATCAGTGGACCTATCCGTACGCCACCAACCCGCAGTATCGCCGGGTCTCTGCCCGGGGCCCGGTCTTCCTTGGCGATCTCGGTGCCCTGGAGCACCTTTCCGAGCAGCAGCCGCAACGGCACGTACTCGCCGAACGGGACCAGCCGCCGCTTCTCATACATCCCCGCCAACCCGCCGGGTCCGTACTGCTGAGTCGTCTTCATGATCCGACCGTCCGTTGCTCGCGCGTCGACGTTGACCAGCACGTCACTTCCCACCGTCGCCGCGGCCTGCGCCAGCCGAGCCGCCACATCGGGACGGCGCGCCGGGTCGAACGGCACGCTGCTCTCCCCCCAGACCACGACGTTTTGTCCAAGACCCGCGGCCCTCCGGGTCAGTTCCAGGTGCGCGGCGAAGCGCGCGTCACCTCCGTACACGACGCCAGGCTGCACCCCCACCACACGAACATTGCCGGTCACCACCGGTTCCGGCCGGAGCAGCCCATAGCCGAACGCGAATGCGGCGAGTACGACGACGAGTCCGCCGCCGATCAGCCGCGCCGCCCGGCCGGCGCCAGGAAGGAACACGGCGGCGAGCCCGACATTGACGGCCACCAGCACGAAGCTGAGCAACCACACGCCGCCGAGCGCTGCCACGGCGAGCACCGGCCGCACCTGCCATTGAGTCAGACCGAGCAGACCCCAGGCGCCGCCCAGACCTTCCCAAGAACGCAGCGCCTCGACGCTGACCCACACCGACGGCAGCACCACCACCGCCAGTGCCACCCGTGCCGCAGACGGTTCTCGCAGCAGCCGGTGCGTCGCCAGCCCGAACGGCACCCAGAGGACACCCGCGACGACGCCCACCACAAGAGCCAGGATTCCCACGTGCGGCAGTAGCCACTGGAACAGGGTGAGGAAAAACCCCAGCGCGGCAAGCGAACTCCGCCAGGCGGCCTCACCGTAGGAGCCCGCGCGTCCGAACAACAGCACCAGCGGGACAAGGCCGACCCACCCCAGCCACCACGCGTCGACGGCCGGAAACGCCAGCGCCAACAAGCAACCAAACAGCAGCGCAAGCCCGCGCACCGCCCACCGGCGCCCCCGCACGCCAACAGACATACGAGCACGCTACCCGCCCAGCTGGCATGGGTTGCGCTGTCGGCGCACCAAGGTCAAACGCCGTGCGGTCCGAAGATCGTGGTACCTCCAGGGGAGAGGACGCCTGCTATCCGGTGGTGGATCTCGCGCAGCTGCCGGACCTGCGCCTTGGTCAACGGGTCCAGCACCAGCCTGCGGACCGTCTCGACGTGCCCGGGTGCGGCCTCGTCGACCTTGGTCCGGCCCGCAGTCGTGAGGACGGCCAGGGTGGTGCGGCCGTCCTCCGGATCGCGGCGGCGCTGCAGCCAGCCGCGGGCCTCGAGCCGAGTCGCGACCTGAGAGAGCCGCGACAGCGACCCGTTCGTGAGCAGGGCCAGGTCCCGCAGCCGCAATGTCCCGTCGGAGGCGTGGGTCAGGCTGGAGAGCACCATGTACTCGTAGAACGACAGCTCCGAGTCGGCCTGGAGCTGCGCGTCCAGCGCAGCCGGCAGGGTCGAGAGCACCGACACGAGCGCCAACCACGCCGCCGTCTCGTCGTCGTCGAGCCAGCGTGGCTCGTCCGCCTCACTTCCCGGTTCCGGTGAGGTCGGTCTGGCAGAGGTCGATTGGGCTTTCGACCAGCTCGGCGATCCCGAACGGCACTGCAAGATCCTCGTCCTGCCCAACCGCTGACCGGGAGAGCATCATGAAGATCGTCCTGTTCGGTACCGGATTCGTCGGCGACGCCCTGGCCCGCGAGTTCACCACCCGCGGGCACGCGCTGACCGCCGTCGCCCGCAGCCCCTCCCCGACAGCCACCGCAACCGGGAGCGTCCACGACGCGTCGTTGGTCGCCGAGATGACCGCCGGGGCCGAGGTGATCGTGTCCGCCCTCCCACCGATCGACGACGACGGCGGGCTGGCGGCGAGCACTCCCGTCCTCGTCACCGCGGCCGAGGCGACCGGCGCCCGACTCGGCATCGTCGGCACCTCGGCGCTACTCCCGCTCACCCCCGGCGGCCCGCCCCTGGCCGAGACTCCCGGCTTCCCAGACTGGCTCGCTCCGCGAGTAGCCGCCCACCGCCACACCCTGGAACTACTCGAATCCACACCGGACTCGGTCGATTGGCTCTACCTCGCCCCGGCTGCCGAGTTCGGGCCGCACGTCCACAGTGTCCGGACCGGGCGGTACCGCACCGCGACCACGCAGCTCACAGACCCCGACGGCCGCTCGTGGATCGGCGTAGCGGACTACGCCCTTGCCTTCGCCGACGAACTCGAACGACCCACCGCGCACCGCGGCCTGCTCGTCGTCGGCTACTGACCCCGACCAACACCTTCGGCCCACTGGAGGTCGTCCGGCAGGGGATCCCACACGTGCGCGGCGGCACGCTGTTTCGTTGCTGCTGCATGGGTTTGGTGTCGTGCTGGCGATGAGACCACTTGTCGCGGCGTTGGTGATCTCTGTTCAGTGACCCTGCCGGCCCTTGTTCTCCCGGCTGGCCCTGGCTGCCCGACGGCGCAACTGGGCCCGGTCCAGCCAGTTGTAGATCACGTCGTACCCGGCGATGACGAGCCCGATCAGGCCAAGGATGCCAGCGATCACCGCGACCGGAATCAAGTCCAGTATCGAGCACACCACGGCCACGACCAGGAGTCCGGCGCCGATGCCCAGGTTCCACTTCGCCATGCCACTCATGTCGCCCCAGTTCGCAGGGCGGCATACGCAGCCCGTTCGTCGTCGTGCACGGTACCCCGCGGCACGTGGAGTGCCGAGCATAGCTGATCGCGATGAGTGGTTCGTCGAGTTTGTCCAGCACGCCCGACGCAATGCGCACGGCGAAGGCCTTCGGACCGGAGACGGGTGGGATTCTGCCGCGAGCCCGACGTCCTGATCGCACTGCGTGGGACCACGTTCGTCCGGGCCGTTTGTGGCCAGTGGTGATGGTCGGCTGTGCGGCCGCTGCGGATGGCTGTCAGCCTGGTGTGATGCCGTAGTGCTCGCGCACCTCGCCGACGTTCGGCGGGCCATTGAACCCCACGTCGCCCGCTGAGACGATGACCGACCTGTCTCGGGTCGCGTACTCCTGCGGGGTCGACCAACCATCCTCGAGGTCGGGCGACGCGGCGAAGGCCCGCAGGACGGCGTCCATCACCGCGATGGCCTCGTCCTCGCCGGCCGCTTCGACCACCACGTCACCACGTACCCAGCCGCCACCGAAGCCGAAGTTGCAGTCCCACTCCGCAGAGGTCACGCCGGCGACCGAGGTCGCCGCCGCGGTGAACGCCTCCTCACACTGGGCGGCATCACCCGACGAGCACGCCGAGACGGGCAGCACCAGCGCTGCCACCACGACAGCCTGCAACGACCGCAGTCGCTCACGTCGTATCACTTTGTCAGTCCAATTCGGTAGTGTTCGCGCACCTCGCCAACGTTCGGCCCGGCGTTGAACCCCACATCGCCCGCGCTGACGACACCCTCCGGCGTGGTGTCGGCGACGGCCTGCAACTCGCGCAGGGCGTGCGCGCAACAGAGTTGATGCTCGGCGTTGACGTAGGTGTCATACGGCGCCCACCCGTCGCGCACCGCGACACCACGGAACCGGCCGAAGACACCGGCGTGGTCGATGCTCCTCTTCTCACGTTTGGGATGGCAGGCGATCAAGGTGTACTTGCTGGCGCGGGCGCAGTGGACCCAGCGCAGGCTGCCAGCTACCCGCAGGCCGGTCTCGTCGAACTCGGCCACGTCGGATGCGGCAATGCGATCGCCGACCTGGGTAAGGAAGTCATCCAGGCGGCAGGCGGCCCGGCGGGTCGTCGCCGCGACGGTGCCCTCACTCACCGGGCGCTGAACAGCTCCGCCAGCACCTGCGCGGTGCGCTTCTTCGACAGGAACTGGCCTGCGTAGAGGTAGAGGATGATCGCGGTGATCCGCGGCCCGTACTGCACCGGCGCCGTCACACCCCCCGGCGGCGTGCCGCAGGTCATGGTCCCGCAGGAGCAGCGGCGCGCGATGAGCTGATGCTCGGTCACCCGCGCCGTCATCGGCGGCAGATCGAACACCTGCCGACGCTCCACCCCTCCCTCCTTCGGGAGCCTGCGAGAGATCAGGGCCGTAACCCGTGCACGTGCCGGGCTCGCGCCTTTTCCGTTCGTTCGGATGGTCGACCAAGGCAAGTGTCGCTTCTGGATGGCCGAGCTGAGCACCCGGATTCTTGCCGTTCTTGCGGTGCAGCGACGTCGGAGCGGGCTTGATGAACGGCGAGTCCGACGACGGCGGCTTGGACGAGTTCTTGGAGTTCCGTCCCAGTTTCCGCTTCAACTCCGCAACCTCATCCTGGAGCGTTTCGACGGTCGTCTGCAACTGCTCGATCAGCTCAGCTTGCCGCACAACAAGCGCAGCAAGCTCCTCATAGGACGGACGCCGATCAGCAGACACCACACCATGATCAACAAGATTCGACAGAACATCAACAAGCCACGCCGAAAGAGACCAGTTACGATGTGACAACAGCGCACGGCCCCTTGAGCTTCAGCTGATCTTGCCGATGGCGGGCGCGAAAAATGGCCCAGTCCAATCCGGACAGAGAGCGATGGGCAACGCAGGGGCGATGGCGGCCAAGACCGCGATCTTCGTGGTGGCGGACATGGTGAAACCTCCGAGGGTGTGGCGGCTTGAAGGGCATGCGTCGGACCGACAGAGGGCGAGCGGCGCGAACGGTCAGGACTCGGGCCCCCCGCGCATCGACGGGGCTTCGAACTGTCAGCCGGTGGCTGGCGCTAGTCGCTGGGTTACTGGTCGTAGGGCTAGCGGTGGCGGCGATCCAGTCAACACGGTGGAGCGGCAAGGTCGGCTGGCTAGACGTCCCGCCGGCGCCGGGTGCGGCTGCCTATGCTGTGCGCATGCGCGCGGTGTCTGCGTTCGACGTGGGCGGGGTGGTGCTGGCGACGTTCCTGGCCGCGGTCGCCGGGGCGGCCCGGGTCACCCAGCCAGAGGCCCGGCCGGTGACGGCCCCCGGTGTACCTGCGCCCTGACGCCGGCCGTGGCCGCCGCGATCCGACCTGGCCTCATGGACGGTGATCGTGGCCGCGCTGCTGCTGACCCTGTTCGTGTGGCGCTGCCTGAAGCGTCCGGACCCGCTGTTGGACGTGCGCCTGTTCCGCAGCAAACCGTTCACTGCCGGGACCGTCGCCGCGTTCACCGCCAGCCTCGCGATGGCTGGGATCATGCTGCTGGTCGCCCAGTGGCTCCAAGGCGTGGCCGGGTTCACCCCCATCCTCGCCGGTCTGGCTCTGCTGCCGATGGCCGTTGGATCCCTGGCCACGGCACCGTTCGCCCCGACCCTCGCGATCCGGTTCGGAGCACGCGCCATCCTCTCCGGCGGTCTGGCGGTCGCCGGGATCGGGCTGGTGGGCCTGTTCGCCCTCCGCGGCCTGGACACGTACTGGCAACTAATCGCCCCCCTGGTGCTCGTCGGCGCCGGGACCGGCGCGCTGGCGATCGCCTCAGCGATCATCATGGGCAGCACCCCGCAGGAGAAGGCCGGAAATGCCGCCGCGATCGAGGAATCCATGTACGACCTGGGCAATGTGTTCGGCATCGCCCTCCTCGGCAGCATCGCCGCCGTCCTCTACCGCGCCTACCTGGACATCCAGAACTTCACCGGCGACGGCATCACCGGGCAGCTGGCAGTCGAAGCGAACGAGTCCGTCGTCGGCGCTCTCATCGTCGCAGAGAGCGCTGGATTGCCCGAACTAGCCGCTGCCGCCACTGCCGCGTTCGTCACCGCGCTCGGCCGAGCGGCCCTGGTCGGCGGGGTCATTATGCTGCTCGCCGCAATCGCGGTGTACCTACTCGTGCCGCGCGGATTCGACATCACCGCGCACAACC
Source organism: Saccharomonospora sp. NPDC046836 (assembly GCF_040645195.1). Classification (NCBI taxonomy): domain Bacteria; kingdom Bacillati; phylum Actinomycetota; class Actinomycetes; order Pseudonocardiales; family Pseudonocardiaceae; genus Saccharomonospora; species Saccharomonospora sp. NPDC046836. Next base: position 154,667 of record NZ_JBEYXW010000015.1, read on the forward strand.
ACCCCGACGACCCACCTGCCGATCCCCCGGCGCAAGCGCAGACCGCACGCGGCCTCACTCACTGACCGCCAATCACCGGCGGCCAGCGGTAGCGCATCGCGCTGGCCCGGGCACTGCCGGCCACCCCGGACGTGCTGCTGCTGGACGAAGCGACCGCGCAGGTCGACGAGCTCACCGAGACGGCTATCCGGCCCGACGATGGGGCGCATGCCTGTCGAGCCCGCGCGATCGGCACGCGCCGCCCCGCCGAGGTGGATGATGCCGCCGATGGCGTATCGTACCTGGACTCGGAACGGCAGATCCGGTTCCGTGGGCGTCGCCGGAGCGCGCACCCATGATCATTGCCCAGGAGCGCAGCGAGGAGGACCCGTGCCCGAGTCGACTGTTGGCCGGCCCCTGCGCGCAGACGCGCAGCGCAACCGCCTCAAGGTGCTGGCCGCCGCCGAGCGGGTGCTCGCCAAGGACGGCAGTGCCGCATCGATGCGGGAGATCGCTCGCCAGGCCGGCGTCGGCCTGGCGACGATCTACCGGCAGTTCCCGACGAAGGAAGCCCTGTACGAGGCTGTCGTCGTCGAGCGTGTAAGGCGCCTACTGGACCACGCACACGCCGCCGCCCACGCCACAGACCCCGGTGACGCGTTCTTCACGTTCTTCACGTTCGCGGTCACCGAGACCACCGGGGAGAAAGCGCTCGTGGACTCCCTCGCCGTAGCGGGCCTTGACCCCAAGGCCGGCACCGCACCGATGCACCGGGACCTGGAAAAGGCCACCGGGGTGCTGCTGCGGCGAGCCCAGGCCGCCGGCGCGGTGCGCGCAGAGGTGGGCATGGCGGAGGTGCTCGCGTTGATTACGGCGATGTGCCTGGCCGCCGACCGGCAGCATTGGGACGAGCAGCTGCGCACCCGCAGCTTGACGGTCGTGTTCGACGGCCTGCGCCCGCAGCTCCGTCCCTGAACAGGCTCGCCGCTGCGCCGGATCGGCCCCAGCGAATGAGGCCTGGCCGGCGTGCGAGTCGCACCCGGCCAGACCGGCCCCCATGCTCGCCCACCACGCCAGCAGACCGGGCAGGTACCAGTTCTTCGCACCGCGGTCGCGCCGTGTGCGAAACCGGCACCTCACCAGATGTCGGAGATGGGAGTTCTGCGGGATCGCGCGACTTCCCGCAGCCGAACTCGCCCACGAGTCCGAGCGTCTCGCCTTCCCGCACATCGATCGAGATGCCAGCCACGGCATGCACGGCCTTGCCCTGCCCGACAGAGAATTCGACTACGAGCCCCCCGGGTGAAAGGCATCGTCGCGAACGTGCCCTACCTGTCGCGGCCATCTCCGGCTCCCGTCTCGTCGGTGGTCGTCGGTCCAAGGTCCCCTGACACAGCCGGGTCACTACCCGACTACCGAGACCAGCTCGCGCGGCGTGACCGCAATTCTTACTGCGCGGGCAAGGCACCTTCGACGGCGGCATCGAGGTCGGCGTCGTCGAAGACGAGGAACGGCGCGTTCCGCCGAACTTCATCGACGTTCTCAGCACCATCGTCATTCATGAGATGTTTCCCGTCTCACACAGGAATTCTCGGTCCGAGAACCAACAGGGCGTGGCGTCAATCAGTGAGCCGGTCTCAGCTGGCTGCGCTTTCCATACGGTCCGCGATCTTCTCGGCCGACTCGAACAGGAGGCGTGTCGGCGGTCAGTGAAAAATCCCCGTAGGCGGCCAGTTGCCGCCCCATAGGTGGCCAGTGATTTCCCCGCTGGTGGCCAGATATCTCCCCGGTG